>NZ_BAAGSH010000029.1:0-1041 GCF_054782535.1 Comamonas humi | reverse complement strand
GGCAGCGATCGCAACCGTGCTGTCTGCCAAGTTCGGCGGCGAAGCCAAGAAGTACGACGAAATCGACGCAGCGCCTGAAGAAAAGGCCCGCGGCATTACCATCAACACCGCGCACGTCGAGTACGAAACGGCCAACCGCCACTACGCTCACGTGGACTGCCCCGGCCACGCCGACTACGTCAAGAACATGATCACCGGCGCTGCCCAGATGGACGGCGCGATCCTGGTGTGCTCGGCCGCTGACGGCCCGATGCCCCAGACCCGCGAGCACATCCTGCTGGCCCGCCAGGTGGGCGTGCCCTACATCATCGTCTTCCTGAACAAGTGCGACATGGTCGACGACGAAGAACTGCTCGAGCTGGTCGAAATGGAAGTTCGCGAACTCCTCGACAAGTACGAATTCCCTGGCGACGACACCCCCATCATCCGCGGCTCCGCGAAGATGGCGCTGGAAGGCGACAAGGGCCCGCTGGGCGAGCAAGCCATCGAAAAGCTGGCTGAAGCGCTGGACACCTACATCCCCACGCCCGAGCGCGCTGTGGACGGTGCCTTCCTGATGCCCGTGGAAGACGTGTTCTCGATCTCCGGCCGTGGCACTGTGGTGACCGGTCGCGTTGAGCGCGGCATCATCAAGGTCGGCGAAGAAATCGAAATCGTCGGTATCCGCGACACGCAAAAGACCATCGTCACCGGCGTGGAAATGTTCCGCAAGCTGCTGGACCAAGGCCAGGCTGGCGACAACGTCGGTCTGCTGCTGCGCGGCACCAAGCGTGAAGACGTCGAGCGCGGCCAAGTGCTGTGCAAGCCCGGCTCCATCAAGCCCCACACCCACTTCACCGCTGAAGTGTATGTGCTGAGCAAGGATGAAGGCGGCCGCCACACCCCGTTCTTCAACAACTACCGTCCGCAGTTCTACTTCCGCACCACCGACGTCACCGGCGCCATCGAGCTGCCTGCTGACAAGGAAATGGTGATGCCTGGCGACAACGTGTCGATCACCGTCAAGCTGATCGCCCCCATCGCCATGGAAGAAGGTCTGCG
>NZ_BAAGSH010000028.1:0-641 GCF_054782535.1 Comamonas humi | reverse complement strand
GCCGATCACGACGGCGATTACCAGCCAGGCGGATGCCGGCAGCGCCGCAGCGCACTCCATCCTCTCGCAGGACCTGCTGCACCACCTGGCGTCGTAACTCTGCCTTCAGGCCCACGAAAGCCGCAATGACACCCATGCCTCGCCCTCTCCCGGGCAGGCATGGGTAACCAAGGAACATCATGTTCGGAAACCGACAGCTCTATATCACCATGCTGGTGTCCTGCACGCTGCTGGTGGCCTGCGCCCTGAGTGCCTGTGGCACCGCGGTCAGCACCACCAGCAAACGTGCCGAGCACCACTATGTCTTCAACAAGCCACCGGCTGGCAACAGCTCCGGCGTGGCACCCGTCGTGGTCAACCCTCTGGTTGGTAAGAAGGGGCCGGACAACGTGGCGCATATCGTGTACTTCGACTTCGATTCGTACACCGTGCGTTCCAGCGACACGCCCATCCTCGAGGCGCACGCACGCTGGATGCGCAGCCACCCGGGCCAGTCGCTGATGCTGCCAGGCCACACCGACGCGCGCGGCGGCACCGAATACAACCTGGCCCTGGGCCAGAAGCGGGCCGAGTCCGTGCGCAAGAGCCTGCAGACCCTGGGTGTGGAGCCCGGCCGGGTTGAAGCCGTGAGCTATGGCAAG
>NZ_BAAGSH010000027.1:0-5348 GCF_054782535.1 Comamonas humi | reverse complement strand
CTAAAACAAACGCTCATGTAAACAGTAATGTAGAGGAAGAGAGTTATCTCTTTCTAGATATTCCGTCAAGTGAGTGAGTAGTCGAAAGACTTTAAATTCAAGATCGAACTATAGAGTTTGATCCTGGCTCAGATTGAACGCTGGCGGCATGCCTTACACATGCAAGTCGAACGGCAGCACGGGCTTCGGCCTGGTGGCGAGTGGCGAACGGGTGAGTAATACATCGGAACGTGCCTAGTAGTGGGGGATAACGCAGCGAAAGCTGTGCTAATACCGCATAAGATCTAAGGATGAAAGCGGGGGATCGCAAGACCTCGTGCTATTAGAGCGGCCGATGGCAGATTAGGTAGTTGGTGGGGTAAAGGCTTACCAAGCCTGCGATCTGTAGCTGGTCTGAGAGGACGACCAGCCACACTGGGACTGAGACACGGCCCAGACTCCTACGGGAGGCAGCAGTGGGGAATTTTGGACAATGGGCGAAAGCCTGATCCAGCAATGCCGCGTGCAGGATGAAGGCCCTCGGGTTGTAAACTGCTTTTGTACGGAACGAAAAGGCTCTTTCTAATACAAGGGGCACATGACGGTACCGTAAGAATAAGCACCGGCTAACTACGTGCCAGCAGCCGCGGTAATACGTAGGGTGCGAGCGTTAATCGGAATTACTGGGCGTAAAGCGTGCGCAGGCGGTTATGTAAGACAGAGGTGAAATCCCCGGGCTCAACCTGGGAACTGCCTTTGTGACTGCATGGCTAGAGTGCGGCAGAGGGGGATGGAATTCCGCGTGTAGCAGTGAAATGCGTAGATATGCGGAGGAACACCGATGGCGAAGGCAATCCCCTGGGCCTGCACTGACGCTCATGCACGAAAGCGTGGGGAGCAAACAGGATTAGATACCCTGGTAGTCCACGCCCTAAACGATGTCAACTGGTTGTTGGGGATTAATTTTCTCAGTAACGAAGCTAACGCGTGAAGTTGACCGCCTGGGGAGTACGGCCGCAAGGTTGAAACTCAAAGGAATTGACGGGGACCCGCACAAGCGGTGGATGATGTGGTTTAATTCGATGCAACGCGAAAAACCTTACCCACCTTTGACATGTACGGAATCCTAAAGAGATTTGGGAGTGCTCGAAAGAGAGCCGTAACACAGGTGCTGCATGGCTGTCGTCAGCTCGTGTCGTGAGATGTTGGGTTAAGTCCCGCAACGAGCGCAACCCTTGCCATTAGTTGCTACGAAAGGGCACTCTAATGGGACTGCCGGTGACAAACCGGAGGAAGGTGGGGATGACGTCAAGTCCTCATGGCCCTTATAGGTGGGGCTACACACGTCATACAATGGCTGGTACAAAGGGTTGCCAACCCGCGAGGGGGAGCTAATCCCATAAAGCCAGTCGTAGTCCGGATCGCAGTCTGCAACTCGACTGCGTGAAGTCGGAATCGCTAGTAATCGTGGATCAGCATGTCACGGTGAATACGTTCCCGGGTCTTGTACACACCGCCCGTCACACCATGGGAGCGGGTCTCGCCAGAAGTAGGTAGCCTAACCGCAAGGAGGGCGCTTACCACGGCGGGGTTCGTGACTGGGGTGAAGTCGTAACAAGGTAGCCGTATCGGAAGGTGCGGCTGGATCACCTCCTTTCTGGAAAACTGCAATCAAGATTGAACGTCCACACTTATCGGTTGTTGGAAAAAGCTTTGGCTGGGTGCTGAGAAGGCACTTGGTTAAGGGAATGGGTCTGTAGCTCAGCTGGTTAGAGCACCGTCTTGATAAGGCGGGGGTCGTTGGTTCGAGCCCAACTAGACCCACCATCACAAAGCGAAAACCAATGCCTGGTGGCAAGGAAATCCTGGGGGATTAGCTCAGCTGGGAGAGCACCTGCTTTGCAAGCAGGGGGTCGTCGGTTCGATCCCGTCATCCTCCACCAAAAATAGCATCTAAGGGTAAACATTAGGATGTTATAATCTTGGGCTCCTCAATACAAAAGCAGCTTGATAAGCAGGCTGCTTTTGTATTGATCGATCCGATCAATAAGGCTGTTCTTTAAAAATTCATAGAGTCGAAATCAGAGTTACTGGCGGAAAGCGTCGAAAGGCGCACCGTGCCGCCAGTGACTAATTTGATTGCGTCAAAACAGATATTTTGCGAATGCAGATATCTAGTAATGACGAATATTCTCCAAGATAGCAATATCGAGGAATTATTCACATTACGGCATAACGCGCGAGGTGAGAGACCTCGCAAGCGGTTGCTTGACTTGACTGAGATTCTCGCAAGAGAGGTCAAAGTTATAGGGTCAAGTGACTAAGAGCATGTGGTGGATGCCTTGGCGATGATAGGCGACGAAAGACGTGATAGCCTGCGAAAAGCTTCGGGGAGCTGGCAAATAAGCTTTGATCCGGAGGTATCTGAATGGGGAAACCCACCCGCAAGGGTATCGCTAACTGAATACATAGGTTAGCGAGGCGAACCTGGAGAACTGAAACATCTAAGTACCCAGAGGAAAAGACATCAACCGAGATTCCGAAAGTAGTGGCGAGCGAAATCGGAAGAGCCTTCTAGTGATAGTCATTGAGTTAACAAAACGGTGTGGAAAAGCCGGCCATAGTGGGTGATAGCCCCGTATGTGAAAATTCAGTGGTGGTACTAAGCTAGAGACAAGTAGGGCGGGGCACGAGAAACCCTGTCTGAATATGGGGGGACCATCCTCCAAGGCTAAATACTCATCATCGACCGATAGTGAACCAGTACCGTGAGGGAAAGGCGAAAAGAACCCCGGGAGGGGAGTGAAATAGATCCTGAAACCGCATGCTTACAAAAAGTCGGAGCCCTTCGGGGTGACGGCGTACCTTTTGTATAATGGGTCAGCGACTTACATTCAGTGGCAAGCTTAACCGAATAGGGAAGGCGTAGAGAAATCGAGTCCGAATAGGGCGACTAGTCGCTGGGTGTAGACCCGAAACCAAGTGATCTATCCATGGCCAGGATGAAGGTGCCGTAACAGGTACTGGAGGTCCGAACCCACTAGTGTTGCAAAACTAGGGGATGAGCTGTGGATAGGGGTGAAAGGCTAAACAAACTTGGAAATAGCTGGTTCTCTCCGAAAACTATTTAGGTAGTGCCTCAAGTATTACCTGCGGGGGTAGAGCACTGTTTAGGCTAGGGGGTCATGGCGACTTACCAAACCTATGCAAACTCCGAATACTGCAGAGTACAGCTTGGGAGACAGAGCACCGGGTGCTAACGTCCGGACTCAAGAGGGAAACAACCCAGACCGCCAGCTAAGGTCCCTAAAATTGGCTAAGTGGGAAACGAAGTGGGAAGGCTAAAACAGTCAGGATGTTGGCTTAGAAGCAGCCATCATTTAAAGAAAGCGTAATAGCTCACTGATCGAGTCGTCCTGCGCGGAAGATGTAACGGGGCTAAGCCAGTTACCGAAGCTGCGGATGCACAGTTTACTGTGCGTGGTAGGAGAGCGTTCTGTAAGCCTGAGAAGGTGTCTGGTAACGGATGCTGGAGGTATCAGAAGTGCGAATGCTGACATGAGTAGCGTTAAAGCGGGTGAAAAGCCCGCTCGCCGTAAGCGCAAGGTTTTCTACGCAACGTTCATCGGCGTAGAGTGAGTCGGCCCCTAAGGCGAGGCAGAGATGCGTAGCTGATGGGAAACAGGTCAATATTCCTGTACCGATCAATAGTGCGATGTGGGGACGGAGAAGGTTAGCTCAGCCAACTGTTGGATATGTTGGTTCAAGCCTGTAGTCGTGCCTGGTAGGCAAATCCGCCGGGCTTAGATGAGGGGTGATAACGGGTCTGCTTGCAGACGAAGTGAGTGATACCCAGCTTCCAGGAAAAGCCACTAAGCTTCAGCTATTGACGACCGTACCGCAAACCGACACAGGTGCGCGAGATGAGTATTCTAAGGCGCTTGAGAGAACTCAGGAGAAGGAACTCGGCAAATTGACACCGTAACTTCGGGAGAAGGTGTGCCCTCAGTAGGTGAACCTGAACAAGGGGAGCCCAAAGGGGTTGCAAAGAATAGGTGGCTGCGACTGTTTAATAAAAACACAGCACTCTGCAAACACGAAAGTGGACGTATAGGGTGTGACGCCTGCCCGGTGCTGGAAGATTAAATGATGGGGTGCAAGCTCTTGATTGAAGTCCCAGTAAACGGCGGCCGTAACTATAACGGTCCTAAGGTAGCGAAATTCCTTGTCGGGTAAGTTCCGACCTGCACGAATGGCGTAACGATGGCCACACTGTCTCCTCCTGAGACTCAGCGAAGTTGAAATGTTTGTGATGATGCAATCTCCCCGCGGAAAGACGGAAAGACCCCATGAACCTTTACTGTAGCTTTGTATTGGACTTTGAACGGATCTGTGTAGGATAGGTGGGAGGCTTTGAAGTGATGTCGCTAGATGTCATGGAGCCAACGTTGAAATACCACCCTGGTGCGTTTGAGGTTCTAACCTAGGTCCCTAATCGGGATCGGGGACAGTGCATGGTAGGCAGTTTGACTGGGGCGGTCTCCTCCCAAAGCGTAACGGAGGAGTTCGAAGGTACGCTAGTTACGGTCGGACATCGTGACGATAGTGCAATGGCATAAGCGTGCTTAACTGCGAGACTGACAAGTCGAGCAGATGCGAAAGCAGGACATAGTGATCCGGTGGTTCTGTATGGAAGGGCCATCGCTCAACGGATAAAAGGTACTCTGGGGATAACAGGCTGATACCGCCCAAGAGTTCATATCGACGGCGGTGTTTGGCACCTCGATGTCGGCTCATCTCATCCTGGGGCTGTAGTCGGTCCCAAGGGTATGGCTGTTCGCCATTTAAAGAGGTACGTGAGCTGGGTTTAAAACGTCGTGAGACAGTTTGGTCCCTATCTTCCGTGGGCGCTGCAGATTTGAGGAAGCCTGCTCCTAGTACGAGAGGACCGGAGTGGACACACCTCTGGTGTATCGGTTGTCACGCCAGTGGCATCGCCGAGTAGCTAAGTGTGGAAGAGATAACCGCTGAAAGCATCTAAGCGGGAAACTCGTTTCAAGATGAGATCTGCCGGGGGCTTGACCCCCCTGAAGAGTCGTTCTAGACCAGGACGTTGATAGGCTGGGTGTGCAAGTGCAGTAATGCATTGAGCTAACCAGTACTAATTGCTCGTGCGGCTTGACCCTATAACTTTGATTCAAGATCAAAGAACTCTGCAACCGCAGAAGTTATGCCAACAAGGCGCAATCAATACTGATTCCGATTCTATGAATTTAGCTTGGTTGGTATCACCACCAGCCAAGCGCACAAGTTATGCCTGATGACCATAGCAAGTTGGAACCACTCCTTCCCATCCCGAACAGGACAGT
>NZ_BAAGSH010000026.1:0-2371 GCF_054782535.1 Comamonas humi | reverse complement strand
CTAACCCTAACCTGCTGCTTTGTTGAGCAGCAGGAGACCAGGAGTGATAGACGTGGCAACACTGAGTGTCATTAGGCGCTGGGCCCTGCGAGAGCAGTTGTCCATCAGGGAGATCGCCCGCCGCACGGGCCTCTCGCGCAACACCATCCGCAAGTACCTGCGCGCAGGCGAGGCCGAACCGCGCTACGCCAAGCGGGTCAGCCCTTCCAAGCTCGATCCCTTCGCATTGAAGCTCGCTGGCTGGCTCAAGACGGAAGCTGGCCGATCCCGCAAACAGCGGCGCACTGTCAAGCAGATGTACGCCGATCTTCAAGCCCTGGGCTACACCGGCTCCTACAACCGCGTAGCGGCCTTTGCCCGCCTCTGGCAAGAGCAGCGTCTGGTGGCCCAGCAGACCACCGGCCGCGGCACCTTCGTTCCGCTGGCCTTCGGGCCGGGTGAGGCGTTCCAGTTCGACTGGAGTGAGGACTGGGCCATTCTAGCCGGCGTGCGCACCAAGCTGCAGGTGGCTCACTTCAAGCTCAGCCACAGCCGGGCCTTCTACCTGCGTGCCTATCTCCTGCAGACGCACGAGATGCTGTTTGACGCCCACAACCACGCGTTCGTGGTGCTGGGCGGGGTGCCCAGGAGAGGCATCTACGACAACATGCGCACCGCCGTAGACCGAGTGCGGCGTGGCAAGGAGCGCGATGTCAACGCGCGCTTCGCCGCCATGGTCAGCCACTTCCTGTTCGAGGCCGAGTTCTGCAACCCGGCTTCTGGCTGGGAGAAGGGCCAGGTGGAGAAGAACGTCCGCGACGCCCGCCATCGCCTATGGCAGGTGGTGCCGCCATTCCCTGGCCTGCCTGAACTCAACGCATGGCTTGAGCAGCGGTGTGTGGCGCTGTGGCATGAGATTGAGCATGGCAAGCTGCCGGGCACCGTCGCGGACATCTGGGCCGAGGAGAAGGACGCCTTGATGCCGGTGCCCCGGCCCTTCGATGGCTTTGTGGAGCACACCAAGCGGGTCTCGCCCACCTGCTTGATTCACTTCGAGCGCAACCGCTACAGCGTGCCAGCGCCGTATGCCAACCGACCTGTGAGCCTGCGGGTCTATGCCGATCGCCTGGTGGTCGCGGCCGAAGGCCAGATTGTCTGCGAACACCAGCGCCTGATCGAGCGTAACCACCATGGCGCTGGGCAGACCGTGTACGACTGGCGCCACTACCTGGCGGTGCTGCAGCGCAAGCCCGGGGCGTTGCGCAATGGCGCTCCATTCCTGGAGCTGCCTGCGGCCTTCAAGCGCCTGCAGGCCACCTTGCTCAAGCAACCTGGTGGAGACCGGGAGATGGTTGAGGTTCTGGCACTGGTGCTGCACCACGATGAGCAGGCCGTGCTCGCCGCAGTGGAACTGGCTCTGGAGTCAGGTGCTGCCAGCAAGACCCACATCCTGAACGTGCTGCACCGCCTGTTGGATGGCAAGCCCGCCCCAGCGCCGGTCACATCGCCCCAGGCCCTCAAGTTGTCTGTGGAGCCCCAGGCCAACGTGCTTCGCTATGACCAACTGAGGGAGGTGCGCTATGCGTCATGATCCCGCCATCGCTTCCATCGTGATCATGCTGCGCGAGCTCAAGATGCACGGCATGGCCCAGGCTGTTGCGGAACTGGCTGAGCAAGGTGCGCCGGCCTTCGACGCAGCCCAGCCCATCCTGTCTCAACTACTCAAGGCTGAGACCGCCGAACGCGAAGTACGATCGGTGGCCTATCAGCTGAAGGTGGCCAGGTTCCCCGCGTATCGGGATCTGGCTGGCTTTGACTTCAGCCACAGCGAAGTCAACGAAGCCCTGGTGCGCCAGTTGCACCGGTGCGAGTTCCTGGAGGATGCCAACAACGTGGTGCTGGTCGGAGGGCCGGGCACAGGTAAGACCCACATCGCCACCGCCTTGGGGGTGCAGGCCATTGAGCACCATCACCGCAGGGTGCGGTTCTTCTCCACGGTGGAACTGGTCAATGCATTGGAAGACGAGAAGGCTCAAGGCAAGCCCGGTCAGATTGCCCACCGGCTGGCCTATGTGGATCTGGTGATCCTGGATGAGCTGGGCTACCTGCCGTTCAGCGCCTCAGGAGGGGCCTTGCTGTTCCACCTGCTGTCCAAACTGTACGAGCGCACCAGTGTTGTGATTACCACCAACTTGAGCTTCAGCGAGTGGGCCAGTGTGTTCGGGGATGCGAAGATGACCACGGCGCTGCTGGACCGGCTCACGCATCACTGCCATATTCTGGAAACTGGTAACGACAGCTTCCGCTTCAAAAACAGCTCCGCACAGCAACCACCACAGACCAGCAAGAAGGAGAAGACGCCCAAGAACTTATCCACAACGTGAGCGTGAAG
>NZ_BAAGSH010000025.1:0-1268 GCF_054782535.1 Comamonas humi | reverse complement strand
CCTTTTTTGCTTGATGAGCCTGCTTCAGAGCGCACTGCGCGATACCCTGCCCCGAGTTCCTGATCGGCTTGATGAGCTCAGCGCGTTGATAGACCCCGCATGGATCGAGCAGGCGCTCAAGAGCAGTGGCAAGGCTTCGATCCGGCGGCGCAAGCTGCCTGCCGAGCATGCCGTGTGGCTGGTGATAGGGCTGGCGCTGTTTCGCAATCGGCCACTATGGCAGGTTGTGCAGCAGTTGGATTTGAGCCTGGGTGGACAAGCGCTGCCCGCCCCCAGCGCCAGCGTGCAGGCCCGCCAGCGCCTGGGCGAGGAGCCCCTGGCCGAGCTGTTTGCTCTGCTGACCCAGGCTTGGAGTCGCTCTGTGCAGAAGGTGCAGCGCCCCCTGCGCGTGCTGGCCGTGGATGGCGTGGTCTGGTCGGCTCCAGACACGCCGGACAACCGAGCACAACTGGGCAGTTGCAGCAACCAGCATGGCGTGTTGTCCTGGCCGCAGATCCGCGCCACTTGCTTGATGGATACCCACAGCCATGAGCTCCTGGATGCCAGGCTGGGCGCCATGGACTGCGGTGAATTGAGCCTGGCGGCGCAGTTGCGCGGGCAGGACTACTCGGTGACCTTGTTCGACCGGGCGTACTTCTCGGCTGCATTCTTGCTGGACTGGCAAGCTGCGGGTGAGCAGCGGCACTGGCTGATGCGGGCCCGGGACAATTTGCGCCACGAGATCGTCGAACAACTCGTGCCCGGCGACGCACTCATCCGTATGCCGGTGTCACCGCAAGCGCGCAAGGCGCGTCCAGAGCTGCCCAGCCACTGGCAGGCGCGACTGATCGAAGTGGATGTGGGCGGCCGGCTGCGGCGCTTCATCACCTCATTGCCAGATCACCGCACACACCCGGCACGTGACTTGGCCGAGCTGTACCGCCAGCGCTGGGAGATCGAGCTGGGGTTCCGGGAGATCAAGCAATCACTGCAGGAAGGCGAGCCGGTGCTGCGCAGCAAGCAGCCCGAACTGGTGCGCCAGGAGTTGTGGGGTGTGCTGATCGCCTACACGCTACTGCGCCGCTGGATGCGTGAGATGGCCGCGCATGCCAAGGTCGAGCCCCAGCGCATCAGCTTCCATACGGCTAGCTACGCCATCGTGAATCTGCTGTCGGTGCTCAGCCTGGACTCTGCAGGGACCTTGCCAAAGCAGCTTGCGGCCTTGCTGGAGCAGTCCAAGCACTTCGTGCTGCCGCCTCGGCGTACCGCACGAAGCTTCCCAAGAGTCG
>NZ_BAAGSH010000024.1:0-366906 GCF_054782535.1 Comamonas humi | reverse complement strand
CCATTGACCAGGCCCAGCAAAAGCTGGCTCAGCATCGCCGGCAATGAAACACCAAATATGTCCATGAGGGGCTCACACAGCAGTGGATCTAGCTAGATGTCGGTCCGGAAATTACTTCCAGAGCGCGCACTTGGACTCGGCCTTGGTGGTGAAGACTTCTTCGCCGGGCAATTGTTTGACGATCTTGTAGTAGTCCCAGGTACCCGTGGATTCTTTGGGCGACTTGACCTGCACGAGCAGCATGTCGTGCACGTAGCGACCATCAGCGCGCAGGTAGCCAGAAGCGAAGAAGTCGCTCATCTTCATACCGCGCCAGGCAGCCATGACTTTGTCTGCATCGGTGCTGCCGGCGGTTTGTACTGCCTTCAGGTAGTTCATCATGGCAGAGTAGTCCGCCGCTTGGATTTCGCTGGGGCGGCGCTTGGTCTTGGCCATGAAGCGATCAGCGAACTTGCGGGTTTCGTCATTCATGTCCCAATACCAACTGGTGACGAATTGCATACCCTCAGTGTTTTTCAACCCCAGGCTGTGGATATCGGTGTAGAAGACGAGCAAGGGGCTCACTTTCATCGACTTACCAATACCGAACTCCTTGGCGGCCTTGATGGAGTTGACGGTGTCGCCACCCGCATTGGCCAACGCCAGCACCTGGGCCTTGGAGTTCTGCGCCTGCAGCAGGAAGGAAGAGAAGTCGGAGGCGTTGAGCGGGTGCTTGACCGTGCCCACCACCGTGCCGCCTTTTTCCTTGACAACCTTCGAGGCATCGGCCTCCATCGCCTGTCCGAATGCGTAGTCTGCAGTGACGAAGAACCAGCTCTTCCCTCCGTTTTCCACGATAGCTCCGGCTGCGCCCTTGGAAAGCGCAACGGTGTCATAAGCATAGTGCACGGTATAAGGAGTACATTGCTCATTGGTCAGTGCCGAGGTGGCGGCACTATTGTTGATCATCACGCGCTTTTTCTCTTCAGCCACCTTAGCCAAAGCCAAGGCCGTGCCTGAGTTGGACCCACTGAAGATCATGGTGAGGTCCTGCGTATCAACCCACTCTCGGACCTTGCTCGCAGCGATGTCAGCCTTGTTCTGGTGGTCGGCCGAGAGCAACTCGATCGACTTGCCCAGTACCTTGCCACCGAAGTCGTCAATCGCCATCTGAATAGCCACTCCGCCATTCTTTCCTTCCAGATCCGCATATAGACCAGACATATCAGTGATATAGCCGACCTTTACCTTTTCCTGAGCGTGGGCTGCCGTCAATGCCATTCCCATGACGCCAAGCGCGCCAGCCAATGTCCTCATCGTCACCTTCATTGCAGTCTCCTTATGGTGTTTCAAAAAATTCAGACGCCGAGCAGGGTATTGAGCAAAGGCATCTTGGCCTCCAGCTCGGACGCGCCGAACTGCTCCACGATCTGGCCGTGCTCCATCACATACAGGCGGTCGGCCAACGGCGCCGCAAAGCGGAAGTTCTGCTCCACCATCACGATGGTGTAGCCCTTCTGGCGCAGGCTCACGATCATGCGCGCCAGCGCCTGCACGATCACCGGCGCCAAGCCTTCCGAGATCTCGTCGAGCAAGAGCAGCTTGGCGCCGGTGCGCAAAATGCGCGCCACCGCCAGCATCTGCTGCTCGCCGCCCGACAGGCGCGTGCCCTGGCTCTGGCGGCGCTCGGCCAGGTTGGGGAACATGGCGTAGATCTCGTCCACCGACATGCCGTCGGTGCCGGTCTTGAGCGCCGGTGGCAGCATCAGGTTCTCTTCGCACGAGAGGCTGGCGAAGATGCCGCGCTCTTCAGGGCAATAGCCCACGCCCAGGTGGGCGATGCGGTGCGTGGGCATCTGGATGGTTTCCACGCCGTTGATCTTGATCGAGCCCTTGCGCGCGCCGGTCAGCCCCATCACGGCACGCATGGTCGAGGTGCGCCCGGCGCCGTTGCGGCCCAGCAGGGTCACCACTTCGCCGGGCATCACGCGCATCTGCACGCCGTGCAGCACGTGCGATTCGCCATACCAGGCCTGCAGGTCGTTGATCTCGAGCGCGGGAGTCGTTGCGTTGTTCATGCTCAGTGGGCCCCTTGCAGTTGGCCGTCGGTCGTGCCCATATAGGCTTCCATCACCTGCGGGTTCTGCGACACCGTCTGGTAGTCGCCTTCCGCCAGGATGGCTCCGCGCTGCAGCACCGTGATGCGGTCGGCGATGGTGGAGATCACCTTCATGTTGTGCTCCACCATCAGGATGGTGCGGCCCGCCGACACCTTCTTGATGAGCTGGGTGACGCGGTCCACGTCCTCGTGGCCCATGCCCTGCGTGGGCTCGTCGAGCAGCATCAGCTCGGGCTCCATGCCCAGCGTGGTGGCGATCTCCAGCGCCCGCTTCTGGCCATAGGGCAGGTTGACGGTGACCTCGTCGGCCATGTGCGCGAGGCCCACCTCTTCGAGCAGCGCCCGGGCGCGCTCGTTGAGCTGGTTCAGCGACTGTTCGCTGCGCCAGAAATGGAAGGCCGTGCCCAGGCCACGCTGCAGACCCACGCGCACGTTCTCCAGCAGCGTGAGGTGCGGGAACACCGCCGAGATCTGGAACGAGCGGATCACCCCGCGCCGAGCGATCTGCGCGGGCTGCTCGTTGGTGATGTCGATGCCGTTGAAGCGGATGACGCCCTTGGTCGGCGTCAGGAACTTGGTCAGCAGGTTGAAGCAGGTGGTCTTGCCGGCGCCATTGGGGCCGATGAGCGCATGGATGGAGCCGCGCGCCACCGAGAGGTTGACGTTGCTCACCGCCGTGAACCCCCGGAACTCCTTGGTCAGGTCGGTGGTCTGAAGAATGACATCACTCATGATGGCCAATCTGGACGAGGCAGCACATCCGCCAGAATGGCGCTGTGCTACCCTGCCCTTGTCTCCTTGTGTGTTGTATGGGGCTGCGGATCATGGATACGGCAATAGCGGCTCTCAGCCTCCTGGCTGGTAAGACTGCGCAGCCTGCCAGCCCAGGTCGGCAAGCGGACCTGCTTTGCGTCCGGTCTCCACGGCATCGGCCGCCGCAGCGTTGCCCTCAGCGGCACGCTGCGCAATGCCATGCAAGATGGCCGCCATGCGGAACAGGTTGTAGGCGATATAGAAATCCCAATGCCCAGCCGCATCGCGGCCCGTGGCGTCGCCGTACCACTTCACATATTGCCCTTCCGAGGGAATGCCGAGCTTTGCGAGATCGAGCCCCCCAATACCGCGCCATAAGTCGTGCGGAATGCGCCAGCCCATGCACTGATAGGCCAGGTCGGCTAGTGGATGCCCCAGCGTAGACAGTTCCCAATCGAGCACCCCGATCACGCGCGCCTCGGTCGGATGGAAGATCAGGTTGTCGAGGCGGTAGTCACCGTGAACCAGCGTCGTTTCGTCGCCAGCAGGCAGGTGTTCCGGCAGCCAGTCCATCAGCTTATGCATGGACTCGCTCACCGACAGCGTCGACTCCTGGCACTGGCGCGTCCACCGGGCAATCTGGCGGCCGACGTAGTTGCCTTCCTTGCCATAGTCCCCGAGGCCCACCGCCTTGTAGTCCACTGCATGCAGCGCGGCGATCACGCGGTTCATCTCGCGATAGATCGCCAGACGCTCGGCGTTGTTCATACCCGGCAGGCCCTGATCCATGAACACGCGGCCCTGCAAGAACTCCATCACGTAGAACGGCGTACCGAGTAGGGTTGCATCCTCGCAATAATCGAGCATGCGGGGCACCGGCACGCCGGTATCTGCAAGCGCCTTCATTACACGGAATTCGCGGTCAATCGCATGGGCTGAGGCAAGCAGTGCTCCCGCTGGCTTCTTGCGCAGCACGTACTGTCGTCCCTTGCCAACATCGATGCGGAAGGTGGGATTGGATTGCCCGCCCGCAAGCACACTCACATCGATGGGATCGGCGTCCGCGAGGCCCTTTTTGAACAGATACGCGACCAGCGCATCCATGGGCAAGTTGGTAGCTGCATTCATAGTCCACTCACCAGGTGTGCGCCATCCACAGCAACGGTCGCACCCGACATCGCCGCCCCGGCATCGGAGGCAAGCAGCAGCAGAGGGCCATCGAGATCGGCAAGTTCGCTGAAGCGGCGGCTTGGAATGCGCATGCGCAGTTTTTCGCCCGGCTCGCTGGTCAGAAAGTCACGATTCAAATCAGTGATCACGTAACCGGGCAGCAGCGCATTCACGCGGATGCCATAGCGCGCGAGTTCCAGCGCCATGGCCTTGGTGGCCTGAATCACGCCCGCCTTGGAGATCGCATAAGGCGCCACACCACCGCCCACACGCTCGCCAAGGATCGAGGCCACGTTCACAATCGCACCGCCCTTTTTGGCGGCCACCATGCGGCGAGCACCTTCGGTCGCGACCAGCCAGTTGCCCTTGAGGTTGGTATCCATCACCTGGTCAAAGTCGTCTTCGGTCTGCTCCAGCAGCGCGCGCGTGACGGTGATACCGGCATTGTTGATGACCACATCGGGTACGGCCCATTCGCCGACCGCATCGAAGCAGTCCTTCACGCTTGACGCACTGCTCACGTCGAGCGAGAACGCCCGCGCATCCCCGCCGTCCGCCGCGATGCCATCCACCACGGACTGCAGCTTGTCGGCGCGCCGTGCGGCCAGCGCCACCTTCGCGCCATGGGCCGCGAGCATCCTCGCGAAATGGGTACCGAGACCGCTCGATGCACCGGTCACCAGCACCAGCTTGCCCTGGAGGCTGAATTTGCTCATGACATCTCTCATGCCACATCCTCCGCCGCAGCTTTCTCCGCCATGTGCACCAGCTTGCGCGCCATGCTCCAGCGATGCACTTCGCTCGGGCCGTCATAGATGCGGAATGCGCGCATGTCACTGAAGATGCGCATCACCGGGGTCTCACCGGTCACGCCCTGGCCGCCGAGCATCTGCACGCTGCGATCTACTACGCGCCACTCGGCTTCGGAGCAGATCACCTTGGCACGGCTCGATTCATAATTGCACTTTTCGCCTTGGTCGAGCAGCCACGCCGTGTGCCAGATGTTCAAGCGCGCGGTGTGCAGATCCATGTCGTTGTCGGCCAGCATGAAACCCACGCCTTCGTGCTCGGCAAGCGGCTTACCGAACGCCTGGCGTCTGCGGGTGTACTCCAGCGCCGTTTCATGCGCACGGCGCGCCTGGCCCAGCCAGCGCATGCAGTGCGTGAGACGCGCGGGGGCAAGACGCACCTGCGCATAGCGAAAGCCCTGCCCGATCTCGCCCAACACATCGCTCACAGGCACGCGCAGATTGTTGAAGCGCAGCACGCCGTGTCCGCCCGTGAAGCAGGAATCCATAGCATCCATACTTCGCTCGAGCACGATTTCTGGACGATCCATGTCGCTGAGAAACATGGTGGCCGAGCCATCTTCCATACGCGCCATGATGATCACATAGTCCGCACCTTCGGCTCCGGTGATGAACCACTTCGTGCCATTGATCAGATAGTCCTCGCCATCCTTCACTGCAGTAGTGGCGAGCATCGATGGGTCAGCACCCGCACCCGGTGAAGGCTCGGTCATCGCAAAGCACGAGCGCGTCTCGCCCGCCACCTGCGGACGCAGCCAGCGCTCTTTCTGCGCCGACGTGGCGACCTCCTCCATCAGGTGGATATTGCCTTCGTCTGGCGCATGGATGTTGAGCGCTGTGGGGCCCAGCCACGAGTAGCCGGCTTCCTCGAAAACAACTGCCTTCGCAATGTGGCTCAGCCCCAATCCGCCCATTTCCACAGAAGCGTGCGGCGTGAGCAGCCCGGCCTCACGGGCACGGTCGACCAGTTCGCGGCGCAGCTCTTCGCTAGGGCCATGAGCAGACTGGCGCCTATCGTTCTCCAACGGAATCACCTGCTCGGCAATGAAGCGCCGCGTCCTGTCGCGCAGCTCCAGTAACTGTGGCGAAAGCGAAAAGTCCATGTGCTCCTCATTCCTGATTTTATCCAACGATATTGTTGGACAATATTGTTGCACGAAAATTCACCATACTGCAAGCACATTCAGACCCCGAGCACAGATGCGTATCATTCAGCCCATCGATATCGCCTGCACCATGCCTTCAAAAGAATCCAAACCATCTGACGACGTCGCCAGCGCATCCAGCGTGGTGTTCTACGGAATCATGAATGCCCTGGCAGAGAGGACGCTGGTGCCAGGCCAGCGGCTGGTGGAGGCTGACCTCACGGAGCAATACGGAGTGAGCCGAAATTCCGTGCGGGAAGCCCTGCAACACCTGGCAGCTCAGGGCGTTGTCGAGGTCCTGCGCAACAAGGGGGCCGCCATCCGCGCGCTGAGCCTCCAGGAAACCCTGGAAGTGCTGGATGTAGCCGAGCGCATGACCGGCCTGCTCGCCAAAAGCGCGGCCCACGGCATTGCCAGCGGGCGTTCACGGGAGCCCCTAGAGCGAGCACTGCAGGAACTCACGCGGGCCTATGACTCGCAAGATACTGATGCTTTTGCAGTTGCGCGGCGCAGCCTGTACCGTGCTCTGCTCACCACCAGCGGCAGCCGCGAACTGAAACGGCTTTTTCCCTCCATACAGATGCCCATCGTCTACGCTCAGCATCGGCCCTCTACGCTGCAGAAGGTACGCATGCATGACTACCAGGTCATGTGTGAAGCCGTGCTGCGCGGCGACGAGCCAGCTGCAGACAAGGCTGGCATGGTGCACGTGCAGAACGTGCGCACAGCCATCATCCGAAAGGTGTCCGGCAACCCAGAGTGAGGGATCTCGTCAAGATGCAAGGAACCCTGCAGACACCAACCTGCTGTGCGCCAGGCATCACTGCGGTGTGAAGCCAAAGCGGGGAAGGCTTTTACAAGAGCGGTACCCCGGTCATCGCCTGCACGTCCTCACGGCTGACGCCGTTCGCAAGCTCCACCAGTTGCAGACCATCCGCCACCACATCAAGAACGCACAGATCGGTGATGATCCTGGAGACCACGGAAAGCCCTGTCAAGGGTAGCGTGCACTCCGGGAGGATCTTCATGTCCCATCCTCCATCCTTGCGTCGTGCCACGTGCTCCATGAGGATGATCACCCGGCCGACACCCGCTACCAGATCCATCGCGCCGCCCATGCCCTTGACCATCTTGCCCGGGATCATCCAATTAGCCAAGTCGCCGCGCGCACTCACCTGAAGAGCACCCAGGATCGACAAGTTGATCTTGCCTCCCCGAACCATGGCAAAGCTATCGTGTGAACCAACGATACTGGTTCCCGGAATGGTCGTCACAGTCTCCTTGCCTGCATTGATGATGTCCGGGTCCACTTGCTCTTCGAAGGGATAGGGGCCGATCCCCAGCATTCCGTTCTCGCTCTGCAGCCAGACATCAATCGCTGGATCCACGAAGTTCGCAACACGCGTAGGCAGGCCAATCCCCAGATTGACATAGAAACCATCTTGGAGCTCTTGCGCCGCTCGTGCGGCCATTTGGTCATGCGTCCATGCCATGTCAGTTTCCTTCACTCTGCCGTACCGTACGGCGTTCAATCCGTTTTTCCGGGTTTGCATTCACAACGATGCGATGCACGTAGATGCCTGGCAGATGAATCTCGTCCGGATCAAGGCTGCCGGTCTCCATGATTTCCTCGACTTCCACCACCGTGCACTGCCCAGCCACCGCAACGGCAGGGTTGAAATTGCGCGCAGTCCGCCGAAATACCAGGTTGCCGGCCCGGTCTGCCTTCCATGCTTTCACAAGCGACAGTTCAGGCACGAGCGACTCCTCCAGGACATACGTCTTACCTCCAAATTCGCGCAGTTCCTTTCCATCAGCTACCACGGTGCCGACACCCGTGCGTGTGAAGAATGCGGGAATCCCTGCTCCACCCGCCCGTAACTTCTCGGCAAGCGTCCCCTGCGGAGTGAACTCCAGTTCGAGCTCTCCAGCAAGAAACTGCCGCTCAAACTCCTTGTTCTCGCCCACATAGCTCGCGATCATCTTGCGGATCTGGCGCGAGCGCAGCAACTTGCCCAGGCCGAAGTTATCGACTCCCGCGTTGTTAGAGATGGCCGTCAGATCCTTGACGCCAGACGCCAACAGGGCGTCGATCAGGGCTTCTGGAATGCCGCAAAGACCAAAGCCGCCGACGGCGATGAGCTGGCCATCTCTGGCCAGCCCGTCAAGCGCTGCTTCGGCGCTGGGATACACCTTGTTCATTTACCAATCCCCTGCAGAGCCCAAAACCGGGCGTGTGCCACATCGTCCTCGTTCATTTCGTAGAAGAGCGATGCGGTTTATAAATTGACCAACAATATTGTCGAACAATATAAATTAATGCAGATCATGGTTTACCCGAATCCGGAAGCGATATCACAGTGCGGCCGCTTACCTCGGCAGTTGCTCTCCATGCGGAGTTGTGACCTTGCCGACGTGTTCAATGACGTGGCGTGCTCAGGCTTCACCCACTGCTGCCGGACAGTTAGCAGTTCCGCTCTACGAACTCTTGTCGACCTCACCTCAACCCCTGTCGACAGGAGGTCACTTGGAAATCAAGAAAGCGGCGCTTGAAGAACTTCGTGGAATCGAATAGGCTGTCCTGCTCATCGCGAGGTAGCAATTCTTGGATGGCCGAATAGGCAGATGACTACTCCAGGCTGATCTGAGACGTTCGGCCTTCCCCGGCTAAGTTCCGCTGCGACCGATTCCAGACATCGGCTCGCGGTTCGGCCAGATGTCTACGGAGTCTTTCAAGACTCCTGCGGCCTGGCGATAAATGCAAGAATGGCGAACGCTCCCGCGTGGGCGCGCTTTCCGCCCGCAGGTTTGCCCCGTTTCTCCATTGCACTCACCTCTTGCCACGATGAAGCAGTCTCCCACCCCGGTCAGACGCCTCGATGCCTATAGCCTGCGGCTGTTCGTTGCCGTCGCCCATACCGGCTCGATCGCCAGAGCTGCCGAACAAGAGCACATCGCTTCCTCTGCGCTGAGCCGCCGGCTCGCCGACCTCGAGCATGCCTTCGGCACGCCTTTGCTGATCCGCTCTCCGCGCGGTGTCGCGTTGACCGATGCGGGGCGCATCGTTTTTGAGCGGGGCCTGCAGATAGACAACGAATTGCAGGGACTGGTGCGCGAAGTGCAGATGCATGGTGACGAGGTACGCGGCACGGTGCGCCTGTATGCCAACATGTCGGCGGTCGTGGGCTTTCTGCCAGAGCGACTGTCGCTGTTCAAGACCCACTACCCGCATGTGCGGATAGCACTGCATGAAGCCGATACGCGAGAAGTCATCAGGGCCTGTCTCGACGACCGTGCCGATGTGGGGGTAGGAGTGGCTGTCACGGCTTCCTCTGGCCTGGATTCCTGGTATTTCGCGACAGACCCACTGCAGGTGGTCATTCCCGGCGGCCACCCTCTGGAACGCACCGAATCCCCCGATTTTTCCCAGGTACTCGAGTTCCCTCTCATAGGCGTGCACCAGGGAGGGTCGCTGGACCGGATGCTCCATGAGCGGGCAGAGGCTGTGCAGATGAAATTCTCTCCCGAAGTGTCCCTGAGCAGTTTCGACGCCGTGTGCCGGATGGTGGAAGCAGGTCTGGGCATTGCTGTCATTCCCCAAAGTGCCGCGGCCGCCTATGCCGGCACGGCCCGCTTCACACTGCGCCCGCTGTCGGATCCGTGGGCCCACCGGGAACTGCGCCTGTATGCCTTGCGGCGCCAGCCCCAGCTTCGAGCGGTCCAGGCACTGTTGGATGCGCTTTCCGGGTAATCCCGGATGTCGATTTCTGCGCCCTCCCCTGTGCTGTCTTAGCGCTACCCGCTGGCGTAGCGGCGGCCCAAGATGGAGGCATGCAAGCCAAATCACGGTTACCCCTCCACTTCTCGCCCCACATTCTTTACCTCAGCCATTGCCCTGCAACGGTAAAGAAGGCGCTCGATGGCCAGCAGGTGAAGTTGGCGGATGCGCATCCCCTGCGCGATGACGTGTCCACAGATGAGATCACCCCCATCGCGATCCTCACGCATTTCGACGATGAACTGGGGCGCTACCCCTACTCGGGCTTCAAGACCGGTGGCGAATTTCCCATCGCCGTCGACGCGGTGCGCAACAGCGGTATCCAGGTGGTCGTTGCAGGAAAGCGCTACGGCAAAGGTTCCTCGCGGGAACACAGCCCGGCAGCAGAAAAGCTTGCCGGCGTTCGCCTGGTAATCGCAGAGAGTTTTGAGCGCATCTACCGCCAGAACGCCGACAACATCGGGCTGATCACCTCCACGGATTTCAGCCTGATTCCCCGGATTGAAGCGGGGGAGGACATTCCCTGGGACGAACTCACTCAGGGCCGGGACACCCTCGCAGCAGCCATCCTCCGCGAAGGTGGCCTGCTGCCATTCGGCCAGGCGCATCTTGGCCGAATCTCGGCATCGGGCATGGATCAAGTCAGCCAGCCACGGACTCTCTTCGAAAAAATCGTGGCCCGGCATGCGCTGGCCACAGAGGCAACGCCGCAAGATCCGGCTCCGGGCGATGGCGCATTCGTACGTGCCGACTGGCGTTTCATTCACGAGTACTACACCGGCATGGCGGCGCACATGCTGCACGCGACTTTCGGTCGGCCGCTTGAGCTCAATGAGCCCCACTCCATCATCGTCTTCGAGGACCATACCTCCTATGTAGAGGAAAGCCCGGCCCACGTCAGGGGCGGCCTGGTACCCAATGTGCACCGCATGGTGCGTGCCCAGCGCGACTTCGCCAGCGAGTACGGGCTGCGCAGCCACCGCACCCTGACTGAGCTCGAGGCCCGGGAGGACGATGGCAGCAACGTTGCGGGTATCTCGCACGCGATGATGGCCGAGCACTACGCGCTTCCCGGCCAATTGGTAGCGGGCACGGATTCCCACACGACCCACAGCGGCGCCCTGGGATGCGTTGCATTCGGCGTCGGAACCACCGACATGGCGAATGCCTTTGTCACGGGCGCCGTACGTCTGACGGTCCCGGAGAGCCTGCGCATCGTCCTCGATGGAGAGCTGGCTCCTGGCGTCACTGCCAAGGATGTCGTCCTGCACTTGCTGGCCCAGCCCTATATCCGCGCGGGTGGCGGCGTCGGAAAGGTCTTCGAGTTCACGGGAACGGCCATTGCGCGGATGAGCACCGACGAGCGCGCGACCTTCACCAACATGACAGCAGAACTCGGGGGCTTCACCGGGATCGTGGCGCCGGATGCAGAAACGGTCCGTTTTCTCCAGGAGCGACGTGGGGTGCGTTTTGCGATCGAGGAATGGATGCACAGCGACCCGGATGCCCAATATGCGCAGACCATCCGGATCGACTGTTCAGCGGTGCCGCCCATGGTTGCAGCCCCCGGGGATCCGGGCAATGGCCTACCGCTTTCGACGATCGGGCAGAAGGTACGGATCGACATCGCCTACGGAGGCTCCTGCACCGCTGGCAAACGGGAAGATTTTGAGCACTACCACGAGGTACTGCAATGGGCCGCTGACCGTGGCCTGCGCGTCGCGCCAAGTGTCGAACTGTTCCTGCAGTTTGGCACGACAGCGGTTCGAGACCATTGTGTGGCAGCGGGCTACCTCGATGCATTCGAGCGCGTGGGAGTACGGATTCTCCAGCCTTCCTGCGGTGCGTGCGGGAACTGTGGTCCGGGTGGCTCCGTGAGGCCTGACCAGGTCACCGTGAGCGCCATCAATCGCAACTTTCCTGGACGGGGTGGCCCCGGTAGCGTATGGCTCGCCAGCCCTCCCACGGTAGCCGCCAGCGCCATCGCGGGGGAGCTCATGTCCTTCGAGGACTTGAAGCGGCAGTTTTCCAGCTGAATATCAAAAAGGAGATAACGATGAAACCCATGCTGAGCAAACGCAGACTGGTTCCGCTACTGGTCGCGGCCCTGGCCTTCCCTTCATTGCATGTGAACGCCCAGCCTGCCATGTCGGACAAGCCCATACGCGTGGTGGTTCCACTGGCGGCGGGCTCTACCGTTGACGCCGTAGCCCGCGCTTTGGGGCCGGGCTTCGGCCGGGCGACAGGGCACCCCATCGTGGTCGAGAACATTGCAGGAGCCGGCGGCATTCCTGGCACCACACAGGTGGTCAAGGCGCCCAAGGACGGACTCACCCTTGGGATGATTTCATCGAACCATGTCATCAACCCAGGCATCTACAAGACAATCCCCTACGACAGCCTGAAGGACATCACGCCCATTGCTGTGCTCGCAACCGTGCCTTTGGTACTGGTCGTCAATGCGAAACTGCCGGTGAAAAGCGTCCAGGAGCTGCAGGCCTATGCCAAGTCCCACCCCGGAGCCTTGAACTACGGCTCTGCAGGCAATGGCAGCACGCTGCATCTGGCGAGCGAGCTGATGATTTCCGAGACTGGCATCGACATGAAGCACGTACCCTACCGCGGAACCGGCCCGCTCATCACGGATCTGGTCGGTGGCCAGGTTCAGCTGGGCTTCGTTTCGGTATCTCAGGTAGTGCCGCAGGTAAAGGCGGGCACGCTCCGTGCACTCGCCGTGTCCACTACATCCCGGTCAGCGGCGCTTCCAGACGTTCCGACGATGGCCGAGGCCGGTGTTCCTGCCTACAGCTTCGATGCCTGGATCGCGTTGCTCGGTCCGCCGGGACTCGGTAAACCTATTGTCGACAGCTATGCAGCGGCCATCAAATCAGCAATGGCGTCGCCAGAAGCCCAGGCAGCGATCGCCGGACAAGGCTTGATGCTCGTCGACAAAGGGCCGAATGAAGCGCCAAGCTTCTTTCAATCCGAACTGGTCAAGCACCAGAAGCTGGTGAAGCAGTCCGGCGCAACGCTGGACTGATCAGCCATGCAAATCAAGACCGCGGATCTGTGTGATCGATTCGGAGAAGCCGTTCAGCTGTGCTCAACCAGCTGGCGATCCTATGGCGGCCGGCATGCCGCTTCCGGCCACATCCAGACGCTGCGGACCTATGAGGACGCAGCCCTCCTTCGACAAACCCTTGCCGGCCCCGGCGAGGGACGCGTGCTGGTTGTCGATGCTGGAGCATCGTTGCAAGTTGCTGTGCTGGGTGATCGCATGGCGCGCATCGGGCTGGACAATGGCTGGGCTGGCGTGCTCATCCATGGCGCCGTGCGCGATATCGAGCTCCTCCGTGATCTCGACTTTGCGGTCTTCGCCTTGGGCCGGAACCCGCGGCGCGGCAGCAGCACTGGCGTCGGAGACATCGGGGTGGCGCTGAGCATCGATGGCATCCTCATCCGTCCGGGGGACTTCATTGCCATGGATCTGGACGGGGTTGCAGTCATGGATGGAATACCAATCGCTCCTGGCTGAGCTCCACCGCTCAGCTCTGGCGAATGCATGACAGCAGAAGCCAGGAGCAAATGCTCATCTACGCAGGTCACGGCAATCTACTCCTAGCCCCCTCCGCCGCGAGCATTTCCTAGCAGACGATCTGCATCACCGATGTCTTTTGAAAGCCATGGATACCGTCAGGTTTTGGAAAAAACCGTCGCCTCCTCGATCGCCTTCACATCGCTCGGACGCGCGAACGGCTCGGGAGCCGGCTCACCCGGGGTACGGGTACGTCCAATCGCCTCAAAGAAATCCTCCAGGCCACCAGGCATGAAGAACCATACCCACTTCAGGTCTGTCGTGCCGTCGTTGGTGAAGGTATGCGTCTGGTTGTGCCCCAGGTAGAGCGTGGTATTCGGAGCCATGCGTTCGGGCTTGCCATCCACGATGGCGGCGCCCTGCCCTTCGATCACATAGAGCACCTCTTCGGCGCGGTCATGGGAGTGCAAGCGCACCGTACCTCCAGGAGGCAGGGTCTGGGTTCCCATCGAGAACGGATGGAAAGAGCGGATGTTGCGGGGCGACAGGATGACCTCGGCATGCCCATTGGCGGGCTGAGGCTGCCACCACGACGCAGAGGCATCCTGCGGGATGACCTGCGAGTCACCATGCGGGTCGTCGAATGTGAGAGAAGTGGGTTGCGTCATGGTCTGCTCCAGGCTGTCAAGGGATAAGGGTTGGATTGGCGGGATTCAGCGGCGTGAGCCTATGTACCCGGTGCGCTTGAATATGAACTCGCACTTCAGCGAGCGATGCGCTATCTGGCTTTTCCGTCAGCACCGCAATCTCATTGGGGTCGGGAAAGTCGGTGGTCCAGACCGCGTTCGCATCCGTCTCAGCCTGTGCGAGGATCAGCGCCGCCTTCCCGACCATGCCTCTGGCACGGTGCAAGTAGGTGGTCTTGGCCGCCAACGGCTCGACCACATTGCTGGAGTGCTGCGGATTCAGCACGCTCAGATACTGGCGATGGATCAGTGGCGCTGCCGGCGGGAGAAACTCCTGGATCCAGCCTGGCACCCGAGAGAGTTGCTTGCGCAGTGCCGCCCGCTCATCAAGGCTGTCGTACTCCCACAGGTGCACGAACCTCACATAGCCCGCCTCCGAGGTGTCGGCATCGCCCAGGATCTGCGCCTCCCAAGCCCCCAGCAAACGACCGTATCCGTCGCCGCGCACGCGCCGCGCCACATCGACAAACAGCCGCCGGTATTCTGGCCAATTCCCCTCACGCAGGAGGTACTCTCGAAGTTCGTGGATCACTGGTACCTCCTTGGCACTACCAGGCGGTGTAGCCACCGTCCACGGTGAACATCGCACCGGTGGCGAAAGAGGACTCTTCGGAGGCCAGGAAGAGAATCATCTGCGCGATCTCCGCAGGCTGTCCCGGGCGGCCGATCGGTGCGCGCGAATCATTCCATTTCTTGAACGCCTCGGGATCCGGATGCTCGGCAATCATCTTGTCGAAGTAGCTGGAGGCCACCACGCCCGGGGCCACGCTGTTGACCCGGATGCCCTGTTCGATGTGGTCCAAGGCCATTGCCCGGGTCAGCGCCGCGACACCACCCTTGGCCGCGACGTAGGCTGCCCGGTCCTTGATACCTACCACGGAAATGGTGGAGGCCAGATTCACGATTGCGGCCTTGCCCCGCTTAGCCAGGTGGGGAATTGCATATTTCGAGCACAGGAAGACCCCCTTGAGGTCCACGCCCATCAGATCGTCCCAGGCCTGTTCATCGGTGGTTACCACAGACCCCAGGCAGCCATAGCCTGCGTTGTTCACGAGGATGTCGAGGGCGCCGAAGCGCTCCACCGCAGCATTCACCATGGCCTGGACATCTGCGGACTTCGAGACATCGGCGGCCACAGCCAACGCACTATCGCCCAGGCGCTGCGCAACGGCCTGCGCCTTCTCGAAATCCCGGTCGGCTACGACGACCTGGGCGCCTTCCTTTACAAAAAGTTCAGCGGTTGCCGCGCCGATGCCGGCTGCCGCGCCGGTGATGATTGCAACTTTGTGAGCCAGTCTCATGATGATGTGATGGGTTTAGATAGAGGAAGGGATCTGGAGGTACTTGCGCAACTCGGCTTCGATGCTGAGCGCGGCAAGCCAAGACGTTTTGACGTTGTCGGGAAGCGGGTTGTTTTCCAGGCGCATGAAGAAGCGGCCGAACGCTCCGCGCGCCTCGACCTCGTGCACATTGCAATCCACGGTGGGATCGGCGATCAGGCGGACCGAGGTTGCATCGAAGCCCACGCCGGCCAATGCAACCGCTGCGGTGACGTTGGCATTCTTCGGAAAGCTCTGCGCCGCCCCACGCGCCGTCCCCTCGAAAATGACCGCGGCCTGCTGCAGCGACACGAGATCTACGACATCCTCCGCGGGAGTGTCCTTCCATGCCAACGGTGGCTTGCGCCCGGTGTAGACGACCGAATCCAGGCCGGCGCTACGGGCAGCGTCCAGCGCATCCAAGCCCCCAATCGCACCGGACACGGTAACTAGCCGGGCACTTCCGTCATGCGCCGCCTGGGCCAGGTCAGCACGCAGGCGATCGTCCGACAGGGCGCCCACCGAGACCAGGATGACATCCACCCCTTGCCGCAGCAGCACAGGCACCACGCTGGAGACCACCCCATGCCCAGCACACTCGACCACCAAGTCGGGCCGCCAGGCACACAGGCTCTCCAGCGATGTAATGCGCTCCACACCGTCCATGTCAGGCGATGAACCCGGACGATCAAAACCCGCGTAAATGCCGTTCGGCAGCAGCTCCTTCTGGAGCCCGCTCAGCACGCGCTTGCCAATGGCCCCCAGGCCCAGCACCGCAATGCGACGGCCATGTGTTGTGATGGTCATGTGTTAGCTTCGAGAAACGATGTAATCAGCTTGGCATAGTCCGAGACCTCTGTGGTCGGCGTGAAATGCCCCCCGGCGATCTGGGCCAGTCGCGCATGCGGAATGCGCGCGGCCAGATCTTGCGAGTGGTGGAAGGGAACGATGTTGTCGTCGGGCGCGCCGACCACGAGCACCGAAGCCTGGATGCGGCTCAGTTCTTCGCTGCGTTCATGCGCCAGCAGCATGTCGATGCGCTCCAGGGTGAGCGCCACATTCATCGACGGCACCTGGGCCGCGCCACCCTCTTGCGCCCGAGCAGCGAGGTGGCGCTCGAACCATTGCGAGGGGTAGGCCAGCAGTTCGCCGAGCGCGGCGTAGGCAGCAACGCCGGATGTCCGCAGCACCTCCTGGCGCAGCCGGAACAGCGCATGGAAGCGCTGATCGGGCTTGGCCCAGGTGCTACTCAGCACGAGCTTATGGACGCGATCAGGCGCATCCAGCGCCAGCGCCTGGGCAACCAGGCCACCGGTCGAATGGCCGACTATGTGCGCACGCTCGATGCCCAGTTGATCCAGCAGTGCCACCACCTGCCTGGCAATGGCATCAATGGATTGCGGCCCCTCTGCCGGGGAGCCGCCCATCCCCGGGTGGTCGATGGCAAGCGTCCGAAAGTTGCCTGTCCATTGCAGTTGGGCCGGCCGCCAGAACCTGCCCAGGCCACCCAGTCCTGGGACAAGCACCACGGCCGGACCGTCGCCGCAGTCGGCGACGCAAAGCGTTGACTTCTTGAAATCTGACATGGAATAAACTGTAATCGATTACAAATTATTCCGCAAGGGAGCAACGCAGGAGATGTCGATTTTTTTAAGGCGCGGGGCCGCTGGAAGCGCGGATGACCAGATTGGCGGGGATCTGCCGGCTGGGGCTGGTTTGCCCTTCCAGGGCACGCAGCAGGATGGTGGCGGCCTCCGCCCCCATTTCCGCGCTGTTGACCGAGATGGTGGTCAACGCGGGATCGACCAACGCGGCGAACTCCTGGTCGTCGAATCCGACGATGGACATGCGACCAGGGACGTCAATGCCGAGTTTCTTGGCTTCGCAGAGCGCTGCCAGGCCGTAGTAGTCGCTGTTGCAGACCACTGCCGTCACCTCCGGGTAGGCGTCGACCAGGGTACGCATGGTCCGCGTGGCATGGTCGAGGGAATAGCCCTTGGGGTCTTCGAAGATCAGGGGCTCATCATCAATTCCCGCAGCCCGGAGTGCTTCCACATAGGCCCTGCGGCGAGCCTGCTGGCGGTCATTGCCCACCGCCGGGCCGGACAGCATGGCGAAATGCCGGTGCCCCAGGCCCAGCAGATGCTTCATCATCTGGGTGGTTGCCGCATAGTTGTCGGATCCGACCGAGGGAAAGGGCGCATCCGCCAAGTGGGAGTAGGTGGAGACCACCGGAATGCGGCTCTCCAGCAGATGCGCCAGCAGCCGGTGATCATCGATTCGACCTACCATCATCAGCCCTTCGACGCCGCGGTCCAGCAGTTGCTTCACCGGCTCGAAGATGCGGGAATTGTCAAAGCCCACCGTGATCAAGGCAGACAGATAGCCAGCCTGGCTCATCCGGGCCTGGAAGCTCGACAGCATGCCCGAATAGAGGCCATGGTCCGTTGTCGGAAAGATCGCCCCCACCATGAAGGTGCGCTGCAAGCGCAAAGCCTTGGCGGCCGGGTTGGGCCGGTAGCCCAGCCGAGCTGCCACTTCCAGCACATGTTTGCGCGCTTCTTCGCTGACCGTTTCGGGCAGATTGAAGGCACGCGAGACCGTGGCCACCGACACACCGGCGGCTTTCGCCACATCTTTCACTCGGGCAGCCTTGGGCTGTTCCATCTCGATCCGTGTTGCTGTCATAGATGAACTGTATACGGGCGTACGTTGCTGAATGCGCATCTCGCCTCATTTGATGCATTTTTGCCTCTTACGACGCAACGCATAGCGGAATCGCACTACTCAGCCTGGCATGCCATCTGCGTATCAAGGGTTTGCACGGGTGCTTCTACCTGCGGCTCGCTGCACAATGTAATCGTTTACTTAAATTTCTGGCAGATCATTTTTTTGCCAAGATATGTAATCGATTACTTTTCAAGAATTCCTCATCCACCTCAACCGTTCTAGGATGCTTTCCATGCTCTCCTTCAAGGCCATTCTTTCCGCAGCAGCCGTCACCACGGCCGCCCTGGTTACGTCCTCCGTGCAGGCGGCCGACCCCTACCCGGCCAAGCCGATTGAATTGGTGGTCGCGTTCCAGGCCGGTGGCGGCACCGATTCGATGGCCCGGGCATTCGCGGAGGCCGCGCGCCACCATCTGTCTCAGCCCATCATCGTGACGAACAAGCCGGGCGCGAGCGGCTCCATCGGACTGTCCTATGTTGCGAATTCGCCGCCGGACGGCTACCGCGCCGCCATGGTGTTTGCGGAGCTGTTGGCGATTCCGCTGATGAACATCAGCAAGGTGAGCTACGAGGATTTCCAGCCCATTGCCCGATTTACCTCGGACCCCTCCTCCATCACGGTCCGCGCCGACTCGCCCTGGAAAACGGTTGAGGAATTCCTGGCGTACGCTAAAGCCAATCCCGGCAAGGTCACGGTGTCCAATGCGGGCAACGGCTCGATTCCCCAACTGGCGGCGGCCTCGCTCGGCGACAAGATGGGCGTCACGTTCAGCCATGTCCCGTACCAAGGCTCCGCGCCGGCCATTCTGGGGCTGGTTGGCGGACAGGTCGATGCCACCTTCGTCGCGTATGGCGAGCTGAAGGCCCACGTGGAAAGCGGCAAGCTGCGCACCCTCGCCGTAATGGGCGACAAGCGCCTTCCCGGTCTAGACAATGTGCCGACCTTGAAGGAAAAGGGCATCGACCTGACCTCGTACGTATGGCGCGGCATTGCGGTCGCCAAGGGCACGCCGCCGGAGATCGTCAACAAGCTGCGGGAAGCCGCGGTCAAGGTCGCGGCTGAGCCTGCGTTCAAAGACACGCTCGCGAAGCAGAACCTCACCTTCTCCTATGCCGACTCCCAAGAATTCCGCAACCAGATGGCGGCACAGAGCGCTGTCTACCAGAAGCTAATTCCCACGTTGAAGCTTAATTGAGCTTCTGCTCCGCAGCCGGGACAGAGAGAAATCCAGCCGCTTCCCGGGCTGTCTATTTCCCTAATGTCCACCAGGCCAGCTAGCGAACATTACCTATACGAGCTAGCTGGCCAATGCGATCGGCTCTAAAACCCGGCCTACTGCTTCAGGCTGTTCTGAGACGTTCGGATAAGTCTTCTCAATGTCCGTCGGGCGCATTTCCCGACATTGATTCAAAAGTGTCCCATCAAACCAGGTCGACTCAGGGCACGTCAGCGGCTACTACGCTTGGAAGGTCCAGCCGCACAGTCCGAGGGGCAAGGACGATTAGCCTCTGACGAGCCTTCTCAAGCAGGCCTGGCTGAAGAATTGTGGCGTGTATGGCTACCCGGGAGGCAAAGGTAACAATGCGGCCACAGACGTATCCGGCACTGCGGTGCAAGCGACATTCATCACCATGGCAAGAAAGGTGTAGTACCCGGTAATGCCGATGAGATCGACTACGCCCTGCTCTCCAAAGCACTGCACCGCTTGCTGCCAAAGATCGTCCGAAACGGCCTGCTTGCGTTGAAGTTGCATGCAAAACTCGTAGAGCAACGACTCGTCATCACGCATGTCCGCTGGCCACACTCCTTGAGCGATCGCTTCAATGATGTCTCGCGAAACGCCCTCGCGCAAGGCAATCGGAACATGGATGGCCCACTCCACCTGCTGAGTCCATTGCCGAGCCACCAGCAGGATTGCAAGTTCGGAAAGCCGCTGCCCGATGGTGCTACGGTAGCGCAGGTACTCCCCCATGCGCTGGGCATGGTCCATCAGCTCAGGACTGCGCAACAGCGGCACAAAAGGCGATATCAGCGCACCTCTGGGACCGTGAATCACCTCTTGCGCAGACCGCCGCTGCTCGCCCGTCCACTGATCCTCCGGTATTGGTGGCAGGCGATCAAGCGTCATCGGGAGCCCTCTCGGTCCAGCATGTGTGCTCTCTGCCTATTGGAGTTGCTTATCATGCCAGTACCTCATCGACCACTGGGTTACGCAAGACGCCAATGCCTTCGATCTCCACCTCACAGATGTCACCATCTTTGAGCCAGACCTGGGGATTACGTGCCAGCCCCACTCCGGAAGGGGTTCCGGTAATGATGATGTCGCCCGGCTGCAATTCCATTCCCTCCGAACAGGCCGCAACCAGGGTGGCCACATCGAAAATCATGTCGGTCGTATTAGCGTTCTGCAGAACTTCGCCGTTCAACCGGCAGGTCACTTGCAAGCCTTTGGCTCCTGCAGGAAGCTCATCCGCCGTGACAAATTCGGGGCCAAAGCCGCCACTGCGGTCGAAATTCTTCCCCCATAGCCACTGGCCCGAGCGGAACTGATAGTCGCGGATGGAGCCTTCATTGAAGATGGAATAGCCTGCCACGTAGTCCAAAGCATCCTCTTTGCGGATATAGCGGCCTGCTTTTCCGATGACCGCTACGAGCTCTGCCTCGTAGTCGAACTGCGTGGACACCCGGGGCCGTACCAAGGGCACATCGTGCGCGACCCAGGATGAGGGAAAGCGCTGAAACAGGACCGGATGCTTGGGGGGATCGAAGTTGCTTTCCGACGCGTGATCCACGTAGTTGAGACCAATGGCAAACGCCTTCGATGGGTTTTGCAGCGGGGGAAGCAGCGTCAGATCTGCCAATGCCAGATGCTCTTTAGAGCGGCTCGCCGCGTCCTGAACTTGGTTGAGCCCATCGGGGCGCTTGAGCAGTTCCTCCAATGTTCCAGGCAGTCCCGCGGCAGTGAGATTGACAACTTGCGAACCGGTTCGCAGGCCCAGGGCAGGCTGCCCGTTGCTGTCGACAAAGGCGATAATTCTCATGGTCTTGCTTTCAGGCCGGTATTACGCCGGCTGCTCCAGGTTGGTAATGAAGTCAGAGGGCAACAAAGGCCCCCACACATACAGCGAGTCTTCCGGCGGATGGTCCGCCGCTGGCCACTCGTAGCCAGCCGGCACGAAATCGATGTCGTAGGAATATTCGGCATAGCTGCCCCACGGATCGCGCACGTAGTAGAAGTAGTTCGATCCGAGCACGTGCCGCCCCACCCCCCATCCCTGGGTGTAGCCAGCCTTGCGCATCTGTTCGGAGCCACACCCGACCTCTTCAAGGCTGCCCACATCCCAACTGGAATGGTGCAAACCAGGTGCATGTGATTTGGCGAACGCGACCAGATGGTGGTCGCTGCCGTGGGCACCATGCATGAAGGCAATGATGTCGCCGGAATGGTCAGACAGCCGCAGTCCCAATATTGCTTGCGCAAACTGGACCATTCGCGGCACGTCGGGTGTAAAGAAGAGGACGTGCGACAAGTACCTGGGGCGAACCGGTTGCACACGGCTGCGCGCGGGCGCAGCACCCTGGCCGGGGGCGACTGATGGCATGGCATTCGGTCGGGTCTTGTGCGAAGGCGACACTTTGGGCGCACCCACGATTTGCAAGAGCGTCCCGTCCGGGTTGGTCAGCCAGAGACCCTCCGAATCACCCAGGGGATGCGGCTTCGCCTCAAGACCAGCCTGGCGAATGCGCTCGCACATACCACTCATCTGGTGCTTCGGCATGCCATAGCGCACGTACTCCAACCGCTTCGGCCTACCTGTCTCATACACACGTGCCCAGCAGTGCGAGTGGCCGAAGGTATAGAGATCTAGGTGGTGGCCGTCACGGCGTACCTCCAGGCCAAATGCGCGGTAGAAATGCTCGGCTTCGCGCAGATCGGGCACGCTGAATACCAGGCAATCGATCGAATGAACCGACGCCTCCGCTGCGGCGTTCATACCTGAAACCTGGATGGTCATGTTGTACTCCCTTTGACATTGCCGGGACCGGAGCGCAGGACCGCAGCGAAGCGCCGGCAGATCTCGTCATTAGCACTGCGCGCAGCCTCCGAGACTTCAAAAAATCCGAAGAATGGATGGAACATGTCATTGAATTGCAAGACCTGCGCTTCTACGCCGGCGGCCTGCAGCCGCTGCGCATAGGCCAACCCCTCATTGCAAAGCGGATCGCACCCCGCCACGGCGACAACAGTGTCCGGAAGCCCCCCCAGATCCGTACAGCGCATGGGCGAAGGAGGAAATTCCGCCGCTCGCCCTGCCGAAGCACCCAGATAAAGCCTGGCCACATCGCACAAATCATGCGGAGTCAGCATGGGGTATTCACGCCCATCGCGTTCCAGCAAGGCGGTATCGCGGGCGAAATCGACACCGGGAACAATGAGAAGCTGTCCCGCGAGCGAAAAGCCCAAATCGCGCACCTGAAGTGCGGACGAAGCCGCGAGATTGCCCCCCGCGCTCTCTCCAGCAACAGCCACGCATGCGGGATCACCGCCCAACACGGCAGCATTCTCAAGTGCCCACAGCGTGGCGGCCAGCGCATCGTCATGCGCCGCAGGAAAGGGATGCTCCGGCGCGAGCCGATAGTCCACGGATACGACGACCGCCTCGATATCGCGGCATAGCTTGCGCGCGATATCGTCCATCAGTTCGACACTCCCCAGGACGAATCCCCCACCATGGAAGAAGACAACTGTCGGCAGCGAACGCATGCGCGAATGCGGGCGATACACGCGTACTGGAACACGAACGTTTCCATATACCGCGATAGAGTCTTCCATCGACCGCACATCCGGCACACCGAATCGCGCACGTGCAGCAAGAATGGCGTCGCGCATACGTGTGCGGGCCTCCTGCGGAGTACCGCTGAATGGCGCAGGGGCGTCCCGCACCTGGAGGGCAGTGACAACTGCGGCGAGTTGCGGATCAAGTTGTGCAATGGCCGGCATCACAAGTCCTCCAGCACATACCGCTGCGAATGGAATGCGCGTGCGCGAAGCGCCTCTACGTCAATGTGCAGCAGGCGGCCATGGCGCTTGACTGCGCGTCCGGCAACATAGACGGAATCGACATTTCCCGGGTGTGCAGCCAGCACAATCGCCCCTACCGCATCTGAAACGGGCATAAGGTTCAGATCGTCCTGCCTCACCAAAATGATGTCGGCTTGCTTGCCCGGCGTGAGTGAGCCGGTCTTATGAGCCAGCCCGGTGGCATGGGCTCCTGCGATCGTCGCGAACTCCAGCACGTCGCGCAACGTCAATGTCTGCGGCGCGTTCGCGGCCCGGGAGTGACCTCCTCCCATCCACGAGCGGTAGTATGCAAAAGCATGGCGCATCTGCGTGAACATGTCACCTGCGCACTTGGTTTCGGTATCGCCGCTCAGGCTGGGACGGATGCCGACGGCCAGGAGCCGATCGAATGGAATGTCGCCAATGCCCTGCGCATTCAATTCGCAATGGACCCCAAGCGACGCCGTGACACCCGCATCGGCCATCATGGACAGTTCATCGTCGGCACAGCAGCAGCAGTGAACGAAGGTCAGGTCATCGCCGAGCATGCCAGCTTCATGCATCTGGGCAATGGCACGAACCTGGGCATTGCGGGCGTATGCTCCCATGTGGATGGTGGAGCGAATGTCCAACTCGCGAGCCAGGCGCAAATCATTCAACCACACATCCCGCTGTGCCATTTCCGGGCCACGGCCCGCCATTGCCAGCGTGAGCAATTGGTCATCCGAGGAAAAATACTGTTCACGCAGCCGGCGAATGTCCTGTGGATGTCCGCGCTCGCTGCTGAACATCCATGAGTTTCCCTCAATGAGCGGCCAGCCATGGGCAAATACGCCACGAATGCCGGAATCGCGCAAGGCCAGGATTGCAGCATCCGCATGCTCCGGCGTGTTCTGCACATGGGACCAATCCAGCATGGTGGTCGTCCCTCCGTCCAGCGCGGATACCGCTCCCAGCAGGGTTCCCACATAGACGTCTTCGGTACGGAAAGCCGCCCCCTTCGCGCCCAGCATTTCAGCGAAATAAATCTGTGGATCAATATCCGCGTAGCGATGCCGCACACAGGTCTGCCAAGTGTGCCGATGGGTATCGATAAATCCTGGGAGCACGATCATGCTCCTGGCATCGATCCGCTCGGCGGCCTCTGTCTCGATGTGTGGCGCCACGGCAAGGATCCGCTCGCCCTCTATCAACACGTCTCCGCGGCGCAAGTCCCCGATGGCAGGGTCCATGCTGATCACCCAGCCACCGGTCAAGAGGGTGCGACGCTCATTCATGTCCTGCTCCGCGTCAGCCACCGATCCAGTTCCGCGCGGACCGTACCAGCCTGCGCTGGGTCGCTGCTGGCCCAGGCAACATAGCCGTCCGGACGGACCAGGATACCTGTCACGCCGTCCATGGCCAGAGGAACACGGCCGACGCGCGCACTGACGATATTCAGAGGAACGCCCATGGACTCGAGCGATGCGAACTGCCGGCTCTGCCCTTCCAGGTCGAGCAGCAGAAACCTGCGGTCGCGCAGCAGTTCGGCGGGCCGCACCGACTGGCCGTCCTGCGTGATCAGATCGAAGTCCGGGAGCCGGCTACCCGTCAAGGGATGGCTTGCGGCCCCACGCTGATACGGCTCTTGCAGTCCGCACAGTTCGAGAACCAGCTTACGCTGCACATCCGGCAGCGGGACGATGTGCTCCGCCAAATGCCGCTTGAGCGCAATCCCCCCGGCGTCAAAATTGAACTGCAGCTCGCATTGGGCCTTGACGCTTTCGAGCAGCGAGCGCATCACCGGCAAGCGCTCCTCGTCGTAGCTGTCCAGCGTCGATTCATCAGCGTAGCCGTTGATCACATGGGCCAACTTCCAGCCCAAGTTGAAGGCATCCTGCAAGCAGAAGTTCATTCCCACACCGCTGGCTGGGTAGTGGATGCGGGCGGATTCGCCCACCAGGAATACCCGATCCTTGCGCAGTGATGGCACCGAGCGCATTTGGTCATCAAAGCGTGATGCCCATCGGTAGCTGGTAATTCCGTAGTCGGTGCCGTGCACGTCCTTGATGCACTGCAGCGCTTCCTCCAGGGTGACGGGCTCATCCTTCGGAGCCATGCGCCGGTCGCGGTGAACGATGTTGAAGCGCGTGATGCCTTCACCAAAGGCATAGCCGCGCACCCATCCCATTTCATTGTCGACATTGATACGCCCGCCTTGCCAGGGGGCCTCCAGGAGCGCGTCGATGACGATGCCACGGAAGGTACCGGAATGACCGTCAAACGAGATACCTGCGCTGGACCGCACAGCACTGCGGCCTCCGTCCGCGCCGACCAGATAGCGAGCGCGCAGCATGGCCGGTGCGCCGTGCTCATCCACAGCCGACACGGTCACCCCATCCGAGTCTTGCTCGAAGGATTTGAACTCCATGCCACGCCAGATCTGCGCCCCGCTCTCGATCGCCCACTGCCAGAGAATCTCCTCGGTCAAGTTCTGCGGCAATCCGAGCGTAAAGCCGAAACGGCTCTCCAGGTATTGCCAGCGGATAGGATGAAAACCCGCCCATATGTGCGAATGGCGGAATGGATACGGCATGATCCCCCTGGTACGCTCGACGAAGCGATCAGCAATGCCGCGGGCATCGAACAGTTCGAGCACACGGGGCAGAATAGTCCCCGCCCTCGATTGCACGCCCTCGGTTCGGCGCTCGAGCACCAGGGTCTTCGCCCCGGCACCCGCCAGTTCGGCAGCCAGCGTCAGACCAGACGGGCCACCTCCAACAACGATGGCATCCCATGCTTGCATGCTTGTCTCCTACTCAGGCTTGAGGCCTGCGGCCTTGACGGCGGCCTCGACCATTGGTCGATCGTTCGAAATCATGCGGCCGAGATCCTGGGCGGATCCCCCCATGACACGCCACTGCTCTTCCTCGATTCTTTTGCGCACTTCAGGCATTTCCAGCACCTGGGCGAAGACGGCGTTGAGCTTGCGCACAACCAGCTCAGGCGTACCGGCCGGTGCGACAAGGCCCATCCAGTTGCCGAACGGACGAAATGCAGGAAACAGTTCCGACATCGTGGGAACGTCCGGTTGCGATGGCAAGCGCTTGTCCGACATGAAAGCGAGTACCCGTACTTGCCCTGACTTCCACTGCCCGAGCACCGAGCCAACGCTGAGAACCGTCACATCCACACGGCCGCTGAGCAATTCGGGAATGATGGGCGCGGCGCCCTGGTAGGGAACATGCAGCATGTCCACCCCGGTCACCGTCTTGAATTGCTCCATCAGCAAGTGATTGAAAGAGCCGATACCGACGCTGGCATAGGGCTGACCCGGCTGCTTCTTCAAATGCTCCACCAATGCGGATATGTTTGTCACGGGTAGCCGGGAGCTGACGATCAAACCCACCGGAATGTCGGCTACAGCAATGACCGGCGTGAAGCTGCGCACCGGGTCGTACGGCAAGTCCTTGCGCTGCAGACTATTGAGCAGCAAGGCCGACGTCGTGGTGAGCCCTAGCGTGTAGCCATCTGGCTTAGCCCGCGCTACCTGGGCTGTGCCCAGGATGCCATTGGCGCCAGCCTTGTTCTCGAACACGATCGGCTGGCCAAGCAGGCGCGAGGCGCGCTCGGACACCAGACGCCCCACGACCTCCAGCGCAGAGCCTGCAGGATAGGGAAACACGACATGGATAGGCTTGTCAGGGTAGGCACTCTCTTGTGCGAAGGCCGGCCGAAGCATGGAGAGCATGGCCATGGCAGCACCGCAGATCAGCGAAGTTCGTCTTGTCTTCATTTTTTCTCCCAGGCTCCTCTTTAGAAGGTATGGCGGATACCGAATTGAGTCCCGGTAATGTCCTCACCCTTGGCGAGTGCCGGCAGCGCCGGATTCAAGGTCTCGGAAAAGCCTGAGCTATTGTTCAGGCGAGCAATGCCCGCAAAAACCGAGGTCCGCTTGGACAGGAAGTGCATGTACTGGATCACCACCCTGGAAGCCCTGGCGTCTCCCTGCCGCTCCAGCAGATAGCTCGCGCGGATTTCTCCGAGGCCGATGGGCCAGTTGGTGCCAACCAGAGCCGTGTTGCGCTTTGGCTGACCCGGATCATTGCGCTGGATATAAAAGCCCGTGAGGCGCGGACCTCCGAACTTGTAGTCCCCGCCCACCATGAATTCCCTGCGATCGCCAGTAGGAACTGCACTCTTCTGCGTGGTGTAGGCCGCATGCATGTCGAAGCTCTTGTCGCTGTACGAAGCGCCCAAGCCCATGTACTGCATGCCCGCCACCCCTTCACTGGCGCTGGCGAGTGCACGCGCCTGGAAGCCACCCATGCGCGGACTGATGTACTTGACGGAATTATTGATGCGGGGCGTGAAGATTGCCATCGGCCACGCCGCCCCGATCCCCGCAAAATAGAAGGGATCCAATGGTGCGGTGAGATCGTCCATGGGGATGTAATTGCGGCCCAGGCGAACCTCGCCGTAAGGCGTTGCCAGGCCGACCATCGCCTCGCGGCCAAAAAAGGTTCCGCCGAAGCCAGTGGTGCCGGTATCCACATTGAAGCCGTGGTCCAGCTTGAACTTCGCCGCCCAGCCACCGCCCAGGTCTTCCACCCCCTCGAAAATCAGGCGCGAAGAATCGCTGGAAAGGCCCGTGAGTGTGCGTGACGCTCCGCTGGGCGAAGAGATGCGAAGGTAATCGATGGATGCCTCCACCTTGCCGGAGATCGTGATGGAGCTTTGCGCCTGCGCTCCGCTCGCGGCCAAGGCCGCATATGCAGCAACCGCATGGAGTGCCCGAGCGCTCAAACGGCGCGATCCGGCAGTCTGTGCTGCCCTCTTATGAACGGTGAAGGATTTCAATTTTGTCTCCTGGGTGATGAGGCCACGTAACGGCGCATTCCTCATGGGGCTCGATTGTTTTCTGGCCACTTCCATCCGACAAATGAATTGTTTAAAGTACTACCATTTACACCGCAAATAGTTAAGAGCATGCGCTTCGACAAACTGGACCTGAACCTACTCGTGGTGCTCGACGCGCTGCTCACGACTCGCAGCGTGACGCGGACCGCGGAACGTGTCTTTCTGAGTCAGCCGGCTACCAGCCTGTCCCTCAAGCGCCTTCGCGAGTACTTCAAAGACGAGTTACTGCAGCCGATTGGCAAATCCTTCGTGCTCACGCCCTTGGCCGCAGAGCTTGCCAAGCCGGTGCATGACGTGCTGCTGCAAGTCCAGGCGATCTCCCGTGCCCAACCCACATTCGATCCGGCCAGGTCGCAGCGGCGATTCGTTATCGACTCCTCGGACTACGTCATCTCGGTCTTGCTGTCAGAGATGGTGAGGCGTGCTGCCAGCGCCGCCCCCGGCATGGAGTTTGACTTGCGTGCAAGGAGCCCCCAGTCGCGTGAACTCCTTCAAAGCGGGGAAATTGAGTTGCTCATCACGCCGCAGTTCGCACTGGTGCCCGGACAGCCTTCTGAGCTGCTGTTCGAGGACACCTTTTCATGCCTTGTGAGTCCGGAGTATTTCGGCACCAAGAAAAAACTGACGACGGAGCAGTATTTCGAGGCCTCCCACATCGGCGTTGAATGGGGAGGTGGTCAGCGACTGACCTACGATCAGCAATTGATCTCCGTCGGCAAGCGCGCTCGCAAACAAGACGTCATCGCCCCTAGCTTCACGCTCGTACCGCATCTGCTGGTGGGAACCCCGCGCATTGCCACCTTACCGACCCGGCTTGCCCAGCAGATCGCCGCGCGCTTTGCCCTGCGTGTTGTCCAATGTCCCGTAGACATCCCGCCATTTGCCGAACACATGCAGTGGCATAAGTACCAGGAGCGCGACCCTGCGATTGCCTGGCTTCGAGGACTACTTCTCGAAATTGCTGAGGAAATGAAGCCCACTTCTGTGCCGTAATTGGTAGATGCAAGCGCATTCTGTAGATCCCTCAACTCGATGGGAGACCATCATGGAATCCACAGACAACACCACGCATCGCGAGCCGTGGAACAAGGGCAAGATCGTGGGGCAGAAATTGCCTTTCAAGCTGAAGGATATCTGAGCTTTGCGCGTCCGGCTTCAGATGGAATCGCGGGTGCGCGAACTCGCCCTCTTCAATCTGGGCATCGACAGCAAGCTGCGGGGCTGTGACCTCGTCGCCCTGAGAGTGCGAGACGTGTGCCATGGAGACCAAGTCGCCTCGCGCGCCATCGTCATGCAGCACAAGACCCAGCGACCGGTGCAGTTCGAGATCACCCAGGCCACTCGGGACGCCTTGCAGGCATGGATCAAGCAGGCTGGGCTCAAGCCTGAAGACTTCCTCTTCCCCAGCCGGCTTCATGAATCCCCCCATCTGGGCACTCGGCAGTACGCCCGGATCCTCGGGCACTGGGTCGATGAACTCGGACTGGATCGTGCCGACTACGGCACGCACTCAATGCGCAGGACCAAGGCAACGCTGATCTATCGGCGTACCAAGAACCTGCGTGCTGTGCAACTGCTGCTAGGTCACTCCAAGTTGGAGTCGACAGTGAGATACCTCGGCATCGAGGTGGATGACGCCCTCGAAATCTCCGAGCAGACTGAGATCTGACCTCGTTGAAGTCCCGCCCCCGCGCTAATACCGGATAGGTGGGACTCGAATAGCTGTTGCAAGGTCACTGCCCGCACTTACCCTCCCGGGCAAGACCGACACCGATCAGCATGCATTCAAAGCAGCGCGCTCCAGGCTGAACCGAGTCATTCGCGGTCGGCGGCCCAAGCGGCGGCGGCGATCATCACCGGACTTTCGGCGGGCAGCGGCTCGTATGACCGCTGCGCCCCCGAGACCGGGTGCTCAAGGTGGCGCGGTCGTGGTCGGGTCGTGAATGACAGATCGGAGGCGGAACCCACCGGCACTGCCGACCCAGGGACAACACTCACCATCCGCGAAACCGGGCCTTCGACCGTGGTTGACGCGATAATATGATGATCGTAATATAATGAACATCATGTCTGCCACCACCAGCCGCAAGGAACTGACCCACGACCGCATCCTGGATGCAGCGGCGCGAGCAATTCGCCGCGCCGGTTACGACGGCGTCGGTCTGGCCACCATCATGAAAGAGGCCGGCCTGACGCATGGCGGCTTCTATGCCCACTTCGCATCCCGCGATGCTCTGTTGGCCGAGGCCACGCAGCGTGCCGGTCGCGACACCGGGGCTGTGCTCGTCGATCGGCTGCGCCAGGCTCAGGCCCAAGGGATGAGTCCGTTCTCCGCGCTGGTGCACACCTACCTGGCTGATGCGCAACTCGAGAATGCCGAGTGCGGTTGCGTGGTCGCCGCGTTGGCCTCCGAAATCCCGCGCCAGTCCGAAGAGGTCGCCAGTGCAGCCCGCGCCCGCCTGCTGGGCTTGGTTGAACTGGTGCGCCGCACCCTGCCTGCCAGTGCCGACTCGGCGCAAGCCCAAGTGGTCGCGGCCACCCTGGTCGGCGCGCTGCAACTGGCGCGCACGCTCCAGGGCAACGCGGGCAAGGCCTGGCTGGCGAATGTGCGGGCCAGCCTGATCCAACAGTACGACATCTGAAGCGCCTTTGAAGCGGCCGCTGCGCGCTTGCGCGCTTGCAAATATGACGGCCATCATTTTTAGGAGCATCATGAAAATCGACAACGCCACCGTCCTCATCACCGGCGCCAATCGCGGCATCGGACTTGCGTTCGCCCAGGCCGCCCTGGCGCGCGGTGCGCGCAAGGTCTACGCCGGAGCACGGGACCCGAAGAGCGTCACGCTGCCTGGCGTCACGCCGATCCAGCTCGACGTGAACTCGCCTGCCGACATCGCCGCCGCCGTTGAGGCAGCCGGCGATGTGGCGGTGGTCATCAACAACGCCGGCATCGCACAGTTCACCAGCCTCCTCGCGGCGGATGCCGAGGCCAGCCTGCGCCAGCAGTTGGAGACCAATCTCTTTGGCGTGCTGCGCATCAGCCGCGCGTTCGCGCCGGTGCTGGCTGCCAACGGCGGCGGCGCGCTGCTCAACGTGGCTTCGGTCGCCAGCTGGATCACCAGTCCGGCGCTGGCTGCGTACGCGGTGGCGAAGTCGGCCACCTGGAGCCTCAGCAACGGCCTGCGCAACGAGTTGCGAGGCCAGAAGACCCAGGTGCTGACCCTGCACATGGCCTTCGTCGACACCGGCATGACCCAGGGCATCGTCAGCCCCAAGTCAACGCCGGACGACATCGTCGCCAGGGCGTTCGACGCGCTCGAAGCGGGCGCCGACGAGGTGCTGGCAGACGAGTTGACGCAACAGGTCAAGCTCGGCTTGTCAGCGCAGCCTGGCGTGTACCTGCAGGCGCGGGACTGAACATGATCACAGCCGTCGACACCCCGGCTCTGCGTGCCGCGTCGCCTGGCGACACGGCTGGGGCATCGCCGCTTCCTGGTCGGCGGTTCTCTGCTGTATGCCTGCAGCAGCCTGTGGTTCCTGCTCGTACCGGGGATCGAGCCGCAGTATCTGTCGCACTGGCTTCCCGGGCTGATGATGAGCGGCATCGCGGTCGGCGTGGCGCTCACCGTGGCGTTGCTGGGCCATGCAGCGCTGCAGCGCAGGGACTTCAATGCGCTATATGCCCTGCATGGAGCGCTGGCGCTGCTCACGGGTCTGCTCTGCCTGCCGGTGAACACCAAGCCGGGGGCGGCGCAGCCGTGAACATGGCTGCTCGATGCGATGTCGATGTTGGGTCCCGCAGAAGCGGACCGGCATCACGATCACTTTTTCACACCTTCAGTTGGATCCATCATGTCGATTGAGAGCACGGTCGAAGCCACGTTGAGCGCCTGGCAGGCGCAATTGGAGCAGGTGAGGCGGCGCAGGCTCGAGCGAGGCGGAGGTCATGCCGGCCTGGCCCATCCGCATCAGACTCAAGGCAAGACAGGTCTGCAGGTGATGACCGCCTTGCTCGAAGGCGACTTGCCCCACCCGTACATGGCCGACACCTTCGACTGTGAATTGGTCGAGTTGGGTGATGGGCGCGCGGTCTTCCAGGCGACTCCGCAACTCAAGCACTACAACCCGCTGGGTTCGGTGCATGGCGGCTGGTACGCGACCTTGCTGGACTTCGCATTGGGATGTGCCGTGCAGACCAAGCTGCCCGCCGGACGAAGCTACACCACCAGCCAGATCAATCTCAACATCGTCCGGGCGGCCAGCACACAGACCGGCCCGCTGCGTTGCGTGGGGACGGCGCTTCACGTCGGGCGTCAAGTCGGCACGTCTGAAGCAAGGATCGTCGGCCCCGACGGGAAGCTCTATGCCCATGCGACAACCACCTGCGCCATCTTTGAGTCTCCGCCTTCTGCGCGTTGACTCGGAAAGGCCTGATTCCTTCAGGCACTCGCCCCTGGCGATCCACCCACGGCCCGATCAACCCGTGGCAGCCCATTCGGGCCCGCCACGACCAGGAAGAACCCATGAAAGCACTCACGTTCAAGCGCTACGGCAAGTCGCCCGAGATCGGGTTCGCGGACGTTACCCGACCCACGCCAAGGGCCGACGAACTGCTGGTCCAGGTCCATGCGGCCAGCGTCAACCCGATCGACAACATGATCCCCACCGGGATCTTCAAGGCCGTGCTGCGGTTTGAGTTGCCAGCCACGCTGGGCAGCGATCTCGCCGGTATCGTGACCGAGGTCGGCAGCCGCGTGACCCGGTTCAAGGTCGGCGATGCGGTCTTTGCCAACATCTTCGATCAGGGCACCGGCTCCATTGCCGAGTTTGCAGTGGTGCCGGAGAGCGCTGCCGCGTTGAAGCCGGCCAATCTGGACTTCGTGCAGGCGGCATCGGTTCCGATGGTCGGGCTGACCTCGTGGCAAGCGCTGAAGGAACGCGTCAGTCTTCAGCCGGGCCAAAAGGTCTTCATCCCTGCAGGCTCCGGCGGCATTGGCACGTTTGCCATCCAGTTGGCCAAGCTGTTGGGGGCCAAGGTGGGAACGACCACCAGCACGGGCAATGTCGAACTGGTGCGCAGTCTGGGCGCCGACGAGGTGGTCGACTACAAGAAGCAGGCGTTCGAGACTGTGCTGAGCGGCTACGACGCGGTGCTGGGCACCGTCAGGGGCGACTCGATCGAGAAGTCCATCGGCATCATCAAGGCGCGGGGCAGGATCGTCTCCCTGGTCGGGCCGCTGGACGTCGCATTCGCTCGCGCTCGCCGCCTCAATCTCGTCCTGAAGTTCGTGTTCGCGCTGATGAGCCGCAAGATCCTGCGCCTGGCAAAGAAGCGGGACGTCGACTACTCGTTCCTCTTTGCCCGCCCGGATGGCGAGCAACTTGCCCAGATCGGCAAGCTCCTCGAGACGCAGCGCATCCGGCCGGTGATTGACAAGGTGTTTCCGTTCGAGCAGGCCAAGGAAGCACTCGACTATCTGGCCCTGGGACGCGCCAAGGGCAAGGTCGTCGTGAAGATGCGTTGACGCCCCTTGATGGGCAGCGGCGCCCCTGGGTTGCCGCGCTTCCATCTCCAACATTCCTGGCCCAGGGTGGACATGCTCTTCCAACCTTTTGCTGCGCGCTCGCTCCAACTCGCGAATCGCATCGTCATGGCCCCGATGACGCGCAGCCGCGCGGTCGACGCCAGCAAACCCAACGACTTGATGGCCGCGTACTACAGCCAGCAGGCCCGGCCAGTCTGATCATCACCGGGGGGGGAACCTGGCCTTCCCCGGACTGGGGTAACCCAGAGCCCTCATGGTGGCTGCAATGCATCGATCAAGGGTGAGGGAGGCTCGATGGCGGCAGCTTTCTGCCCCCTGCGAGAACTTCGGCTCTAAGAGCCCCCGGGGAGACTTGATCCGCTTCTCGTTGTCCCAGCGGAGTAGGAATCAACCACCTCAGTGAGCTGCTCAATGGGGGGCCACCTTCCAGTCCCGAGGAAGCAATAAGGTTCCATGCGCCTCCCGTTTCATAGGGTCGCAGTGTTATTTGCTTGCTACAGCGGCAGGCGCATCAGGCTGCCACCCACCGCCCAGCGCCTTGAAGGCAGCGACTGCGGCGCGGGCCGATTCAGCCTGAGACTGCACCCGAGCGTCGGACGCTCGCAGCAAGCTCTCGTCCGCTTGCAAGACTTCGATCAGGCTGACGACACCTTTTTGATATGCCGCCAATGAAGCGGTTCGTGCTCGGCCGAGCGAGTCCACTCCTTGGGAGAGCACGGCGGTTTGCTCCTCGCGCTTGACCAGGGCCGAAAAGGCATTCTCTACGTCTTCGGTTGCGTGCAGCGCTGCAAGCCGATACGCCGCCAGCATTTCGGCCTCCTGCCCTTTGGCTTGCTGAATCTGCGCATTGATGCGCCCGAAGTCGAACAAGCGCCAGCGCAAGCCGAGCACGCCAGCGGCTTGACTGGCGCCGCTGGTGAGCAGGTTGCCGCTGGACACTGCCGTGGCACCGCCGATAAGGCCACTCAAGGAAAGTTTGGGGTAGTACTCGGCGATGGCCATGCCGATACGCGCGTTCGACGCAGCCAAACGGCGCTCCGCCGCAATCAGATCCGGCCGCCTCCTCAGCAGGTCACCCGGCGATCCAGTGGCTGCGATCTGCGGAGCCATCGGGATGTCGGCAGTTTTAGCCAGTTCCGCCCGATGTGTGCCGGGCGGTGTGCCGAGCATCACATCCAGTGCGTTCATGGCGGTATCCAAGCCCGCCTCAAGCACAGGGACAGATGCCCGAACCTGGGCCAACGCACCTTCGGACTGCCTGACTTGAAGTTCAGGCACCAGGCCCTTACCGTTGAGAAGCTTGATGGTCGAAAGCAGTTCCTGCTGTGTCTGCACTTGGCGCCGTGCAACATCCAGGCGGGCCTGCAGTCCACGGATGCTTATATAGATGTCGGCGGTTTGCGCGGCCACTGCCAGCCGCGCGGCCGCCGCACCAGCTCCCGAGGCCTGGTACTCGGCAAGCGCAGCTTCCCGCCCACGGCGCAGCCCTCCAAACACATCCAGTTCCCAGCTCACGGCGAGGTTGGCCTCATAGGCATTGCCGTAGCGGTTGAAGCCACGCGTTGAGTTCAGGACTTGTCCCAAGGGCGTTTCAACGGATTGGTAGGCTCTGGTTGCCTGAGCGCCGACATTGCCGGAAGGCAACAGTGCAGCACTTGCCGCGCCAAGACCTGCACGCGCTTGAGTGACGCGGGCGGATGCCTGTGCGAGGTCGAGGTTCTGGTCAAGGGCAATCGTTACGTACCGCGTCAGTTGCGTATCGCCGAAACCCATCCACCAAGTGGCGAGGTCGGCGTTGATGGCCGCATGCCGAAGATCCATTGCGGCCCGACCATGAAACTGCGCCGGCATGGGCACATCGGGCCGAACGTAGTCGGGGCCGACAGCGCAGCCGGTCAGAAGGCTGGCGACAGCGAGCGCGACAAAGATGTGTTTGGGCAGCATGGACTTCTTCCACAGAAAGCAGGTTGTGACCATAATACCAAACAGTCACACGTTGTCCAATCTTTGTGGTTGACGTAAGCTGGAGTCCATGAAGAAATCAAGCGCTTATCCCGTTTCGGCCCGAGGCCCGGCCGATCACGAGGTGCGAGACCAGATCGTCACGGCCGCCACCGAACACTTCAGTCGCTATGGCTATGAGAAGACGACGGTCTCCGATCTCGCCAAGGCCATCGGCTTTTCCAAGGCGTACATCTACAAGTTTTTCGAGTCTAAGCAGGCCATTGGCGAAATGATCTGTGCGAATTGCCTGCGCCAGATCGAAACCGAGGTCGGGGAAGCCGTGGCGGAGACCGATCTCCCGCCAGAGAAGCTGCGGCGAATGTTCAAGACTGCCACCGAGGCGAGCCTCAAGCTGTTTTTCCAAGATCGCAAGCTCTACGAGATTGCAGCCTCCGCCGCCACGGAGAACTGGCAGGCAGCGATTGCCTATGAAGAACGCATCCAGAAACTGCTGCAAGACGTCTTGCAGGAAGGCCGGCAGACCGGCGACTTCGAGCGCAAGACCCCTTTGGATGAGACCACAAAGGCGATCTACCTGGTGATGCGCCCCTATCTCAACCCGTTGCTTTTGCAACACAGCTTTGGCTACGTCGAGGAGGCTCCGATGCATCTATCCAACCTGGTGCTCCGCAGCTTGTCCCCGTGACGCTCCGCCTAAAATTCAATGTGACTATTGACCAATTAAGTCACTAGTTTCATAATGAAAGTCCGATCACTTCGTCGATGGGACTTTCATGCTCCGGCGCCGCCTCGCTACCTCTACCCTCATCTGTGCATTGCCTTTCGCGCTGGCCGCCTGCGGAGACAAAGCGACATCTGACCCCCGCACCGAAGCACCGTTGGTGCGGGCCGCAGCTGTCGAAGGCGCAAGCTCCGCATCGCGCTCATTTACCGGAACCGTCGCCGCCCGGGTGCAGAGCGATTTAGGGTTCCGTGTCGCCGGCAAGGTATTGGAGCGGCTTGTGGATGCCGGGCAAACCGTCAAGCGCGGTCAGCCGCTCATGCGCCTCGACCCTGTTGATCTGAAGCTGGCGGCCCAGGCACAGCAAGAAGCAGTCGCAGCAGCACGGGCACGAGCGCAGCAGACCGCAGAAGATGAGGCTCGCTACCGCGATCTGCGCGGCACGGGGGCGATTTCGGCCTCGGCCTACGATCAGATCAAGGCCGCGGCCGATGCCGCGAAAGCCCAACTCAGCGCAGCCGAAGCCCAAGCCCTCGTTGCCCGCAATGCAAGTGGCTATGCGGAATTGGTCGCAGACAGCGATGGCGTCGTCATGGAAACGCTCGCCGAGCCTGGGCAAGTGATCAGTGCAGGGCAGACTGTTGTGCGTTTGGCTCGTGCCGGACAACGCGAGGCCGTGATCCAACTGCCGGAGACCCTGCGCCCGGCGATCGGCTCGACTGCACAGGCCACGCTCTTTGGCAAAGCGGGCGTTAGCGTTCCGGCCAAGCTTCGCCAGCTATCCGATGCTGCGGATCGACTCACCCGCACTTTCGAGGCCAGGTATGTGCTCGACGGCGAACTGGGCAACGCTCCGCTGGGTAGCACGGTCACGATCCGGATTGCGAAAGGGCCAGACGCAGCGCAAGACGGTTTGCAGGTTCCCATTGGCTCCATCTTCGATGCTGGCAAGGGGCCAGGCGTTTGGCTCATCAGCGGCAAGCCCGAGAAGGTTTCCTGGCGTGCGGTCACGATCGAGCATTTGGGCGACGATAACGCCCAGATCGGCGGACAGCTCAAGCAAGGCGACCAGATCGTCGCGCTGGGTGCGCACCTTCTTCAAGAAGGCAAACAGGTGCGCGTAGGCACACAAACGGCCGCCACGGGGCAAGGAGCACGTCCGTGAGCGAAGGCCGATTCAACCTGTCTGCGCTCGCCGTGCGCGAGCGCTCCATCACGCTGTTTCTGATCTTGCTGATTACCGGCGCCGGCATTCTTGCATTCTTCCAACTCGGACGCGCAGAAGACCCGCCGTTCACGATCAAGCAGATGACGATCGTTACCGCCTGGCCGGGTGCCACGGCGCAGGAGATGCAGGATCAGGTTGCAGAGCCGCTGGAAAAGCGCATGCAAGAGCTGCGGTGGTACGACCGGACGGAGACCTATACCCGCCCCGGTTTGGCCTTCACGATGGTTTTCCTGCTCGACAGCGCTCCACCATCCGAGGTTCAGGAGGAGTTCTACCAGGCTCGCAAGAAGCTCGCAGATGAGGCCAAGAAGCTACCTGCCGGAGTCATCGGGCCGATGGTCAATGACGAATATGCAGATGTGACCTTCGCGCTCTTTGCTCTCAAAGCCAAAGGTGAGCCACAGCGCTTGCTGGTACGCGACGCGGAAACGTTGCGCCAACAACTGCTGCATGTCCCCGGAGTGAAGAAAGTCAACATCATCGGGGAACAGTCTGAGCGCATCTTCGTGTCGTTCTCGCACGACCGCCTGGCTACGCTGGGTGTCACGCCGCAGGACATCTTTGCCGCACTCAACGGTCAAAACGTATTGACTCCAGCCGGGTCTATCGAGACCAAGGGGCCGCAAGTCTTCCTCCGTGTCGATGGCGCGTTCGACAACCTGGAGAAGATTCGACAGACACCGATCACCGCCAAGGGACGCACGCTGAAACTTTCGGATGTGGCCTCTGTCGCGCGTGGCTATGAAGATCCGGCCACCTTCCAAGTGCGCAACAACGGCGAACCAGCGCTGCTGCTCGGCGTCGTGATGCGCGACGAATGGAATGGCCTCGACCTCGGCAAAGCGCTGGAGGCGGAAGTCTCCAAGATCAATGAAGGTCTCCCCCTGGGAATGTCGCTGACGAAAGTGAGCGATCAGGCCGTCAACATCAGTTCGGCGGTGGACGAGTTCATGGTCAAGTTCTTCGTCGCACTGCTTGTCGTGATGGTGGTGTGCTTCCTCAGCATGGGCTGGCGGGTCGGCATCGTGGTCGCGGCGGCCGTGCCGCTCACGTTGGCGGCCGTGTTCATCATCATGGCGGCCACCGGCAAGAACTTCGACCGCATCACGCTAGGCTCACTGATTCTGGCGCTGGGCCTGTTGGTGGACGACGCCATCATTGCCATCGAAATGATGGTCGTGAAGATGGAGGAAGGCTATAGCCGGGTCGCCGCGTCGGCCTACGCCTGGAGCCACACGGCCGCGCCCATGCTCTCCGGCACGCTGGTCACGGCCATCGGCTTCATGCCCAATGGGTTCGCACGCTCTACCGCGGGCGAATACACCAGCAACATGTTCTGGATCGTCGGCATTGCGCTGGTCGTTTCCTGGGTGGTGGCGGTCGCGTTCACGCCATATCTGGGCGTGAAGATGCTGCCGGACATCAAGCAGGTCGAGGGCGGGCACCAAGCCATCTACAACACGCGCAACTACAACCGCTTCCGGCAGGTGCTGGGGCGCGTCATTGCCCGTAAATGGCTGGTGGCCGTCGCGGTTGTGGGGATGTTTGCTTTTGCCATTCTCGGCATGGGGCTGGTCAAAAAGCAGTTCTTCCCGACTTCCGATCGGCCTGAGGTTCTGGTCGAGGTGCAGATGCCATATGGCACGTCGATAGAGCAAACCAGTGCTGCAACGGCGAAGGTCGAAGCCTGGCTGGCGAAGCAGAAAGAAGCCAGGGTCGTAACGTCCTACATCGGCCAAGGCGCTCCGCGCTTCTTCTTGGCCATGTCGCCTGAATTGCCCGATCCGTCGTTCGCCAAGATCGTGGTGCTAACTGGGGACGAGAAGGAGCGGGAAGCGCTTAAGTACAGGTTGCGCCAGGCAGCGGCCGACGGATTGGCGCCGGAGGCACGGGTGCGCGTCACTCAGATCGTGTTCGGCCCGCCCTCGCCATTTCCTGTGGCCTACCGGGTTATGGGGCCTGACCCTGACAAGTTGCGCGTGATCGCCGCGCAGGTCGATGACGTAATGCGCGCCAGTCCCATGATGCGCACGGTCAACACGGACTGGGGATCGCGTGTCCCTGCCTTGCACTTCACGCTCGATCAGGATCGTCTTCAAGCCGTGGGACTGACTTCCAGCTCGGTGGCCTTGCAGTTGCAGTTCCTGTTGAGCGGAGTGCCGCTTACGGAAGTGCGCGAGGATATCCGCTCGGTGCAGGTGGTAGGTCGCGCGGCCGGCGACATTCGTCTCGATCCTGCAAAGATCGCCGGTTTTACGCTGGTCGGATCGGCAGGACAACGTATACCGCTGTCACAGGTGGGTACCGTCGATGTTCGCATGGAAGCTCCCATTCTGCGGCGCCGTGACCGCACACCGACCATCACGGTTCGGGGCGATATCGCCGATGGGCTGCAACCGCCGGATGTCTCCACGAGCATCTTGAGGCAGTTGCAGCCGGTCATTGCCCAGCTTCCTTCTGGCTACCGGATCGAACAGGCCGGCTCCATTGAGGAGTCAGCCAAAGCCACCACGGCGATGCTGCCGCTGTTCCCGATCATGATTGCGCTCACGCTGCTCGTCATCATCTTGCAGGTGCGTTCGATCTCCGCAATGGTCATGGTATTCCTGACCAGCCCGCTTGGATTGATCGGCGTAGTGCCGACGCTGCTTCTGTTTCAGCAGCCATTCGGCATCAATGCCCTGGTTGGCTTGATTGCGTTGTCCGGCATCCTGATGCGCAACACGCTGATATTGATCGGGCAGATTCACCACAACGAGCAAGAAGGCTTGAGCCCGTTCAACGCGGTTGTCGAAGCGACCGTTCAGCGCACACGTCCCGTGATCCTGACGGCCTTGGCCGCGATCCTGGCATTCATCCCGCTGACCCACTCGGTGTTCTGGGGAACGCTTGCCTACACGCTCATCGGAGGCACGTTCGCAGGAACGGCTCTGACCCTGGTGTTCCTGCCGGCCATGTACTCCATCTGGTTCAAGATCAGGCCAGTTCCTTCGCAAAGCTGATCGACCCCTTTCTCTATCTCATCACCCGACAAGGAACTTCCATGTCAATCTCTAAAGTCGTCGTCATCACTGGCGTGTCATCGGGCATCGGACGAGCCACTGCAATCAAATTCTCCAAGCAGGGATGCCGGGTATTCGGCACCGTACGCAATATGGAAAAGGCGCAGGCAATACCCGGTGTTGCGCTCGTCGAGATGGATATCCGCGATGAAGAATCAGTTCAACGTGGAATCCAGACCATCTTTGCGCAGGCGAAGTGCATCGACGTCTTGGTCAACAGTGCGGGAGGAACCCTGATGGGCGCAACTGAAGAAACGTCAATTGCGGAAGCCCAGACATTATTCAACACGAACCTCTTTGGCCTCTTGCGCATGATCCAAGCGGTGCTGCCGTATATGCGCGAACAACGTTCCGGTCGCATCGTCAACGTGAGTTCTGTGCTGGGCTTTCTGCCTGCACCATATATGGCGCTCTATTCGGCATCCAAGCACGCCGTCGAAGGGCTGTCCGAAACCCTGGATCACGAGGTGCGCCAATTCGGAGTGCGCGTCACACTTGTCGAGCCATCGTTTACCAAAACCAACCTGGATCTCAATGCACCGCAAACCGTGTGCAAGATCCCCGACTACAGCGAAGAATTCGGCATCGTCTCCCAGGCCATTCAGAAGAGCGTCCAAAAAGCTCCCGAGCCCGATGGTGTCGCTGACACGATCGTGGATGCCGCTTTGGGCTCCTGGAAGATGCGCCACACGCCCAAGGGCGAGGCATCGCTTCTGGCCAAGCTCCGCCGCTTCATGCCCGCCGGCCCGGTCGAGAAGGGCCTTAGAAAAACGTTTGGTCTGGTCTGAAGTCCCCCTCCCCCATCAACTCGCAGTACCGACTCCAGCTCTGCGGGGACGGGACCTCGAATGGCCGCGATAACCTCTCTGGTACCCAACCGGCGGCTGCCATTGCCAACCCTTCGAGACAAGTCCAACGACGCTGGGAATGTTTTTGAAAACCGTGAAGAAGAGAGATATGGAAAACAGCCAGGCAACATTTACGTGGGAAAAGCAGCAAGCAGAGGCGAATAGGCGCATGCGTGCAGGTGGTGGATCGGCCGGTATTGCCCGGATGGAGCAACTGGCCGGTAAGAGCGGACGCCAGATTCTTGAGGCGATGATGTCCGGCAAGTTGCCATATCCGCCGATGAATGAAACCGTGAACATGACGCTGTTGGATATTGGCGACGGCTATTCCGTGTTTCAGGGCATCCCGCTGCTACAGCATTACAACCCGCTAGGAACAGTGCATGGCGGTTGGTTTGCCTCGTTGCTGGACTCAGCACTTGGCTGTGCTGTGCACTCCACGCTACCCGCCGGGCGCTCATACACTACTGCCGAACTCAGCATCAACATCGTGCGGCCCGCTTCACACAAGACTGGCCCCTTGCGGGCGATCGGCAGGCTGATCCACGGCGGTGGGCGCATTGCCACGGCCGAAGCCCGCGTCGAAGATGAGCTAGGCAAGCTGTACGCCCACGCGACAACAACCTGCTTTGTCTTTGACGTAGCCGTCATGGAGTAAGCGAACTACCCCGCCAGTGCCGCTCTAGGGCCGCGCGCGCCCGCGCCCTGCTACTCTTGAGAAAGGAAAAGACGGTAGCCCCCAATGGCCCCTTGCACCAGTGGCTGACGCAAACAGCCCTGCGCGCCACGCCCATGCTGGGCCTGCTGCAGCGGTTTGGCCATCTGCTCGAATCAGAGCCCTTGCAGGGCGCTGCCAGCCAGCAATTGGCCGCCCGCCAACTGCAGGACACGCTGGCCGTGGCCCTGGACCAGTCGCCCGACTATGCCGCCTGGGCCGAGGAATACAGCATGGCGGCCGTGCGCCTGCGAGCCGTGCGCGCCGACATCGCCTCACACCTGGCCACCAGCCGCCTAAGCCTGGCCTGGCTGGCCGCACGCCAGGGCATATCGGCCCGCCAGCTGCAGCGCGTGTTGGCATCGGCGGGCACCAGCTACGAAGAGACCTTGCGCCACACCCGCCTGCAAGCCGCCCGAGCCATGCTACAGGAGCCGCGCAACGCGGGCATGAGCATTGAGGCTATCGCGCATGCCTGCGGGTTTTCCGAGGCGTCGACGCTGAGCCGGGCATTCAAGCAGCACTACGGCATGCCCCCCGGAGAGGCAAGATGGAAGCTGGGGGGGAGGTAGCTCTTCCCTAGATCCACTTCAGGCTGATCTGAGACATTTGGCTTTGCCTTTTCAAGGTTCGCAACGACCGATTCCGTCCCCTGGACTGCCCCTAGTCCGCCCTATCCTCCTCTCAGGTCAACTCACACGAGAACGTCGCAAGCCAGCCGCGGCGAATCCTGCCACTGTGAACGAGAGCAGCATCAGCGCCCACTGACTCAATGTGGGAATCGGCTTCACTTCGCGTGCGATCACCGTCTGCGTATACACGGTGCTCGTTGTGGCGGGATAGTTGGCATCACCTCCATAGCTCGCCACGAGACTGTGCTCTCCCAAAGTCTTCAATTGCGTGGTGGTAATGGACGCCACTCCGTCCACCAACGTGGCTGAACCTAGCGATGTGCCTCCATCGGTAATCTCAACATCCCCAGTGGGCATAGCAATCACCTTGGTGCGTAGCGCCATGCTTGGCGGAACCTCCAGCGTGACCGACACCGTGAACGTCACCGACTGACTAGGGAACGAAGGATTGACGCTGGAGGTGATGGTCACCCCAGAGTTACCTTGACCAATGGACACCATTTGCTGCGCCTGCGGCGCATCGCTGTAATTGGCATTGCCCTGTTGGTTCGCATTGATGGTGCAGGTGCCCACGGCCTCGAATGTGACCGTGCTTTCAGAGATGGTGCAAATCGATGCGCTGGCACCATCGACCGTGAAAACCACCGTGTTGCCCGACGCCCCGCCCGTGGCCGCAACCGTATAGGTGCCACCAACCTTGGCCTCCGCAGGGGAAGTCGAGGTGAAGCTAATTACCTGCACGCCTTTGGCGATCGACACGTTCTGCTGCACCTGTGGAGCAGCTTCGTAGTTGGTATTGCCCGCTTGGTTGGCCTGAATCGTGCAAATGCCAGTCGCCAACATGGTGATGGTACTGCCATTGGTTCCACTTGAGGAGCAGATGCCAGCGCTGGACGGTGCAATGCTGAAGGTAACGGGCAAGCCCGACGGGCCTCCGGTAGCAGCAACGCTGAATGTGCCGTTCTCGCTGAAAACCGGGCTGGTCGGCGTGGCGGTAATGGCGGAGATAGTTTGCGGCGCTTTCCCAATGGCCACGTTCAATGACACCTGCGCTGCCGCTTGGTAGTTTCCGTTGCCGGCTTGGTTGGCCAGCACAGAACAGGTGCCGCTTGCCAACATGGTGATGGTGCTGCCATTGGTTCCACCTGAAGAGCAAATGCCAGCACTGGACGGTGCAATGCTGAAAGTGACTGGCAAGCCCGACGGACCTCCGGTAGCAGCAACGCTGAATGTGCCACTCGCACTAAAGACAGGGCTGGTTGGCGTAACGACAATGGCCGAGATAGTTTGCGGAGCTTTTCCAATGGGAACGTTCAACGGCACCTGCGCTGCTGCTTCGTAGTTTCCATTGCCGGCCTGGTTGGCCAGCACAGAACAGGTACCGCTGGAGAGCATGGCAATGGTGCTGCCGTTGAGACCGCCAGCCGTACACACGCTGGCACTGGATGCCGCGATGCTAAATACCACTGGCAAGCCCGATGCTCCCCCCGCCGCAGAGACATTGAATGTACCGCCTTGGCTGAACGTAGGGGCGGCGGGAACAGCCGCGAAACTTGTGATAGCCTGGCCGGCCTTGCCGATAGTCAACGTATACGGACGCGAGCCACTAAAGCCATTGTTGGAAGTCGCCTGTACTGAAAAATTGAACGTCCCAACCGCTGTGGGCGTACCAGACAGCACACCTGCACTGGACAGGCTCAGCCCGGCAGGCAATACCCCGGGAGGCGTGGAGAAGGTATAGGGCGCAACGCCTCCATTCACGCTGCTGGCAGTAAAAAGCTGCGAGTACAGGGTGAAGTAGGTGCCCCCAGGTATAGCAGCTGGAGCCACCGTAATTGCTACGGTTGTACAGCTCAACGCCACATTGCTCACGTCCGCGGCAATGGCGGTGCCGCTAGCTGCACTGACTGTGCATAGTTGTCCGGCTGGCGCAGAAAGCACACTGACCGCCCAGTTGGCTCCCACAGGCAGGCGTGTCGCGAAGACATAGGAAGATGCGGCCTGGGCCACTACTACCTGCTGCGTACTGGCAGGGTTGCTTGCCGTCAATTGCAACGTCACCGGACCAGTCTGCCCTGTCGCAGTGCCTCCGACTGCGAACTCGCTGGGAGCAAAGCAGATGAGTGCTGCGCCGTTTCCTGCCTGCACTCCGTTGTTAATAGTGACTGCGGTGAGCCCAGTTGCGCCTGAACTACCGCCCGCACCGCCGCCGCCGCCGCCATTCCAGTTCTGCTGGCAGCTGGTGGTGCCGACGCCAGCACCTCCACCACCAGCTCCGACCGTAGCGCCACCTCCACCGCCTCCGCCAAACCCGGCCCCCGAAAAAGAACCGGAGAAGTTGAAGGAGTCACCGCCGTCGCCATTGGCCGCGTTTCCCGCAGTTGCCGGAAATGAGCCGCAGCCTCCACCAGCAGCGCCACCGGTACCGACCGCGCCCCCACCGCCACCAAACGGGCCTGGGCCACCAGGAACGTTGGCCCCTGCGCCACCCGTCCCCCCACCGCCGACGCCACCGGCGCCACCAGCAATAACATTTGCCGTACTCCAGCCAGCATTGCCACCGCCGCCGCCACCACCAGCAATCGCGACACGATTACCAGGGGTATTGCCACCTACCCGCAAGTCCGTGGCACCGCCGCCTATCCCGTCTACACCTTGACCTACACCACCGGGATTGACCGCTTGCGAGGCTTGCCCGCCGACCCAGATGGAGAGCGAACTGCCAGGCGTGACTGCCAGCGTGCCCCGCACTCTGCCGCCAAGGCCGCCGGTTCCGCCGGGAGAGTTGGGACTGCCGCCGATCGTGCCTGCACCGCTTCGCCCGGCGCCACCTTGCGCCCCGCTGAGATAGACCGTCAGAGAGTGAACACCTGCGGGAACCGTAACCGTTTGCTCCCCTCCCGTGAACCCGAACGCGGCAGGCGTTTCTCCCACTGAGCAACTTTGCGCATTCGCGGAACTCCCCGCAAACAGCATCGAAATAGCAAATACAGAATTTAATAAAACCCGCGCTCTGCTATTTACTGATGAATGAGGATCCCTTAATAAATATTTCCCAAACCTCAAGGGAGAGTTGTTTTTCATGGTATTGGACCCTCATAAGCGCTCCAGCATTGCCAGAGCTCAAATAACTCAATAGGAAGAATAAAGGCATCAACCAATAAGGCCAATCAATTTCAAAATAGAAATGATTTATATACAATGGTACATTTATACTAGTCAGTGCTCGCAAAAATCAGAATCTCCTATGAGGAGCGGTTTTATTTTGTTACGTATTGGGGTAAGTCTTCGTAACGCAAGCAGCGCCGTATGCTCAGATTGGCCGGTAGTCGCAGGCGTGAAGGCTAAGCTTGAAACGGCTTTCGGTCGGCTTTTTTCGTTGAGCCCAAGCCAGGGCACCCATTTGCACGCCGCAATGCCATCGAGAGGCTACGAAGCAACTTCGAACGACTGCGGCCGCTGCAATGCCGCACGCTCATTTCGAATGGTGGGTACAGGCTGGTCTGAGACATTCGGCTGTACCGAATCAAGGTCTGCTGTTTCCAATTCCAGACATTGGCTCAAAAGTTTCTAAGTAAGCCGGGACGATTCAGGCAGTCCAGTCGGTCACGTCAAATCCAGATATACAGTCGCAGCTCTATTGGTGTTTCAGCGAGCTTATTGGAGGCGTTCATACACGACCTTGGGGCTACAATCCCGCCCTTGCCAGGCCTTCGATCATGAGCCTGTAGTTCACTTGGCTTTGACTTGGCAGCCAGCCGAGCGGCGTATCCAAGCAGACGGAAGGCGCGAGCTCTCTCAGGCGTACAAGGGATGCTCCGGCTTCTGCCTGTTTGCCCAGCATGGCCTGGCTGGCAGCAAGTACGGCTTGTGATAACACCATGCCTCGCATCTTCTGTACCGATTTTTGAGCCCAGATCTCCGCTTCGGTAAAATTTCCCAGAAAATAATTCGCCGCAGCCATGCCCGCCTGCATGCGGTAGAGTTCTGGGTCCACGGGACTCAACTGCATAGCACGCATGAACTGCGCCACGGCCTGTTCTGTTTGGCCCTTCCACAAATGGCAGAACGCGCCTAGAAACCAGGCCGAGGCAAGGTTGGGATTCAGCAGTTGTGCACGCTTGAGCAAAGCGATGCCTTCCACGAGGTCACCGGCCAAGTGGCCCAGAACGTGGCCACAGCGCGTCAGTACCTCCGCATCGTGGGGACCGAGTTCGGCAGCCCGGCGCGCCCACTCAATGCCCTCTGCCGTTTCCACGGGAGCATCCCGCATCCAGTCATTGATCTTGCGCCAGCAGTGGCACCATGCCGCCATCGCATATGCTGATGCAAACTCGGGGTCGCAGGTGCACGCCTGCAGGAACAATGGCTGGGCCTGCTCTATGGCATCGCATGTACCCCGGTGCAGATAGGCCATGCCCCGCAGGTAATAGTCGTAGGCATTCAAGTTTTCCGTGGGCTTGAGCCGTGCGCGCACGATTTCCGCCTGCTCCACCTGCGGCGCAATGGCACCTACGACGCTATCCGCGATTTGGTCCTGGAACTCGAACAGGTTGGTCAGCACCCCTTCGAAACGGTCGGCCCAGCAGGTCGCGCCGGTTGCGGTATCAATCAAGTGTCCGCTGATACGGACCCGGTTGCGCACCTGTCGCCAACTGCCTTCCAAGACATAGCGCACGCCAAGCTCACGTCCGATCTGCTTCACGTCGACGTTGCGGTTCTTGTAGGTAAAGCTTGAGTTGCGCGCCACCACGAATAGCCAGCGATAGCGTGATAACGCGGTGATGATGTCTTCGACCACCCCATCGGCCCAGTAATCACGCTCGGAGCCATGGCTCAAGTTGGCAAAGGGCAAGACCGCGATCGAGGGTTTGTCACTCAAGCCCGCCTCATTCGAGCACAGGTGGATTGCTGCCATTGACCCAGCAGAGGGCGCAGGGTCAACGGGCGTTTCGATCGTTGCGACGAACCGAAAGCCTTTGCGTGGAATGGTCTTGATGATGTGCTGTCGCTGGCCATCGTCTCCCACCGCCATGCGCGCGGCATTGATATGACTGGCGATCGTGGATTCGGAGACGATGCGTCCGCCCCATACCGCGTCTATCAACTCATCACGCACGACGACACGATCGCGTTGGCTAATCAAATAGACCAGCAAGTCGAAGACTTTGGGTGTCGCCGCCACCGGCTGGGATGCGCGATACAGCTCACGGCGTTCCAGATCCAGCGTGCAGTCAGCAAAAACGCATTGCATTGGGATTTCCTATACGGAAGTGGACGGTTTCATGCCCATCTGGCGCTTGGGATGCGGCAAGGCGTCTTGGATGGAAATACAAGGTATCGACAAAGCGGCCGCTGTGGTTGGAAATGATAATTTTTCCATGGTTTTTGACCATAAAACGCTTGAGTAAAGGATGGGATATGAAAGTCGTTGTGATCGGAGGCAGCGGGCTGATCGGCTCGAACGTGGTGGCACGGCTAAGCCATGCTGGGCATGAGGTGGTGGCAGCGTCGCCCAAGCACGGTATCGATGTGATTTCCGGCCATGGCCTGGCTGAAGCACTCCAGGGGGCGCAGGTTGTGGTGGACGTCGCCAACTCACCGTCCTTCGAGAAGGAGGCGGCAATCGCTTTCTTCCAAACGGCAGGACGCAATCTGCTGGCGGCCGAGAAAGCGGCCGGCGTCGAGCACCATCTGGCGCTATCGGTTGTGGGAACCGAGCGTCTGCAGCAGAGCGGCTATTTCTGCGCAAAAGCGGTCCAGGAAGCACTGATCGAGGCCTCTCCGATTCCGTATACCTTGCTGCGAGCCACGCAGTTCTTTGAGTTCGTCGGCAGCATCGTTGATCAAAGCACGATCGGAGACGAAGTGCATATTTCTCCGGCACTGATACAACCCATCGCGGCCGACGATGTCGCCGCTGCTCTGGCTGATCTGGCTGTTGGAATGCCAGTCAACGGCATGGTGGAAGTTGCTGGCCAGGACCGAATCCCCATGGATGAACTGGCGCGCAAATACCTTGCGCAACGCAACGACAGCCGCAAGGTCATCGCCGACACCCGTGCGCGCTATTTCGGCAGCGAACTGGATGACCACACGCTGACTGCTGGCGAAGGAGCCCGCCTCGGACCGACCCGCTTCAATAACTGGCTTGCCAGCGCCATCTCCAAGACCTGAGCGGTGTCACGCCTACTTTAACTGGACCCAAGGAGAAAGCACATGACGCAACGCATCAATTACCAGCAGCAGTCCCCGGAGCTATTCAAGAAGCTGGTTGAGCTCGGTCTGCTGTTGAAAAAGTCTTCGATCGAAGAATCCATTCACGACCTCATTGACATCCGTGCTTCGCAGTTGAATGGCTGTGCGTTCTGCGTGGACATGCACGTGAAAGAAGCCACGATGCACGGCGAGCGCGCATTGCGCCTGCACCATGTCGCCGTATGGCGCGAATCCAATCTGTTCTCGCCGCGCGAGCGCGCAGCATTGGCATGGACCGAAGCGCTGACCCACCTCTCGCCACATGGCGTGGGCGATGAGATCTACGAAAAGGTACGTACCCAGTATTCAGAAAAAGAATTGTCCGACCTGACCTTTCACATCATGTCAATCAATGCATGGAACCGCGTGAATGTCGGCTTCCGCATTCCGCCAGGGATTTACGACAAGGCGTTTGGCGTGGACAAATCGGGGCTGGCCTGAGCTGCAATCTGAAGGAGTTTCCCCATGCGAGTTTTTAAGTACCTGGCCTTGGCGCTGCTGCTGACCGGTGGCGTTGCCCAAGCGCACGAATTGCAAGATGCCAAGGTGACACAGGTATTGAGCAAGGCGCTGACCGACCACCCGGGCAAGGAAGTCTCGATCATCACCGTCGATTACCCGCCGGGCGGTGTCGACCCTGTCCATCGTCACGATGCGCATGGCTTCATCTACGTACTGGAGGGATCTATCGTCATGGGCGTAAAAGGCGGAAAAACAGTCACGCTGAAGCCCGGCGATACGTTCTATGAAGGTCCAAACGATCTCCACACAGTCGGCAGGAATGCGAGCGCTACCAAGCCTGCGAAGTTTTTGGTCATGCTCGTGAAAAACCAGGACGCACCAATTTTGATCCCGGTGGAGCAGTAGTTTCCAAGTGGCCACGAGGTGCTTGCTCGGCAAGGCCCATCTCAATTTGATTTAAAGGAATGCATTCAATGAGCAAGACCATCCGCAATGTGCAACCGGTGACCGCCAATCTGGGCAAAGAAGGCTCCGCCGAATTCGTGCCTGCCCGCTACGCGGTGCGCATCGGCGATGTCGATGTCGCGCTGATCAGCGACGGTATTTTGCCGCTCCCAACCTCCACCATGTCCACCAACGTCAGCGAAGCTGACCGCAACGAATGGTTTGATGGCAGATTCCTGCAACGCGATATGTTCGATTGGGCGCTGAATATCGCGCTCGTGCGCAGCGGCGAATGCTTGATCCTGATCGACTCGGGTGTCGGCGACGGGTTCGAATACTTCACTCGTGCGGGTCGCTCGGTGATGCGTCTGGAGTCTGCTGGTATCGACTTGGCTGCGATCACCGATATCGTGATTACGCACATGCACATGGATCACGTCGGCGGGTTGAACGTTGAAGGGGTCAAAGCGAAGCTGCGCCCCGACGTGCGTATTCATGTGTCATCTGCGGAAGTGAAATTCTGGGAAAACCCGGACTTCAGCAAGACGGTGATGCCGGCGGCGGTGCCTCCCGCGCTCCGCAAAGCGGCAGCAAGATTTGTGGAACTCTACAGTGAGAACATCATGCAATTCGATCTGTCCGTGGAGATTGCAGCGGGTGTGTCGGCACGGGTGACGGGAGGACACACGCCGGGGCATTGCGTCGTGGACGTCGACTCGAACGGCGAGAAGCTGACGTTCGTCGGCGATGCGATTTTCGAAGTCGGGTTCGACCATCCGGAATGGCAAAACGGCTTCGAGCACGAGCCTGAAGTGGCCACAGCCGTGCGAATGAGATTACTGAATGACGCAGCTGAATCCGGAGCCCTGCTGGCCGCAGCGCATGTTGCATTTCCATCCATCGGACATATTACGAAGACCAGTCAAAACTTCCGTTTCGTGCCGGTGCAGTGGGACTACTAATGGGGTGCCCCAAAGTGGACCGGCAACCCGAATTTCGTACCAAGGCAATAGAGAAGCCGCGCAAATGAGACGAAGGGCTCCCGCTGTGAAGGCGGCTCCAGGCTGATCTCAGCCATTCACATGTCAGCTCGTAAATGACCGCGCCCGCAAGAACCGGTCATTGTCAATCCCGGCCCTTGACCCACTGCATGGAGCGGCCATGGGGATGGACACCCAACCACCCCAGCAGCCCCACCAGCAACGCCAGTGCCCATGCCCCCAGCATGGGCACCGGCGTGGGTGCGACCGGCCCGGCCGGGGCCATGGTGACCGAACTCACCAGGCGTGGCGCGGCGCTGTAATTCGTGTTGCCCTCCTGGTCGGCTGCGATGAGGCAGATACCCACCACCACCATGGTGACCATGTTCCCATTTACGGTGCATACCGAGGTATCCAGACTGCTGAAGCGGACCGGGTTGCCAGATGCCCCCCCAGTGGCCGACACGGTGAAGCTGCCGCCCTGCACGTACACCGGCACGGTGGGCGTGGCGGCAAAGTGGGTGATGGCTTGTGCCGCCGGGCTCACGGTGTGGTTGAGCGCCAGGGTGGCAGACTTGTTGTTCGCATCGCCCGCGTAGCTGGCGGTAATGGCATGGGTGCCCGCGGCCAGCGCGGCGGTGGTGCAGAGGTATGGCGCAGCAGCCACGGTGCAAAGCAGCGTGCCGTTGTCATAGAACGTGATCGCGCCCGTGGGGACGTACCCGCCGTTGAGGGTGGACAGGATGTCAATGCTCTGGCCCCAGATGCTGGGCATGGGCGTAGTGCCCAAGGTCAGTACGGGCTGCGCCTTGTTGACGACGTGCTGCAGGCTGGCGATGGCGCTGTCATTGTTTATGTCGCCCGCATACTCGGCAGTGATGGGGTGGTTACCGGCGGCTAGCGTGGCGGCACAGGTATAGGGCGCCGCACTCACAGTGCACAGCGTGGTGCCACCGTCCTTGAAGGTGACCGCCCCCATGGGGCTGTTCCCGCCCGTCAGCATGGCGGTGAAGGTGACGCTGGCACCCGCCGTGGTGGGGCTGACGGGGTTGGCGACCAAGCCCACCAGGACGGACGGGGACGCGAGCGCCAGCCGGGTGATGGGCGCCGAGCTGGGCACGCCGTTCACCCAGGCGCGCACCAGCACCGGCCCATCGGGAAAGCCGCTCATCGCCGCAGCGCTGGCGGTGAACGCCACGTCGACGGGCGGCTGGCTGGCATCAGGTGTGATGAAGCGCATCTGGCCGTTGTCGATGCGCTGCACCTGCAGCACTGGCGCATTGCTCGCGCTGTTGCTGCCGGACATGCTGCCATTGGCTTCGATCGGAGGGCGAAAGCCGGTCCGAGTGACCGCGCCATTGCCATCCCCCATGCTGCCAGAGCTGCTGGCACCCAGCGTGCCCATGCCGCCCGGCAGCAGGAAGCTGTAGGGGGCCAGGAGCCTGGGCTGGCGCACGGCCACGGGGGCGAGGCCGGGGTCGTAGCGCTCGGCGGAAGACAACGGGACGCCGGCACCGGTATTGTCCAAACCTCCCACCGCCAGCACATGGCCCATGGGCAGCAAAACGCTGGCATGCAGCCCGCGCGCCGTGGTCAGGGGCGGGGCGCTGGTCCAGGCGTTGGCCACCGGGTCGTACAACTGGCTGCTGGCATGCGCCGCAGAGATGGGATCGAAGCCGCCGGTCAGCAGCACTTGCCCCGAGGGCAGCAGCGTGGCCCCCGGGCTGATGCCACCCGTTCCTGGGGGCAGCGTGCCGGCGGGCGACCAGAGGCCGGTGGCCGGGTCATAAAGCTCGGCCTCCAGCACGGAGGCGCTGCTGCCTCCGGCGCCGCTGACACCGCCCGCCACCAGCACCTTGCCCGACGGCAGCAGCGTGGCGGTGTGGCCGCTGCGCGCGTGCGCCAGTGCACCGGTGGCCGTCCAGGTGTTTGATGAGGGGTCGTACAGCTCGGCGTTGGCGGTGCGGTTGTTGGTGGCGAACCCACCGGCCACCAGCACCCGGCCGTCGTGCAGCAGCGTGGCGGTGAAATCATGGCGAATCGTGAGCATCGGGGCGCGCTGCGCCCAGGTGTTGGTGGCGGTGTCATAGCGCTCCACGGCATTGCCGGAGTTGCCGATGGCACCGAGCCCGCCGATCACCAATGCCTCGCCCGTGGGCAGCAGCACGGCGGCCCCGCTCTCGTGTACGGCGTTCATGGGGCCGGTGGCCGTCCAGGTGTCGTTGTCCTCGTCGTAGTACTCGGCGCTGGACAGCCCACGGCCGCCCGCCACCAGCAGGCGGCCGGAGGGCAGCAAAGTCAGCGTCGGCAACGAGCGCCGAGTGCTGAGGCTTGCGGCAACGCTCCAGCCGTTGCCCGAAGGGGTGTACACCCGCACAAAGTTCGTTTGGTCGGTGATGGCCAGCACCTTGCCCGTGGGCAGCAGCGAAGCCTGTGTGACGTTGCCCGCGTTGCCCATGTCGCCCGCCGCGCTCCACGCCCCTGCGGCGGGGTCGAACAGATCAGCGCTGTCCAACGTCACGGAGGGGGTGCTGTCGTCCTGCCCGCCCGCCACCAGCACCTGGCCGGTGGGCAGCAAGATAGCGGTGTGGGCCGTGCGCGCGGCGCTCATGCTGCCTACGGAGGTCCATGCACCTGCGGCCGGGCTGTAGCGCTCGGCGCTGGCCTGGGCGCCGCCAGCCACCAGCACCTCGCCTGAGGGCAACAGCGTGGCCGTGTGGCCGGCGCGCACCGCGCCCATGCTGGCGGCAGCAGTCCAGGTATTACCGATGGGGTCGTATAGCTCCGCGCTGGCAAGGCCGGCACCATTGCTGCCGCCTGCCACCAGCACCTGGCCCGTAGCCAGCAGTGTGGCGGTGTGGCTGGCGCGCCGCGCGGCCATCCTGGCCACGGCGCTCCAGCTGTTCGTGCCGGGGTCGTAGACTTCGGCGGTATCGAGCCAGTTGGTGGCGTCGCTTCCGCCTGCCACCAGCACTTTGCCGGAGGGCAGCAGCGTGGCAGTGTGGTTCGCATGGCCCGCCGCCATGGTGCCTGCGGAACTCCAGGAGTTGGTGGCCGGGTCGTACAGCTCAGCCTGCTGTTCAGGGGTGCGGCTGGTGTCGAACCCGCCTGCCACCAGCACCTGGCCCGAGGGCAGCAGCGTGGCCGTATGGAACAAGCGGGGGTGGCCCGGGTTGGTCGCGGCACTCCAGGTGTCGGTCTGTGGGTCGTACAGCTCGGTCCCGGCCGGGGCACCGCCAGATGTGAGCCCGCCCGTCACCAGTACCTTGCCGCTCTGCAGCAGCGTGGCCGTATGGGCGACGCGGCCCTCGGCCATGGTGCCTGCGGGGCTCCAGGTGTTGGTAGCAGCGTGGTAGCGCTCTGTGCCGGCAAGGAGGCTGGTGCCACCGCCTCCAGCCACCAGTACATCGCCATCAGGCAGCAAGGTAGCGCTATGACCAGCTCGCGCCGCGCCCAGGCTGGCCGCCGGGCTCCACGCATCTGTGGCGGCCCTTGCGGAGACAGCGCTCAACGCCAGCCAGGCGGCAAGAACGAAATGCAGCCAGAGTGTAAGAACGGGCTTGCAATCTGTATGCTGCGGCGTCATGGGCTTCCCTCTCATTGGTCTGAACATGCCATGATCGGGAGCCCGCCCTCGTTCGCCAATCCCTCGAAAGGGTGAAATGTCCATGCCCACCAGCATCCAGCCCCCTGATTTACCGCCTGATGTCCGAATAGCCCTGGACCGGGCGCTGGTGCGCCTGTACGCCGCCGATCTGGACTTGCACGCGCTGCCGCCCGCCATCTTTGCCTGTGTGGACGCACTGATTGGCTGCGAGCAGGTGAGCTATGGCGAGTACCACGGTGCAAGCGGTGATTTCCGCAGCCTGTTCCTGCACAATCCGCCGCAAGAGAATGGCCAGCGCACGGCTAGTCTGGATGCTTACCAGCGGCACGCCGTCAGCCACCCGTTCTGGCTCAAGGATCCGTCTTTTTTTGGTGAACGGGCCCTGCGCGATTCCGATTTTTTTACCGATGAGGAATTCATGGCGCTGCCGATCGCACGCGAGGTGTTCTTGCCATTCCATGCGCATCACGCTATGGCAGTGGTTGTCTCTTTGCATGGCTATGCACTGTCGATGACATGCCATCGGGTGTTGGGCCAGCCGGCTTTTTCGGATATGGAGCGCGACCTGTTGCAGGAACTGCGCGGGCACATGGCACGGCTGTACCGCCATGCGCTGGAGCGCACGCAGGCATCGCTGTCGCCGCAGGAGCGCATCGCCTACCTGTGCCCCGACCTCACACCGCGCCAGCGTCAGGTGGCCTTGCTGCTGGCCGAGGCCAAGTCTAATGAGGCCATCGCGCAGGCTCTGTACATCAGCATAGAAACCGTGAAAACCCATGTGCGCATGCTCTACGAGAAACTCGCGGTGGAAGACCGCCTCGCCGCGGCGCTCGCCATTACCAGCCGCCCGCTGTTTGCCCAGATGCCCCCGCTATGGAGGCTGCCGGGTGCTCACTGGGGGCCGGCAGGCGAGCAGGTGAACAAGCCTTAAAACCGGGGATTGCATTGATAAGCCAAGAAAGCGGTGAATCTGCAGGGCTTAAGCAGTTCGCGCCCGACCTGCTCGTGCAGTTGCAGGGCGATGGCGAGGAATGGTGTGCAGTGTTCTGCCCCAGCCTGAGGCTGGGCGCACGGACGCATGATCTGCCATGAACTCTCCGGAGACCACCGCATGACGCACAGCGCCCCCACCACCCCACCGCATCCCCTCGTCGAAGAAGCCCTGGCCTGCGAGCACGACGAGGCCGGCGCCCTCATCGCACGGTTCCCCACTGCCAGCGAACTCGACCACTTTAGCCGCCGCTACAACGTGAACGATGGCTTCGAGCCACTGCTCGGCGTGCTGCGCCACCCTGAATGCGATGCAGGCACGGCCCTGTTCATCTATTGGCAGTTCCACGAACTGCTGGACGACCCGCAGGCCCGCGCTGATACGAGCAGCGAGCCCGCGCGCTGGAACGCACATGCGCTGCTGACGGAGATCGAGCAGCGCTATCCGCACGGCTTTCGCCACCGCCGCATCGCCTGCGACCCCGCCGCCGAGTGCGCCCGGGCGCTGGGCGCGGAATACGTGCAAGGCATTCGTGCCCGGCATGCCGGGTCCCCCTTGATGCAGCCACTGCTCCCGATCGGCGACGCCCCATGACCGACTTCCCCTACCACTTGTTCACCGCCGCCACCGCCCGCTGCCAGCCGCGCAGCGGCCCCACGCAGCAGGCGGCCATCACCATTGCGCTGCAGCCCTTCCCCCTGGATGGCTGGGCCGTGGACACCGTCATCCGCCTGGACTGTATCGCGCTGGACCTGCGCGATCCGCGCAGCCTCGCCCAATGCAGCCACCGCTTTCCCACTAATCCACAGCCCGGTTATATCGACGGCAGCATCTACCTGCTGCACCGCCATGTACCGCTGGACGTCACCGAGTTGTCCTTCGGCATGTCCGGCGAACGCACCCTGCCCATGCGACTTGCGGGCATGCTGGTGTTCTCCGCCGCGGGCATCACCGACTGGCGCGACACGCCGCTCGAGCTGGCCTTCGCGCTGGAGCTGCCGCCCACGCCCGCCCAGATCGACGCCGCCATCGCCTCGGCCATCGCCGCATCCGGCGCGCGCAGCACCCGCGACGCAGGCCGCGCCATGGCCCACCTCGTGCGCGAGCACCCCGGCTGGGACGACCGCAGCGCACTGCACGCGCGCCTGTGCGAGCATCTGCCCCGACCATGATTGACCGCGAACACCTGCAATCCATCGGCCTCGCCCCCGAAGCTACCGAACGCGCCGTGCAAGCCCTGCAGGACGGCGACCTGCGCGGCTTCGTGCACGAGTTGCTGCTGCACGGCCTGTGGAGCGACGTCGTCGACGAAACGCAACCCCAGCCGCAATGGCTGGAGCGCTGGCGGCAACTGGCCTCCAACGGCTTCCCGATCATCGATGCTACCGCGCTGCAACGCCTGCTGGATGCGGGCGTGGACGCGCACGACCTGACCGGCGTGGTGCGCTCAGCGCAAATCCTTGCGATCTACAACATCGCGCAACTGCTGGACTACCCCGCACTGGGGCTGGGCTGGGATCTGCCTGAAGCAGCTACCCCGCACCTGGCCTGCGGCAGCGAAGCTGCCTCTTCCACGCAGCGGTTGCATGCACTGGCCCCCGAACTGCTGGGGCGCGACCCCAGCGGCCGCTTCGGCGAGCCCCGGCCGCTGGCGCTGCGCCAATGGCAGGCCCTGCCCGACGAGCCGCGCGAGCGCATCCGTACGCTGGCGCTAGGCGACCAACGTGCGCAGGCCGCCGCCCTGTGGAGGCAGCATGTGGGTGGCGAGCTGCGTACCTGTCTGGATGCGGTTGATGTGCTGAAAACGCTCCTATGAGAATGGATGGCTGCGCACAATAACGCCCAGACCCTCGGCGCTCATTGGCTCCGCAGCCCGTTTTCGAGCTGCCAAGGTAGCGACAGCCGTCGATCTCGATGTAGCAACCTCGGCTTTGGTGGGCGATCTTGCCTTCGTCATCTGGCAAGCTTCACATTCGACTGCCCTGCTCTTGCCATCGCCTCGATCTGCACTATGGCCACTGTGTGCAGCGCAGGGTGGACGTTGAAACCAAAGCACGTACGCAGCCCCAACCCAAGCTGACGGGCGCCTTCCTCGGTCAGCAGCAGTTCGATAGAGTCGCCATGCCCAATCAGGCCGATGACCTCGCGACCGTCGCAGGCCAAGCTTTGGTCGGTGCGCTCCACGTAGAGTAAGTCTTCGACGGGCGGCGGCTTGATGCCGCTGCACCGATGAGGGCAGGAGAAATGCCGGATGTCGAGCGGATCGTGACCCGACACGAATCCCAGCGACAGCACGATGAGATCGTCGTGCTCAGTGAAGACCTCCTCCACTTCGAATGCTTCATATTCCATGAAATCCCCGGTTAACGAGATCTGTGCAACACGATAGACACCACAAGCATTGAAGACCAAGCCCGTTATATATCAAGGAGACTGATGCCAGCACTTATCGCAATCACCACTTTAGCAATCTGCCTTCGGCTGAACTGAGGCATTCAGCATTGCCTTGCCAGGGTCCGCTGTGTCCGATTCTGGACATCGGCTCTAAAGTATCTAGGTAAGCTAGGTCAATCCAAATCGAGATTGCCATGACGTGCACAGAGTCACTCGATCTTCCCGCGGCTCCCAGGCGCTTTAGGACTTGCGTCACCTCGTTCAAGCACTTGACAAGTCCTGAGAAATTTACATGTGCAAAACCGGCACACCGTGTGCCAAAGCAGTACCATGGGTTCGTTGATATGTGCAAGGCCATCATTGCATCGGTCCTTTCTCGCTTCCCTGGGCATCCCAGCGGCCGTGTCTAATCTCCCTTGATGATTTTCTTGGCGTCTCATCGCCGGCCGCGCTTTTGCGTCCTGGCAATTTCGAAAGGAAATCGGCATGACGACACAAACCGGAACCGTGAAATGGTTCAACGAAGGCAGGGGCTTTGGCTTCATCGCTCCCGATGATGGCGGCAAGGATCTCTTTGCCCATTTCCGTGACATCCAGGGCGGCGGCCTCCAAACCCTGACTGAAAACCAGCATGTGCAGTTCGAAGTCACTGATAGCCCTAAAGGTCCGCAAGCCTCCAATATCCGCGCCGTGAGCTAGGGAGGATGGGGCCGGATGCCCCATCCCTTGGCCTGCCGTGTTCTGCAAAGTGCGGCCATTCCGCGCTTTCTCCTCTCAGGAAGGCGTCCGCTGCCATGAAGAATCTGCAAGAGACCATCGAGCGCATCGGCGAGCTCGAGGGAAGCCTGGCGGCGCAGGAGGCCTTGCTGTCAGCATTGCTCGAAACTGTGCCATCAACTGCCTCCGATGCCTTGGTACGTTCGTTCGAGAGCTATGCCAACGCGGCGCGAATGGGCATGCTGAACGCCACGGGTCATAACCGCAAGCTGGTCGCATTCGAACGCAACGTTGCCCGGATGCGCGCAGCAGTGACCAACATAGAGCAGCCACTGGCTACCAGGGATGCACGCCTTGCAGTCGAGCCAGTGCTGCTGACCACAACGCACATCCACACTTATGCAGGATCACTGCTTTCCACCAAGGCAAGCGGTTTTTTCTTTCGCCGCGATGAGCGACTATTCTTGGTGACGAACCAGCATGTCTTTGCCGACGAGCCCAGCGGTCACTTTCCGGATCGCGTCGAGATCGAGTTGCATACCGATGCAAGCAACCTGACCCTGTACACGACCTTCTCGATCCCGTTGTATGGCAATGGGATTGCGTTGTGGCGTCAGGCTGCAGACAGCGGCGGCTCCGTGGATATCGCAGTCATCGAGATCCAGGTCAACCGCTTACCCGAACGCACGGTGCTGCAAGCGTTCGATGCATCGCATCTCTCCCCTCGCGGCGAAGATGTGGCCATTGGTGACAGCTTGACGGTCATTGGGTTTCCGCTGGGGTTCCACGACACGGTCCACCTTCTCGCTGTGGCCCGCAGTGCCTCGATCGCATCGGCGTATGGCGTGCGCTTTCAGCAGCAGGGCTATTTCCTGACCGACGCCCGTACGCACCGCGGCAGCAGCGGCTCTCCCGTGCTACGGCGCAGAAGCGGCGTCCCAAGCAACGGCTCGCTGCAGCAATGGCAATTGCTCGGGGTGCATTCCACACGCATGGATATGCGTACACGCGATCTGGCCCAGGATGAATCGCTTGGACTCAACTGCGCTTGGTACGCAGATGTTCTGATGGTTCTGACCACCTAGCGGCGCCGCATATCCCAATGGCTCGGGCAAGCGCTGCTCCCCTTTACAGTGGTGGGTCGCATGGCGATGACCCAGATCGCAGTCTAAGGCCAAGGGCCCCTCCCAATCATTCAGGTTCGCAGCCTTGCGCCCCTCAGTGCAGATAAGAGTACCCAGCGCGCCGACTTGAAGGATTGAGAAGCTTTTCTGACAAGTGCGCTGTTTAAGGTTATTAAAAAGAGTACTGTGGGCTGAGACGATCCATCCTGCTTCGTCAGCATAGACCGGAGGTCTATATGCCAGTTCACCCCATCCCTGTCTCACCGCCGTCCTTCTGGGACACCTTGAAGCTCATGTTCTCTATTGGCGGTGAGGACCCTCCCCCACAGGAGCAAGACAAACCTACCTCTTTAGAGGAAGAAGTGCAGCAGCAAGGCAAGAACGTCGATTCATAGCGACATACAAAGTGACTCGCTCCTATGCGTAAGACCAAGGAAAGCACCGTCCACCGCGTCGTGGCGCAGAAACAATGGGAGCTCAAACGTGCGCAAGAACGCATAACGTACCCACCGGAGCATGCGGGGCCGATTCAGATGGACTGGCGGACCCGGGAGACCTACTCTGCCAAGGATCTGGATTACCGAGGGCGGTCGTCGAAGGATGGATAGCCCGGAGCAGTTCAACAACCAACTCGCCCTCTTTAACCTCGGCATCAATAGCAAGTTGCGTGGGCGCGATCTCGTGGCCCTCAGAGTCCGAGATGTATGCCACGGGGAAAAAAGTAGCAGCACGCGCCATCGTCATGCAGCAAGTGTCTAGATAAGCCTGGTCTCGCACTAACCATCCCCGGGCCGACACAGTCGATCTCTAAGACTGCACGAGGAAACGTTCCGCCAGCCGTACGAAATAGCTGGCCCCCACCGGGATCAACGCATCGTTGAAGTCATAGGAAGGGTTGTGCACCAGGCAGGGTCCGGGTCCGTGCCCAGGCAGGCGGTGCTCACCTTTGCCGTTGCCCAGCAGCACGTAGCAGCCGGGTCGGGCCTGCAGCATGAAGGCAAAATCTTCCGAGTTCGTCAGCCGCGGCGCGTTGGCATCGACGTTTTCTGCGCCGGCGATTTCCCGCATCACCTCAGTCGCAAAGGCCGTCTGCTGCGGATCATTCACCAGTGCCGGGTAGCTGCGCTCGAAGTTCAGTGTGGCCGCGCACCCATAGGCCGAGGCCGAGCCCTGCACGATTTCGTGCATGCGGCGCTCGATCATGTCCAGGGTACCGTCACTCTGCGTACGCACCGTGCCGCCCAGCCATGCGCTGTCGGGTATGACGTTCACCGCATCCCCGCCATGGAACTGCGTGACCGACAGCACGGCCGCATCGTCCGGCATGCGATTGCGCGCGATGATGGTCTGCAGACCCGTGAAGATCTGCCCCGCGCACACCAGTGGATCAACGCCCGTGTCCGGTTGCGAGGCATGCGCCCCCTTGCCCTTCACGTCGATGCGGAAGCGGTTGCTCGAACTCATGAACGGCCCCGATCGCACGCCGAAGCTGCCCACCACGCGGCCGGGCATGTTGTGCAGGCCAAAGACGGCGTCGCAGGGAAAGCGCTCGAACAAGCCATCTTCAATCATGGCACGCGCACCAGCCTGGCCACCCTCTTCCGCCGGCTGGAAGATGCAGTGCAGCGTGCCATTGAAGTCGCCGCTGGACGCCAGATACCAAGCCGCAGCAAGCAGGACGGCGGTATGGCCATCGTGCCCACAGGCATGCATTCGCCCGTCGTGGCGCGAGCGGTGCTCGAAGGTGTTGGCCTCCTGCATGGGCAGTGCGTCCATGTCGGCACGCAGGCCGATGCTGTGGCGTCCAGTGCCCCGTGCAAGCGTTCCCACGACGCCGGTGCCGCCCACATAGCGTGTCACCTGAAAACCCCAGCGCTCCAGGCATTCGGCAACCAGGCTACTGGTGCGCTCCTCCTGGAAACCAAGCTCTGGGTGTGCGTGCAGATCGCGCCGGATGCGGCGGAACTCCGGGTTGGCAGCAATGGCCTCAATGATGGGCATACAGAACTGGCTCCCTATTGCAGTTTCACGCTGATGCTGCGTGCCCTGGCTTCGTCACGCCCCACCTGTTCCACGAACCCTCTGCGTTGTGCCGGTGTCGACAATTGCATCCCCATGGTCCTGAATTGCTCATCCAAGCCCTTGGTTGCCAGGGTAGCGTCCAATGCGGACTGAAGGCGGGCCACGCGCTCCGCTGCCAGTCCCTTGGGCGCAAACAGCCCCATCCAGCCACTCATCTCCAGCCCGGTCACGAATTTGCCCTCATTGAGAGTCGGGATGTTTCTGAGCGCCGGCTCGCGCTGCAGGCTGGCGACGCCAAGCACCTTGAGCCGCCCCGCCTTGATATGGGGCAGCGCCGTCGCAGGCACCATCACCGCGAGATCAATCTGGCCGCCCAGCAGGTCGGTCACCAGCGGTCCCGCACCTTTGTAGGGGGCATGGATCAGGCGCACATTGGCGCGCGACTGCAGATCCTCCATCAGCAGGTGCTGCATAGTGCCCATACCAGGGCTACCATAGCTCAGCGACTCGGGCTTAGCGCGCAGCGCGGTGATCACGCCGTCCAGATCGTTCATGGGCAAATCCCTACGTGCCACCAGCAACGGAGCGTTGAAGCTGATCGGACCGATGGCCGTGAAGTCCTTGGTCTGGTAGCGCACATTCTTGTTGAGCACGGGCACCAGCACCACGTCGTTGTTGGAGCCAACCAGCAGCGTATAGCCATCCGCGGCGGCACTGGCCACCTTGGCCGCGCCCAAGGCACCACCAGCGCCGCCCAGGTTCTCAATCACCACGGGCTGACCCAGCTCGGCAGCAAGCCGGGGCTGGATAGCACGCACCGCTGCGTCGATGGAGCCGCCCGACGGGAAGGGAACAACCAGGGTGATGGGTTTTTCAGGGTAGCTCGCGGCCTGCGTCGACAGGGCTGTGGCCAGGCAGAGCGTCAGCCCGGTAGCTATCGCAGCGCAAAACTGCCGACCTGCATGGGCTTGGAGCGGGAAATTCATCGCGTGTCTCCTTTTTCTGGAAATGGCCACCACGGCGTTGTGTGGGGCTTGGGGTAAGTCTGAGCCACAAGCTCTAGCCATGGAATGCAAAATTGCCATTACCTATGCCATCTGCGAATACCTCGTTACCCCACTTGCCCGGACGCTCTTCCGTGTTGCTCAATCGGCTGCTGGCACGCACACGGTTGCGGCAGTTGCAGTTGCTGGTCCTGATTGCGGATTTCGGTAGCATCCAGCGTGCGGCGGATGCGGCCGGGCAGACACAGCCTTCGGCCACCAAGGCACTGGCGGAGCTAGAGCGGCTGGTCGGTTTGTCGCTGTTCGAGCGCCATGCCCGCGGTGTCCGTCCCACCTTGGTATGTCGCGACCTCCTGCCGCGACTGCGCAGCATGCTGGGCTCGCTCAGCGGCTGTGCCGAGATGCTCGCGGCGGCAGCGGAAGGGGCTCAAGGCGTTGTGACGGTGGGCGCCATCACCGGGGCCGTTTCCGGATTGCTGGGCCGTGCGCTTCCCGACTTCCTGGACCGTCACGCAAAGCTACGCGTGGAAGTGGTGGAGGACAGCCATCACGCGCTGTTGAGCGGGCTGGCCATGCAGACCCTGGATATGGTGTTGGTGCGTGAGCCGGCCACGCTGGCCAGTGGCACGCGCTTTACCCCTCTGTTAGAAGACCGGGTAGTAGCCGTCGCGGCTCCAGGCCACCCATTGCTGCGCAGGCGCGAGGTACACGCCGAACAGTTGCTGGAGCAGTTGTGGATACTGGCACCTCTCGCCACCCAGATGCACGACGCTTTCGAGTGCCTGTTCAAGTCCTGCGGCCAACTGCCGAAGCGCACACCACTGGTGACTCGGTCACTGCCCATGTTGCTGGAATTCCTGCGTGCCAGGCCAGCTCTGGCGTTGACGCCACTGAGCCTCGTCCAGCCCTTTGTCGAAACCGGCTGGCTTCAGGTGCTCAAGCTTCAATGCCCCGATGCACTGCCACCGATCGGAATGCTGGTGCATGATGTCCCGGAGAAGCAGGGCGTGGTGTTGCTTGGCGAATACCTGGTTCATGCACAATGCGCAGTAGCCCCTCCATCGATCAAGTGAGCTCGCAATCATGCTGCCCCTTCAGCAGTTGGTCGTCAATCCAGCCTTGGATATCGACCATAGGAGACAGTCCGTTGGCAACAAAATGTTGCAAAAGCAGTCGCATTTGCTGATAGATTGGCCGAGCCGATAACTTCGCCAACATCGAGATGAAAGCAAAAATCAACTTCATTGAGAGGGAACGTCTCTTCAGGCGCGAGATGAAACGACGTCGTGTGAAATTTTTGCCATGGCAGGTCCTGCGCCGGCTCTTTGAATCAGCGGGCGTGTAATAGAGCTAGTCCCCCCTGAATCTGCACGGCATCTTGCTCCAGGCGCAAGCAGTCTTGATGTGACGCGTGGCGCCGAGGCGCATGCGAATGGATCTTCGGATCAGGCCTGAACCTCCACATAGGCCTTGAAGCGATCCAGGATGCTCTGCCAGCCCTGCTGCTGTTGCTCCACCGGGAATTCGTTCTCGGCATCGAAGCGCACGCGCACCACCGCACCTTGCGGCTGCTCGGTGAACGTCACCTGTGCCGTGCGGTCACCGAAGGCGTATTCGATCAACTGGTTTTCCTCGATCTTCGTGTAGGTGCCCGCGAAGTCGAATCCCATGCTGCCGTCCTTGGCCTCCATGCGGGATGAGAATGCGCCGCCCACGCGCAAGTCGACCGTGGCGGCCGTGGTGTGCCAGTCGTCGGACGCGGCGTTCCAGCGCATGATGTCCGCGGGCGTGATGTAAGCCTTCCAGACTTGGGCGACAGGTGCGGCAACGGTGGTTTCAACAGTGATCTGCATGGGGATTCCTTTCAACGGAGGGAGAGTGCGAATGCATCGAGCTGGGTGATGACGGTGCCCCAACCCTCGAAGAAACCGAGTTTCTCGTGCTGCTCACGGGCGGCATCGTCCGGGTGCATCACGCGGGCCGTGTAGCGGCTTCCTGCCCCTTCATCCTCCATCGTGATGACCGCCGTGAAGCCTATCCAGGGAACATGGGGACGCCAGCCACCCAGCAGCATGGAGGTGAATACGATGCGCGACTGCGGCACGACTTCCAGAAAGCTGCCGGGGTTGTCGCTGATGCCACCCTCGGGGCCGCGCATGGTGGTGTGAAAGGCTCCGCCGGTGTGCAGCTCGAAGGCGCGCACCTCGGTGGTCCAGGGCTTGGGACACCACCACTCCTTCAGCAGCTCGGGCTCTGTCCACGCCCGCCACAGGGTCGCGCGCGGCGCACGCAAGGTGCGGGTGATGACCAGATCGCGGGCATCACCCGCGTTGGCGTCGTTGTCGGGCATGGTGTTGCTCCTCTTGGTGAAGGCGTTCGACGAATGCGGCCATGCGGTCGGATCGAGCCTCCCACATGGCGCGCTGCTCGGCCAACCACTGCTCAGCCTGGCGCAGCCCTTCCGGCACCAGCTCACAGGTACGCGTGCGCCCCTGCTTGCTGCTGCGGATCAGGCCGCTGCGCTCCAGTATCGTCAGATGCTTCATGAAGGAAGGCAGCGCCATGTCAAAGGGCGCCGCCAATGCCGACACGGTCTGGGCTCCGCCAATCAGCGCACACACGATGGCGCACCGGGTCGGGTCTGCCAGTGCATGAAACACCTGATTCACGGACGCATAATAGTTAGCCATACAGATAAGTATATGGCTAAACCGAGATGTAAGAAAGCCCCCTGCCCAGCCTGTACCGATCAACAAGCCTGGTCACCACGAGTAGGCCATGGCTGCTGGTCAGCAAATCCGCATCAATCCACGATCGAGCTGCCGCGATGGTCACGCGCCACATCTTGCCAATGCATACCGGTGAGCGCACCATCGAGTGCCCCTCCCCTGGCAGGCTCTGACTCCCAGCACGCTTGGCCTGGACATGGTCGACCACCGCTCCCAGTTCATGCAACTGCTCGAAGGATGTAACACCGGCCTGCAACAGCATCTGCCGGGATCGGGGTCCGAGATTGGGAAGATCCGCGAGAATACGTGGCGCGTACATGCACCCACGATGCTCGATGTGTTGACCGCTCTCCCGTTCGCCGGGCACCGGAGACGCGTCAATCGTCGTCGTCTTCGCGCTGCCAGCGCCCGTGGTGATGCCGGTGCCATCTACGCCACCGCTCATTGTCTTCCCGCCATTGCCAGTCGGCCCCATAGGCGGGAGGCGGTGCAACCATCACGGGGCGCGGCCCGTAGACCGGCCGGGAAGCAACATAAACCGGCGGCGGGGGCGGAGCGTAGTAAGCCGGAGGGGGTGGCGGTGCGTAGTAACGCTCAGGCTGTGCCACCATCAAGGGTCCGGTCACCCCGATGCCGACATCCACATAGACCTCCGCCCGTCCAGGAACCGATGCCACCGCCAGCGCGGTGGCCAATGCCAGTGATGCGATTTTCATGGCATCCTTTCGCGAGATTCTGTTATCCAATGGCATATGCCACTCCCTAAATAACGCGACAGAATCACGCTTGTTGACCCTCAGCGTGTATCCGGTGGGCAAAGTGCGAGCCGTTCACTAGCACATCAGATGGCACTGCCCGCCCAATCCGGCCCGGCCGGTTCGGTGGTAGCGAGGGGCGCGCGCAGCCTGCAAAGTCCGGCGGCGCGTTACGCCGACAGGCCCAGGCCGTTCAGCAGCGATCATGAACAGGCTACAGATGCGGCTTGAGCCAGAGCCACAACGTAGCACCCGCCGCCAGCCAGAGCACCACGATCTTCCTGTGAGGCCACATCAAGCGCGCTGTCCGGCTCCGGTTCGCCGCTTCTGCCAGCCGGCCCAGTAACAACGTCAGGTCCGCTAGCCAAGCCGCCACCACATTGCACGCCAAGCAGCCTATGTGCGGCGCGCGCCATCGGCGGTCTCAATCCGCCAATGGTGGCGCAAACAGCAGCGCCTGTAGTTCCTTACGGTTGTGAACGCCCAGCCGCGTGTAGACCTCGCGGCGGTGGTAGGTCGTAGTGTTGGCGCTGATGCCCATGCGTGCGGCAATCTGCTCTTCGGGCAGGCCGCGCGCCAGCCAGTAGGCCAGTTCATGCTGGCGCTGCGGTAACTTGAGGGCGCGTAGCGCGGGCAGCAAATGCGCAGCCCTCGGTATCCGCTGCGTGATGTGGATACCCACCGCCCGACCTTCGCCCGCTGCGGCCGCCATCTGCGTGACCCGCGCTGAAAACATGCCATTCGCGTTGTGCAAATCCAGCTGTGGCAGTTCCGTGGCAGCCCCCCTTCGGGCGCTCTCCAGGCGCGCAAGCAGCGCATGCAGCGCCAGCGGTAGTTCGCTGCGGCGCCACCAGCGCGGGCCGAAGGCCAAGGCTACCAGCCCGTCCGCCTCTGGCGACGTCCACAACAACCGTCCCCCCGGCGTGACCACCAGCATGGCGCTGGCATGCATCACGCTGTCATCGGCATCCACCTCGCCCGGTTGCAGGATGCGCGCCAGCCAGGGTTCCAGCCGCATCAGCGTAGCGGCTTCCTCCGGTCCAAAGAACGGCGCCCCCGGCCCCCGGTACAGTTTGAGCGCGCCTACACCCGCACCTTGCGGTGTGCGCAGCACCAGACTCAGGCAATCCAGCAGTTCGGCGGGGCGCAGCACCAGGTTGTAGAAGTCGCTGCGTAGCAAGGCGGCTAGGGGCACGCTGATGAGTTGCTCCATGGCCTGTGCGCCGTGGTCGTCGCGCACGGCGCCGGCAAAGTCGTGTGCGCTGCGCCGGATCACCTGGCGCTCGGTCTCCATCAACTCGGGATCGAAGTAGGTGTGCATCCACCCCCGCGCAATGGAGGGCTCGATGTACGCATCCATCACCCCACGCTCGCCCGGATGGAAATAGCCGCCCGTGTCGAAAGCGATGAGCTGGTGCAGTTCATGCAACACCGGCTCGATGAGCTGAGGCCCGGTGAAATCCAGACAGGCCATGTGTTGCAGGCGCGCCATGGCTTGCTGCTGGGTGCGAATGAGGGACATGGATGGGGTGTTGGTATAGCGGTAACGCGGCAATGCCAGCCTACCGAAGGGCCTGGTATCGCGCCCCACCCCCGGGGGTTGGGACAAGCGCCGCGGCAATTCCTATATTTACCGACTGCTTTGCAAAGTCTTCGCAAGGCCATGGCAAGCCGGTGCAGCGCATGACTGGATTACGCATATTTCTCCCTTGCCCCAGCGCACCATGGGCCTTGCGAAGATCATCAAAAACCATAGCTTTCCGCGCATGATTGACGGGGATCAGAGACCGATTTCAATGAAAAAACACCTGACACTACTCGCCCTGGCCGCATACGTCCACGCAGGCACCTGGGCCGCCACCTATACCTACGCAGGCCCACCCTACACCGCGCCTGCCCTGCACAACTTCAGCAACTGCTTTGCCGGCAACTGCGCGGCCTACACCACGGCCATGGCGCAGGCGGGCTCGTTCACCACGGCGACGCCCCTGGCGGGCAACCTCAACGACGACGACATCACGGCGCAGGTGACTTCGTTCTCGTTCTCCGACGGGCTGACCACCTATGCCAGCAGCGACTCCCAGGTGACGCTGGCCTACATCAAGGCCACCACCGCGGGCGGGGTGCTGGATCTCGTCGTCGCCGTGCAGCGCTGGCAAACGCCCGCTCCGCATGTGCAGGGCGACCCCATCGACTTCATGAACATCCACTATGGCGGCGCCCATAACGGGCAGTGCAACGCGCCACCGGCCTCCACGCTGCAGGGCGCCGTGATGTGCAGCACCATCTACGCGGGCGACGTGAATTCAAGCCGCTGGGATGCCGAACCCGGCGGCACCTGGACGTTCTCTGCCCTGCCGCCCGTGGTGGCACCCACGCCGGGGGACGTCAACGCCGTGCCCACGCTGGGCCACGCGGCCCTGGCATTGTTGTCCGCCGTGGTCGTTGGCGCGGGCGCCTGGCGGCGGCGCAAGCAGCGTTCTGGATAAAAAGAGGCTGCAGCGCCTGCGCAGCGGGCGCAAGCAGCTATTTATTTGGTAGTGAGTTCACTCCAACTTTTGCGGGCCAAGGCCCGCGTTTTTCTTCAGGCGCTTCCACGGGTCCGCCAAACACATTCACCGGGTGCGCCAGAGCTTCGCGCAAGCGGCCCCGATCACCGGGCAGCCCGGCACCCTGTTCCACGCCAGGCGGTTCGCGCGATCTGGCCGGGTTGCATCAGAGGGTTGCTCTTGACCTTGTTGGACTCCATGCGATTGGGCATGATGTTCTGGATGACCGCACCCGGTAGGTTGGCATCCGCACATCGCTGAAAGGAAACGCATGAAAACCACTCCCATGTCCCACTCCATGGCCACCATAGCCATGGTGGCAACGGCCCTTGCCGCGACCTCCATCACCGCCATGGCCGATACCATCAAGCCCTTGCTGTTCAAGATCGTCACGGTAAAGGACGACGTCATCGTTGCCGTACCGCCAGACGAAGCTGGCGCCCCTCGCCCGGAAGCCGCCGCCATTGGTCAGGCCCTGGCCGCCAAGGGCGCGCTCACCCTCTGGCAGTACACCACGCGCAAGGGGGCAGACGGCGCGCTGGAATGGGGCCCCAAGGCCAAGGTCAGCATTCTTGCGCATGACAGCCTTCGCGTGGAGCCGTACACACCCGCCGTGCGGGTGGTGCCGGTGCAGTAACCTGCCTCCCCATATACAAATCCCTGGAAGCGCTTCGAAGCGCCGTGCCCATCTCGTTGGTGTTGAGTGCTCTTGGCACGCTGGCCGTTCTGTACGCTGCGACGGCGGTGGCGGCTACCAGCGCAGCCTAGGTGGGGCTTGGCACTATGACGGCGCGGCGTTCCCCCTGGAGACCCGGCCAGCTTCAAGCCGCTCTCGCCGCACTTCGGGCGCGATGCGCACCAGGGCTACTACCGCGGCAGTGCGGTGGATGGCAGCGATGAAGCCACGTTCGAAGCGCTGTCCGAGCACGAGGCGCGCGACCGCAACACGGTCTTTTACTGCGACACCTATCGCAAATCGCAGGAGTATTGGGCCTACCAGCACTTGCGTATCGCCGCCATCCCCGGCGCCGATGCAGCCAGCTACCAAGCGCTGGCCCATGGCTATGCGCGTGACCGCCACCGTGCCTACGACCAGGGCGAGCCCTTTGCCGTGCGCGATGCGGCCAGCTTCGAGCCACTCAGTCCACGCTTTGCGCGCGATGCGCGGCGCGGCTATTTCGAACGTGCCGAAATCCCCGGCAGCGACGGCGCGAGCTTCGCACTGATGCACGCAGACGACCCCGGCTATGTGCGTGACCGCGCTCACGCCTGGCACGGCCATATCGAGGTCAACCAGCCGAACAAGGGTCCGCATCCTGTGCTGCGTCCGCTGCGCGGCTCCGACCTGTCCACGCTGCGTGCCCTGGGGCGTGGCTACGCGGCGGATGCGCGGCAGGTCTGGTACCAGGGCCTGCCGCTGGCGCTGGCGGATGCGGCCAGCTTCGCGGTTCAGGACAACGTGACGGGCGATGTAGATGCGCATGACCGCGCGAAGAACGGCCAAGCGCGTGCGTGGCAGCACGGGCATCTGGTGCGAGATGCGTCGTAGCCCTGGCCTTTTCCCAAAGAAGCAATTTGCCTGAGGTGCCGCCGCTGCGAGGCTTGAGAGAGAAGCCCCCGGCATCAGCGCCAGGGGCTGGGGCTGGGGCTGGGGCTGGGCGCGTTATCGCTGGGTGCGGCGCCGCACGAAGGCCAGCATGGCCAGCGACAGGCCCAGCAGTGCCAGCGGGCTGTCCATCGGCACCGGAGCCGGGCCGCCAGGGTTTCCGGGCGGGATGGAGCCCGGCGTGTTCGTCAAATCAAACGTTTGGGTAATCGGTTGCTCCAGCACGGTGTCATACACCACGGCGGTGACTTGGTACGACCCTACCGTTGCGTCAGCGGTGGCCGTGACTTCGGCGACGCCATTGGCATCGGCCAGCGCGCTCTCGGCAGACAGCACCGCCCCGCCGGACGCGATGAAATAGACGCGCACTTGGGGCGTGACACTGTTGTCCCACCCCGTGACTTTCACGCTCAGCTTCTGGGCAAAAGGCGTGTTGATCGCCGTGCTTTGCGGCGTGCCGCCCGCGGTGGCCATGAACTTGGGCAGATCGGCCACGTTGCGCAGCAGACGGCTTTGGGGGCTGACCAGCCCACTGCCCTGCACGCTGACCTTGACCACATAGGCGCCCACAAACCCGTTGGCCGTCGCGCTCACCTGCGCATTCCCTTGGGCATTGGTCACCGCCGTCAGTGCGCCCAGCGTGGCCGAGGCGCCCGATGCGGCATCGGGGATGATCTCGAACACCGCCGTGGCGCCTTGCACCGGGTTGCCATAGAAGTCCTGCACATGCGCCACGATGGGGCCCGAGAACGGCTTGGTGACATACGCCCATTGCGGCGTGGATACGTCAAAGGCAATGGCGGCGGCGGCCCCGGCGACGGCCGAGTTCGACAGTTTGAACGCCACGCCCGTGGTACCAGACGCGGTGGCGCTGACCGTGTAGGTGCCCGCAATGCCTGCAGCCGTGGCCGTGACCGCTGCGTACCCATTCACATCGGTGATCGCCGTGGACGACGACAGCACCACCCGCGACGGCACGCTGGGGCCGCCAAACGTCACCGTGACACCGGGCTTCGGATTGTTCGACGCGTCGGTCAACTTGACCTGCAATTGCGTGCCAAACGCCGTGTTGACCAGCGTGGTCTGGTTATTGCCCGCCGTCGCCGCCAGGCTGTTCGAGTTGGTGTTGCACAAATCAAAGGTCGGCACATTGCCCAAAGTGCCGACGCTGGCCTTCATCTGATAGCAACCCATCACGCCATTGGCGGTAGGGGTATAGCTGAAGACGCCTTGCGCGTTGGTAGTGCCCGAGCCGCTGGTTGCGACCGGCAGGCTGGGCCCCGGATTCACCGGGGTAATACCCACCGCCAGGCCCGGCACGCCGACGCCATTGCTGTCGAGCACCTTGATCGACAGGGGTTGCGCAAAAGCGGTGCTGAACACCGTGCTTTGCGGCGTGCCGGTAATCGCTATGGACGAAGCAGTAAGTGCCAGGGTTTTGAAAACCGCGATGGTTCCGGCACCGGGGCCGGATGTGACCATGTCGCCCCGGCCATCGCGGTTCAGGTCAATGCCAGCGAGCATGCTCGTGACGGAATAGCCAATGTGCTCGTTCAACACAAAGCTGTGATTGGCCTGCTGCAGCCCCACAAAGCCGTCGGAGATCACGTCCATTCGGCCATCGCCATTCACGTCGGCGATGATGATGCGGCCCATGTTGCGCCCGTTACCACTGGACACCCCGGTCGCAAAAAGTTTGGCGGACGGCAAGAATATGCCGTTGCCCACGCCTTTGGCCATCCACACGCCTTGACCATAGTAATTCTGAAACAGCAGATCAAGCTTGCCATCGCCGTCAACATCAGCCACTTCAAACTCATAAACCACACTGGCGCCGGTACCTATGCCAAGGAGTGGCGCTTGCGGTGCGAATGCTCCGTTGCCAGTACCTTGCAGCCATGAAACTGTCGCCTCGCCGACCTGATCTAAAAAAACCAGATCGACATTTCCATCGCCATTCAGGTCGGCCAAATGGGCTTCGCGCGTCCAATTGCTGGACAGGCCGCTGTAGGTCACGTCGTACTGCCCCACCAATATGAAATTTCCAACCCCGATATTCTGTAAAACTTCAAAATAATGGTTGCCACCAAAATTTCCTGTTTCGTACACACCGACCACGATGTCCAGTTTCCCGTCGTTGTTCACGTCGGCGAGCATGGCGCTGGAAACACGATCCGCGTCCTTGAGTCCAGGCCGCTGCACAGCAAACGCACTGAAATCCCCATTGTTGTTGCCCGACCCCTTCAACAGGGACACGCCTTTTTCATCGGTGATGACCAAGTCAATCTTGCCATCCCCATCCAGGTCACCGGCAGAAATGCCGTTGGGGATTTGCAAACCGAACACCAGATTATTGAAAGCGTGCTTGAGCGCCAGACCGCCAATAGGCGTACCCATATAGATCAGCAGTTCAGAGGTATCGGCATTGAGAACAGCCAGATCGGGATAGCCATCGTTGTTGAAATCCGCGCTCACGGCGGCGGTTGAAACGGCGCCGGAGTTGCCGATGTTATTGGCCTGCAAAGCTGGCGGGCCATAGATGTTGGCCGCGTGCGCGGGTAGCGCTGCCGCGCACAAGGCGGTGGCAGCAGCCACACTGATGGCCAGGCGTTTCGCTCGCTGCCGCCATCTGCTCGATATGCTGGGGATTTTCATGATTCATAGACTTGACTGTGGGACGGAAGTCAGTCTAGGGAATTAAGCCTTTCGGCGTCCCCACCGCTGGGGGTGGGTTGACTCAAAAATTGTTGTCCTTGGGTCACCACGAATCCACTCAAGCCGATTGCCGTGCGAACAAGAGTGTCTGTAGTTCTTGCCGGTTTTGCACACCCAGCCGCGCATAGATCTGGCGCCGGTGGTAGGTGGCGGTGTTGGCGCTGATGCCCATGCGCGCGGCGATCCGCGGCTCGGGCAGGCCACGCGCCAGCCAGTAGGCCAGTTCGTGCTGGCGCTGCGGCAGTTGGAGCGTGCGCAGCGCGGGCAGCAATCGCGCCGCGCGCTGAACCCGCTGCGTGATGTGGATGCCCACCGCCTGGCCTTGTCCCGCGGCATCGGCCATTTGCGTGGCGCGCAGAGTGAACGTGCCGCTGGCGTTGTGCAGTTGCAATTGGGGTAGTGCAAAGGCCCTGCCGCGTTCAGCAAACCGCAGGCGCTCCAGCAACACGCGCAGGGCTGGCGGTAGTTCGCTGCGGCGGTACCAGCGCAGCCCAAAGGCCAGCGCCATCAACTGGTCGGCCTGCGGCGATGTCCACAGCAGTTGCCCGTTGGGCGTGACTACCAGCATGGTGCTAGCGGCGACGATGCTGCCTTGTGCATCCATCTCGCCAGGCTGCAGGATGCGCGTCAGCCACGGCTCCAGTTGCGCCAGCAGGGCAATGTCCTCCGGTGCAAAACGCGGTGCACCGGGTTTGCGGCACAGCTTGAGCGAGCCCACGCCTGTACCCTGCGGCGTGCGCAGCACCAGGCTCAGAAAGTCCTGCAACTCGGACGGCCGCGCCACCTGGTTATAGAAGTCGCTGCGGATGAAGTCATTCCTGGATACGGAGATGAGTTGCTCCATCACCAGCACCCCATGTTCATGGCATACGGCGGCGGCAAAGTCGTGCGAGCTGTAGCTCACCACTTCGTGCTCCAGCGCGGCCATTTCTGGGTCGAAGTAGCGGTACATCCATTCGCGCGCCACCGAGGGCTCGATGTACGCATCCAGCACCCCATCGGCATCGGGATGGAAATAGACACCTGTGTCAAAACCGATCAGGCGGTGCAACTCATGCAGCACGGGCTCTATCAACGGCAGCCCGTTGAAATCAAGGCAGGCCATTTGCTGCAGGCGTGCCATGGACTGCGAATGAGCGCGAGAGAGGGTCATGGAAGCCATTATTCCGCCCTCCCCCCGGAAGTGGTACGGAGTATCCCGAGTAATCGAATGCTGGGCGGCGAGTTGTTTTCAACATTCGCGCAGACCGCGGACCGCGTTTGCACTGGGCAGCTTGGCTGCGGCAATCTAGCCCCTGACAAACGGCCTCGATCAGATCGCAGGCCCGCTGGGCTTGAAGAGATTCGCGCGCTGAGCCATTCCACGAGCCAGATCTCAAAAAGTGATGCTCGCCCTCGAAAGCAACAGCGTTTTTCCATCGCCTGAATGAGCTATGGCAACGACTGAAAAGTCGACTCTAGGCTGATTCAAGACATTCGGCTTTACCTTTCGAAGGTCCGCCGCGTCCGATTCCGGACATTGACTCAAAAGCGCCCAAGTAGGCCGGGTTGATTCATACAGCCGGCCTGTCTCCCGCTAATCGCTAGTCGGTGTTACGACTCGTCCACGTCAGCGCGCTACGGCGGGTCGGCTGACCTCGCAGCAGGCCTTCCATGCCTTGCATGCGGTCGCCGATCTGCAGCCCCTTCTCGTCGATATGGAACTGCCGCAGCTCGTTGGAATGCGCACTGTCTCGCAGCTTGACTACGGCCATGACACGTTGCAACCGGCTATCAACTTCGATATAGCGCTGCACGATGATGGCGTCGGTCAGAAAAGCCGAGCCATAGGGCGAGAAGCGCAGATCCCCATAGCGGTCCTCCAACTCCGAAGTCATCAGTACCGTGGCACCAGTGCTGGCCAGGGCCGAGACCAAGCGTGACAGCGACTCGCGGAAATTCTGCTTGAAGGTCGGCGCCAGGGCCAATTCGAAGCCCGATAACGAATCGATGACGACACGACTGGCCTTGAGTCTGCGAATCTCGGCAATCAGTTGCATCGCAATCTCATCCACCGACAACGAAACCGCGCGCGTGTCAACCACGGCGATCCGACCGCTCTTGATCAAATCAGCCAGCAGTGCACCGCGCGAAAGCGCTGGTCGCTGCTCGAAGGCAGCGATCACGCCGGTCTCGCCGCTGCGCGCGCCCTCGGCCAGGAAAGCAGCGGCAAGAATGCTCTTGCCTGAACCCGAAGGCCCGGCAACCAACAGGGAGTAGCTACGCGGCAGCCCGCCGCCCAGCATTTCATCAAGACCTGGCACGCCCATAGCCAGACGCTTTGCGCCAGGCTGCTCCACGGCCGGCACCTGCAGCGGCGGTGGCGCGAAGACCTGCAGACCGGCCGGCCCGATGCGGAAGGTGTGCAGACCCGGCAGGGTCGGCTGGCCACGCATCTTCATGATCTCCATCTTGCGCACCATGGAATTGCCCTGCAAGCTCTGGCGCAGCCAGATCAGGCCGTCAGAGACGGTGAAGACTGGATTGGGATCGCTGTCGGTGAAGTACTCGCCGATCAGAAAGGTCGTGGCCTGCCAACTGGTCATCATTACGCCTAGGCTCTGGATGAATTTCTGCAGGCTGATGAAGCTATGGCCCTCCCCCTCTCCGGCAAGCACCACCGAGCGAAAGGAGTCGACGAACACCAGACCCGGCTCGTGGTTCTCCACCTCGACGGCAATGCGCGACAGCACTTTGTCGAGATTTCCACTGCTCATGTCCTCCGCCAGATTGATGAAGCGGATCGCACGGTTGAGTTGGTCCAGATCGAAGAATTCGAATTGCTGCTGGTAGCGCAGCATCTTGATGGGCGGCTCACCCAATACCGTGAAATACAGGGCCGGCCGCTCGGGTGTAGCCAGGGCAAACATGATCTGGTGGGCCAGCGTGGTCTTGCCACAGCCGGGCGGGCCCGCGATCAGATTGAAAGAGAGCTCGGGCAAGCCGCCGCCCAATACCTCGTCCAAACCGGGCACGCCCGTCGCCAGACGCTTGATGGTTGCTTTGCCTGTTTTCATGACGATGGGTCCTTGGCGGCTGAGCCATTAAAATTGAGCGGGTGGATTAACTCACCCGATGGGTGCAGCAGGCGCTCAGCCAATCCCGCACCGATCAGTTGCGACAGCAACTCGACAAAATGCCGGCCAAGGCTCGCCTGCACAGCAACGGCCTCAGCGGCATCGAGCTGGAGAAGCATGGTTCGCAGATTGGTCAGGTCAATCACACCCGGGCTGGTGCCGCCATAAAGAGCGGCCAAGCCTGCGTGTTCCCTGCGGCTGAGAGAGAGACAGCGCCTGTAGAGCGCGGCCACACCCTGCTGGCCGATCACCGGCGATAAGACAGCAAACGCTCGCTCCCAAGCTCGCTGAGCAGCTGCGGCGACCGCCCACGCGGCGGTGTCAGAGCCCAGCGCTTCAGGCGATTCGGGCATGGCCTGGGGCGATCGCGCCTGGGTGGACATGGATTTGGTATTAATGCACACACCTGCGAATGCAGGGGGTTACGTATCATAAGTGCTCACGCAGCCAGCCGGGTGCATATATGGATTTGCGCGTCTTCCAACAAGTTGTTGGCATGTATGGGTTTGAACAACTGGCTCCGCCTCATCCATCAGGCACATGATGCCGAGCGCCATAGCATGAGTCCCCATGGCCGAAGCCGACTATACTGCAACGATCCAGCTCCCCACGGGGGCTTTCACCGGTACGGTGGACTCCCGCTTCCTTCAGTAGAAAGGCATCCGTGGTCACCGCCTACCATGCCCGAGGCAATCTGCTGTTGGCTGCCTTGCCTGAGCAAGAGTTGGCCCATTGGTTGCCGGATCTGGAGTCCGTCGAGATGCCCTTGGGCACTGTGCTCTACGAATCGGGCGGCCGCCTCAGCCACGTCTACTTCCCCATCTCCACCATTGTTTCCTTGCTCTATGTACTGGAGGATGGAGGCTCGGCAGAGATCGCAGTCGTCGGCAATGAGGGCCTGATCGGCGTTTCGTTGTTCATGGGCGGCCAGACCACGCCGAGCCGTGCCGTCGTGCAAAGCGCCGGCCAAGCGCTGCGGCTGAAGGCCCATCTCATGATGACGGAGTTCAATCGCGCCGGTGACGTGATGCATCTGCTGCTGCGCTACACGCAGGCCCTGCTGACGCAGATGTCGCAGACGGCTGTGTGCAACCGCCACCATTCTTTGGATCAGCAACTGTGCCGCTGGCTGCTGCTCAGTCTGGACCGCTTGCACAGCAACGAGTTGGTGATGACGCAGGAGCTCATCGCCAATATGCTGGGCGTTCGCCGTGAAGGCGTCACCGAGGCAGCCGGGCATTTGCAAAAGGCAGGCCTGATCCAGTACCGGCGTGGCCATATCACCGTGCTCGATCGTGTCGGGCTGGAGCAGCGCACCTGCGAATGCTACGCCGTGGTCAAGCAAGAGTACGACCGCCTGCTGCCAGTCCCGGGATCCCACTGAGGCAGAGAGCGCCGCACGGTGCCAGAACATCCGTGACAGGTAACAATCTACTCCCCCACATTCATAGGGCGGCGCCATAGCGGGCAGCAGCCTTCTGGCCGGCATCGATTCACGATGGCCTTTCATCGCCAATCTCACTCTTGCATACCCGCTGATGATCAGTGCGAAAGCGCTCGGCATCTGTCCCCGGCCATCATGGCATCGGTCTTTTGTCGTTTCCGCAGCGTCCTCGCGGCCGCGTCGAATCTCTCTTGATGATTTTCTCGCTGTCTCTTTGCTAGATCTACCAGGCGCCTGGCCAAGTCGAAAGCAGTCGATATGACGATCGTGACATGGTTCACAACGGCCTCAAGCTCCCACGGCAATGGCTTCAAGCCTCTTGATCCCGCAGTGCCTGCTGGCTGCTGAATACCAACCCTTTGCCAAACACGGCACGGATTGGCAACGCCATGCCAGTGCTCTGCAAGGTCTTGCGCCGCAGGCGGTTCAACTGCGATTCGATTCGATGAAAACCATCTTCCACGTAGGCATAGCCCATGGCCTCGAGCAGTTCCGTCTTGCCGACGATGCTTTCGTCAGCGGCAGCCAGATGGCCGATCAACTGCAGCTCGCGACTGGTCAGTGATATCGAATGTCGATTAGGTGCAACCAGTCGAGCTGCCGCCTTGTCAAGATGCCACGAGGGACGTGCCCCATTCAGGGCCACCAGCGTTGGCGCAGCTGCGGGCGGGGCCAGGTGTAGCTGCGCGCGCAAGTCGGCTGCCAGTGCATGCAGGTCCTCAGGCTCAACGAAATACCGCAGCGCCCCGGTGCTCAATCCGGTGATGCAGCAACACAGATCACTGCGTGCAGTGAGTACGATGACCGGTATGCGCTGCTCCGCCAAGCGCTCTATCAGGCACAACCCTTCTTCACGGGGCAAGCTCAGATCTACGATCACCAGATCGGCCTTTTCCCTCAACAGCGTTATATAGAACTTCTCGACGGACTCTGCGCCCCAGGCATGTACCCCTGATTTTTGCAAGAAGTTGCATACATTGCGTCGGATATCTTCATCATCCTCAACAATGGCAATGGTAAATTTGAAGGGAGTGGCGGTTTGTTGCATGATCGAAAATTCTTAATGTTTGATAAATATCGACTGATAAGTACCAGCATTGATTGTTTTTAAAGCAGGAGCGCATCTGCATACAGAAGCTCACCGTTCATTCATAAAAAATTGCAATCACCAGCCTCTGAAAAACAATCACTGAATACGGTCTTTTGAACATTCCACCCTGTCTAACCACAAAGCCTGAAAACATCCCTTCCAAGACCTCGCAGCTTGGTTATTTTGAGTCTACATCATCCATAAATTAAACCCTTTACCAAAACAAGCGCTTCATAAGAATAATTTTCGAAATCATTGCTGCAGCTCCAGCTGATCACCATGGCTCACCAGAACATATGTACGGTATTTTCCGATTTTCGATCCATTGAATTCCATGCAATCCCACCCAAGTGCAATTTGGGCATCTAGCACTCCTCCGGCAGACGAATATACTTGAGCCGCCCCACTTGCGATGTAATCACAAAATCCTGAAGTGCACCATTGCTTGATGAAACCCTGCATCCATGCAGCCTCAAAGCACTGCTGCGCGCTGCATCTCCCGACCCGGAAGGTATTTTCACGGCATTCTGCAGCAGCATGGAAAAATCATGGGCAGCCTCCGCTGTTGCCTTGATGGACAGTATTTTTCTCATTCATGCTCCTTGGAAATCATCCGTTGGGACTTGATCAAAACACGCGCATGCCATTCCTGATATCAGCGAAACATGATGGGCGGCGAGGAAGCCTCTTGAGCAAGCCTGGGATATTGCAGGGTGGTTGCTGATGAGCGGTTGATAAGGCTCATGCATCGACGGCCATTGCACTTGTCGACTACCGTCCTCAGCAGCCCCGGTCACTCCTTGAAGATGGGTCGCCCTCAGGGCAGGCAGGCCAGGCAATTGCATCGACACATGGGCATTTCAAGGCGCCAGGACAATATGTTGCCAAGACTACATCCCGAAATCGGGGTGGTCTGTGCGCTAGCCAACGGACTCGATTGCAGATCCAGGAGGCAAGCGCTTCCCCGATGGTGGATGGCTCCGTCTTGTCCACATTGCCGCCGCCATCGACCGCCTTGCCGTCCAACGGGCCCGACTGACTGGACCTGCATCCGTGGCCAATGGACTGCCCCTGCTGCGATAGACCCACCAGCCTCACGCCCTGGTGCGCTCCAACGCCTCAGGGCTCAGCAGTCCACTCACACTGCGGAGCAATCTATGCCAACCAGATGAAGCTTGGGCAAATCGGGGAACCTGGACGCTCATACGCATGTCCACCAATCCAGCTTCTGGCTCGCGCTTAGGTCGGATTGAGCAATGCCCGGAAGGTCAGCGTGCGCACGCCGGCGGCGGCTCGCACCAGCCACACGCTGCCGCCGTCCTCCACACGGCCGCCGTTCACCGTGTTGGGCATGAGGTAGCGAAGCTTGGGCAGGCGCCACACCATTTCGCCCAGCTCCACCGGGTGGGTGGCCCGAAACTGGACGACGCCGCCGTCGCCCAGTTGCTCGCTCCACTGCACCTGCTGGCGCTTGGTCATGAAGTCGGCCAAGCGGGCCATGTTGTACCACTGGAACCTGGCAACGCCTTGGGTTCTCGCATAGGCCTGCAAGTCCTTCATCACGTCGATCCAGGCATAAGCGCCCGGTGGGTGCGCGTAGACCATGCGAGCCGTGTTCTGCGCGATGCCGAAATCAACCAGGGAGTGATACCAGTCGATGACATCCATTTTGGGCACACTGAACTCTTGGAACTCCTCGAAGGTGGCATAGTTACCCATTGGAGTTACTGGCACCACCCACAGATTGGAGTTGCGCAAATCACCGTCGCGATACTGGCGCGTCACGCCCAGGCCGGTATGACCGCCAAAGTAGACGCCCACCACGCCCTGCTGCTCCAGCCAATCCATGGCCCAACGCGGATTGTTACCCTGGGGGGCAGAGTAATCGCGCGAAGGATGGCCCAGAGTCCCGTCTACGGCCTGGCGATTGAGCACCAGATACTGAAGAAAGTCGCTGCCATTGGTTTCGCTGGCGTTCAGACCGTAGTAGTCATGGATCCAGCCGCCATGCGAACCTACCGAATGCCCCTTGGCGTCCATGCGGCGCAGGAAGGCCTGGGCGGTGAGGTTGTTATTGAGATCGAAGCCTAGCTGGTCGCCAATGTTGATCGTATCCGGACCGGCTGTCATGTGCATGCTGGTGGTGCCCGTATTGAAGATACCAGCCTGCTCCAGCGCCCGCATGGGGCGTTGGGCCGCCATGGAGTCCAGGTGCCAGTTGAAGATCATGCCAGGCACTCCGTTGGGCACATTGGCGAGTTGTGCGCTGCCCAACACATGCTTGACGAAATACTGCAGCATGCCGTGCATGGGTAGCGCGTCGGTACGCCCTTTCAGGTAGGTGAGCGGTAGGTTGACGAACATCACGCGCCCAGAACCGAAAGACTGCAGGCCGGCCACCAAGCCAAACTGCGGCGATGCAGCCAGCGCCGTACCGGTGTAAGAGCCCTCGGTGACATAGCTGGGATAGATCAGGAAACCGAGCAGGTAGCCACTGTAGGCCTGCAACGCATCCGCCGCTCCGGCCTCGGCCACACGAAGGCTGCCGGACGCGGCGCGCGCGACATTGTCGAGAGTGGCTGCAACGGGCGTCACCACGCTGGCCATGGCTGGCTCGGCCGCGCGCCGCACACGCCCGAAGCTCACCTGCACTGCCCGCGAATGGCTGCGGCCACTTGCAGCCGAATCGGGCATGGGCAGCATCTGGAACTGCTGGGTATCGAAGGCTCTCACACCCCCTGGGTCAGCTGGACTGACCGGTGCATACAGCGCCTCGCCTCCCTGCACTCCCGCCGCCTGCAATAAGGGCACCTTGCTGCTTACCTTGCCCAGCGGACGCACCACGCTGGTGGGTGCCTGCCCAAGCATGGAGGCGATCTGGGCTATTGCCACAGGGCCTGTGCCGCTGCTGATGGCAGGGCTGCCGCCACGGGCACTGCTTGAGGACGGCGGCGGTGTGATGAATGGCTCTGACTTGCCGGGCGGCACCTGCAATTCACGCAAGGTGCTGCGCATGGCTGTCACCGGCCCCAAGCCAACAGTGCGGTCGAGGTACTTGTCGTACAGCACGTAGTCCACGCCGGCAAGATCACTCAGGCGCGATTTAGGAATGGGGTACACCGGCGCGCCGTCGGAGCGGAGCGTGAGGGCGCCGAAGTCAAAAGTGAGAAAGGTCTGGCCACCTTGGTAGGTGAAGTCGTGTATCGCAGCTACCACCTCATCCGTGGCGATGGTATGCAATTGATCGGGCAGCACCAAGCCGGCATACTCCAGCGCTACGTCGGTGCCCATGTTCAAGAACTGCGAGTCCGTGACCATGGCCATGCGCACACCTATTTCGGAGGCCGCGTCCTTCCATGCTTTCACCCCCGGGTCGGTTTCAACGGTACCGTCAGGCACCAGCAACAGCAGTACGCCGGGGTCTGACGCGGCTACCGCCGGCTGGGAGTACACGGGCGGGATCGCCCCCGCCTCAGCCTGCGGGCTGAGGCCACCACCGCCGAGCACCAAGGCCATGCACACCGACACCCCAAGCCAGGCAGCCCTGCGCGTACGGGATGGGCACCGGGCGGTCGGCATGGCCTCTTCCGGCCCGGACCTCCCGGAGCTGAGAATTTGGGTATCGCAGCACATAGCTTCTCCTTTGTCAGCCCGAGGCTGAACATGAAACCCGGAGCCCGGGCAGGCGTTGAAAGCCGCTTCAGATAGACGGTGCAGGCGTGAGGCTGACGAAATAGCCGTACAGACCCAGTTGGATCACCACTTGAGGCAGGAAGGTTGCCAGCAGATAGATGGGCAGCACCATCAGACCACTGGTGTGGGTCAGCAGCCAGGCAATGGCGCCAGCCTGCAGCGGCACGCTGAGCGCTACCAGCGCCAGCGCATTCACGGTGGCCATGAACTGGCGGCCCAGCGAAAGGGGAAAGATGTAGAGCACCAGCGCATGCAGCAGCGGTATGAACCACAGCAACCCCACGCCAAACATCAACAGCTGATTGACCACCGCCTGCGGGCTCATTCCGGTACCCGGCGGCAACCACAGCCAGCCCAGCACGCTGACCGCGCACAGCAGCCCCACCAGACGCAAGAAATAGCGCAAAGGCAGTCCGTCTCGGGGCAGCAGGTACGAACACAGCCACAACCCTCCCCCCAGCAAACCAGTGAAGATTGCCGCCACCGGCCCAGGTGCGCGCATGGGTAGTTGCACCACCACCAACGGCAGCGAGAGGCCTGCCAGGTCGGCGACTCCCCACAGCACTAGCTCTACCGAGCCCAGACCAAGACGCGGCCAGGCCCAGGCGAGCATGTAATGCCAACCGTTCATGATGCTGTCGTGTGCAACGGCAACCAGGCCTTGCGATACCGCCAGCATGCCCAGCAATGCCATCGTGTCACGCAGGCGCCAGACATAGCTGCGCAGGCCGCGCGGCTGCACGGTGAGTGGAAAGCGCGTGGCAGAAGTGGGGCGTGACATGGTTCAATCCCCCGTCAGAAGTCAAAGAACAAGCCCACAGATGCCCCTGTGCGCCGGTAGTAGGGATTGCGGTAGTACTGCAGCGAGGCGATGAAGCCATAGTCCTTGCCCAGCCAATGGCGCCACTGGGGGCTGATCTCGGTGGAGGTGAAGCCGACGCTACCGCCGGGTGCGACGCCAGCACCGGCTGGTAGATAGGCCTCACGGCCGTGGTCCAGCCGCAACGACCACAGATCCTGGCCACGCGTTCCCAACGTCACCACGCCGAAGCCGCGAGCGGCATTCACCGCACCAGGCTGGGAATGGTTCAGCAGCAGGCCACCCTCGGCTATCCAGCCAGCCGGAGCGTAGTAGGCAGTTGTCAGTCTGAGCATCACGTCGCGATGCACATGGTCGCCGCTCAGGCCCCGCATCAAGCCCACCCCTGTCACCCAGCGACGCTCATCGCCCCACTTGCGGAACACCCCCACATCGACGCGCATGCGGTACTGGAAGTCGGCGGTGCCGCCACCGATGCCGCCCATCACGAACCAGTCCGGCGATACATCCTGCAGCACCGAAAGCGCGCCCAGCGTGCCACGCTGATTGAAATGGCCCTGGCTGGCCAGTTCCGCGTTGAGCGTGGTGCCGGGTGCCACGCGGTACATTCCGCGCACGTAGGCATCACGCCAGTCACCGCTGGCTCCGCGCAAGTGAGCCATTCCTACGCCGGCTTCAATCTGACCCCGCGATGCCACCGGCGCAGGCACTGGCGCCGAAGTGGCAGCCTCCGGCAGGAGTGGCTGTGCAGGAGGCATGTCGACGACGTCCGGTGCTGTCTGCGCTGCACAGGTAGCGCCCACGCCCAGCAGTCCGATCAGGACCATCAGCGGCAACGAGGCAACGGTCGTACCCCAAAAGGGCGATAAAAGCTGGAATGAACGGGGCATGTGGTTTATCCATGGAGTGGTCGCGCCTTCAGCGCGGGCATTGGGTGCCTATGCCACGCTTTTCCAGCGCGGCGTCGGCGGCGGCATCCAGCACCGTCCAGCCAATGTCGAAAGAAAAGGGACGCACCGAGCGCCGCCAGCAGGCCGCCTCAATCGGTGCCAGGCGATGCAGACCCCATGCCACCAGCCCCCACGCGAAGTTGTCGTCGGCGCGCCTGCGCCAGCGATCGCCATACTGCGCCATCCAGCCTGCCATGTCGGCACCGGCTTCAGCCGTCGGCAGCAGCCCGTTGTTCCATAGGTAGCTACGCGCCAGCCCGTGGGGATAAAAGCTTTCTTGCTCATATTTTGGTATCGCCGGCTGCCACGCCATGCCTTGCCGGAACCCTTGTTGCATGGCCTGCGCGAGGTTTTCGGCCTCCGTGCTCTTGCCGCTGGCGCGCAGGGCCGAGTAAATCTCAGCGTTGTCCATCAGGTAGTAGAGTTCCTTGTCCTCGAACACGCGATAGAGGCCGCTGGCGGGATTGCGCAGGCGCCCCAGCATGCCTTCGCTGCCGCGCACGGCGGTCTGCGTGCTGGCCCGCATGCGCGGAGGAATCCAGCGCTTCTTCTGCGCCAGGCTGATCATCTCGATGACAGAGGCAGCGGTGGCGTCGTCGGCATCCGCTACCTTGCAGGCGGACCAGCGCTGCTCCTGGTCGCGGCAGAAGCGATCAAAGCCACCATCGGCACGCATGCGCGGCAACAGCCAGTCCAGCCAGTCACTCAATGGCGCACGCACGTTGACATCTGCTTCCAGCAGGATGATGAAGGACTTGTTGACGAAGTACGGGTCCACAATGCCGCTGTCGAAAGTGGTCATGTAGGCGCCGTCGCCGGTATGGAAGGCCTGGAAAGCTGGCGGTTCGCCACCCGCAGACACCTGTGCGCCACCCAGCAGCGCCAGCCCGGCCAACAGCTTGCCCACCCAGCGCAGCCTGAACCAGACGCGCTGCGGCCGCACGGGCACCACCTCGCCGCGCTCAACCGCCACGATGTCGCCGTGCACGGCCACGCCCGGTTGCAACAGTACTTCCCATCCCGTCACGCTGCAGGGCTCCTGCCTGCTGCCGGCAGCGCTGCCCTCGCCCAGGAATATGCGGTGGCCAGCCGCGACCGGACCAGACAGGCAGTTCTGGCCCTGACAGTAGATGCTGCCCTCGGTGAACAGCGCGCCGTGCAATGCCGCGCCAGTTCCCAGCCGCGCGTCGCCATGCACCTTGACATGCCCGATCAGGCGCGCACCGTCCCCCAAGGTAAGGTCACCCGTCACCACCAGATCTGCCATGGTGATGGTGCGGGCCTTGAGGCGCAGGGTTCCGAAGTGGCGTCGGTGCTGACGGGGCAGCGCCGGCGGCACGGGCAGCGCTGGCGCAGCCTCACCCGCGGCTGGACCGGACTCGGTCACGACAGCGATAGTCGGTGAGTGCAGCCGGTGAAAGCGCGAGCCCACCCGTAGCTCGATGCGCTCGGAAGCTTGCAGCACAGGCGGCAGCGGCTGGCCCGGGCAGCGCAGCACGCGCGTACCGCCGAGCATGGGATTGCCCGGACTTGGCAGAATGCCTACTTCGCCCTGCCCCTCAAGGTCCAGAGGCTGTGCATCCGTGGGATGGCGCCACTCTTGCCAAGCCGGCCACAGGGGCAGCAGAAAGGTCAACAGTGTGGTGCTCAGCCAGGCAGCCACTTCCCAGCCAGGCATCAGATCTAGTTCCATGCTGTGCTCACAATTCCGTGCCCGGCCGACGATAGCGGACGGTTTTGTCCCAGATGAGGGGGCGACGCAGCAGTTTGTCTGCCACCCAGCCGTCCCAGGCGGCCTTGGACACTGCCACCAGGCTGACCACGAAGCCGGCCAGCAACCAAGGCATGAGCCGCAGGCGAGCGTGGTGGCCATCCAGATGCACGGCCGCAGCCACCTCGAAGAAAGCGGCAAAATTGCCCAGACAGCCGCAGGCGGCGACCATCGTCAGCGCCAGCAGCGCGGTCAGAGGTGCCGGTGTCGCATCACCGCCCATCAACAGCGCCAGTACCGCGGCCACCCAGCCCACCAATAGCACCGGGGCCATGGCATACACACCGAGCAGCGCCAATCCATCCAGGCGCGCCGCCCAACCGATCGGCCCGCGCACCGCCACACCCAGCGCATGGTTCGTCAGGGCCTGGTTGTGTCCCTTGGCCCAGCGCCCAATCTGGCGAAAGCGCACCGCCCAGTTCTGCGGCACTTCCTCGTGGCACTCTGCATGTGCCAGGTAAGCCATGCGCCAACCGCGCAGCAGCAACCGGTAGGTGAGATCCGTATCTTCTGCCAGCATGTGCTCGTGCCAGCCACCCACCTGCGCCAATGCCGACAGACGCACCCCGCCAACGGTACCGCCGTACTGAGCCACCGCGCCCAGGCTGAAGCGCGCCTGTTGGTCGACCTGGTAGCCAGCCGAGCGCTCCAAATCCAGCAGCCGGGTGAGCAGATTCACACCCGTGTTCTGCGGCACGACTCGCCCCATCACCGCCCCGACTTCGGGGTCCAGGAAAGGCACGGCCAGTTGTTTCAGGAGTTGCGGGCCGGGCAGATAGTCCGCATCGAACACGACGATCACGTCGGCCAATTTCTCGCGCACCACGATGGCAGTGGCATCCTTGAGCGCGGCTGCCTTGCCAGGCGTGCCACCCAAGCGGTGGAGCGGACGCAGGAGCGCCGGGTGCGTGCTGGCGTAGCGATCGATGATGGCTCGCGTGCCGTCCGTCGAGCGGTCGTTCATCGGCATGATGAGCAAGCGATCGGGCGGGTAGTCTGCGGCCAGCAGACGCGAAATGCAGTCCGCGATCACTGCTTCTTCGTTATGTGCGGCCACCAGCACTGCCAACCGAGGCCAGGGGGCCGACACGATACCCGCATATAACGAGCGCTGGCGCGCGAACATGCGGTGCAAGGTGAATAGGTAGTGGCGCGCGGCGTAGACCGCCAGCAGGCAGGCCACCACCGCCAGTACGGTGTATGCACCGTTCAACACCATTTGCTGAGCGGGCGTCAGAACAATCACTTCGGCCTGCACGGCACCAGCGTGAGCGGCGGGCAAAGTGGGTTGGTCTTGCCCATGTGTGCTCATCTCAGGATTCGATATAGACATGACGCCCCCCGACTGCAGCGGGCCTGCATCCTCGCCGCTCCAGGCTCCCCGGCGCGGTCCGCCCTGTGGGATCGGTTTGGCAGCATCCCGGCAGTTGGCCTATGGCATGGACGATGCCCTGCGCAACGTATAACCTCATGGGAAATCGCCCTGCATGGCCGATAATACCGTCGATATCGAAAGATTGGCATTTCATTATTCTTACCACCTGTACATGCCATAGAGCGGCAATAAAACGATTGCTACCGAATAACCAGCCGATCAGAGAGAAGAGATTTCATTCAAACGACATCAATTGCCGAAAATCCCTCAATTGCCTCAATGGCTTTTGTTTTTGACTCCTCATCGCCAACAAAAATTCTCTGACCGAGCGGCTAGTGCAACGATATGACCATATCGGACGATATCAAACACACAAAGCATTTTTTTACAAAACGTGATTTCTGAAGAATTACCGATCAATACTCTCAAAATGCGAGCATTAAATTGTGCAATATAAATTCACAAAGCAAATCAAGCCCAATAAATTCATCCACCCATTAATTCACAAAACCATAAAATATGTGAATTCGTGTATATTTCAGAGATAAAAGCGGTTTTCACCGCACCGCCCCACCGATTGCATCCCCAGCGTGTCATGGGCACACAGCGCTGGATTAGCCCTGGCACGTCCAGGTCGCTGACGCATACACCCTCACGGATCACGAGGGCTATGCGCCTCATGCCGTCGAGGCAGGCCATGCATGCATACAGGCCCCACCCTCTGCAGCCTCGAATCCTGAAGATATGCTTTCCGGCCTCAGCATTTGATACAGCCTCCTCTCTATGCGGTACGCTGCCGTTCCGTCGCCAAATGGATTGGCCGCAGCCTGCATGCCACGATAGGCGGCTTCGTCAGTGAGCAAATGGCGCACCCATTGCACAATCGCCTTGCGATCGGCACCGACCAACTTGGCACAACCAGCCTCCAAGACTTCCGGGCGCTCCGTCTCGTCGCGCAGCACCAGCAGCGGCACCTTGAACGTTGGCGCCTCTTCCTGTAGTCCGCCGGAATCCGTGAGTACCAAACAAGCATCGGCCAATGCCTGCTGCATGGCCAGGTAGTCCAGCGGTGCGGTCAGCTTCACATTGGGAAGGCCACCCAACAAGCGATGCACGGGCTCTTTGATGACCGGGTTGAGATGGACCGGGAACATCACCGTCAGCCTCGGGAATTCGCGAGCAATGTCGGCGATGGCGACGCAGACGTTCTCCACGTCTCCCCCCCAGTTCTCACGCCTGTGCATCGTCACCAGGATATGACCCGCGCCTTGCACCTGGCGCTGGATGCCATGATGCTCGCAGGCCCACAGTTGGGCATCCACGACGGTGTTGCCTGTCACCGCGATATCGCTCGCCGCCACGCCTTCATGCATCAGTGCGCGCGCCGCGCCAGTGGTCGGTGCGAGATGCAGACTGGCGATGCGCCCGATCATCTGCCGCAACCCCTCCTCCGGGAAAGGCCGCTGCAGGTTGTAGGTCCGCAGACCAGCCTCGACGTGCACTACTGGCGCCCCGTGGTAGAAGCCGCCCAGCGCACCCTGGAACGCACTTTCAGTGTCGCCTTGCACGATCACGGCATCGCAGTCCGCCTGCTCCAACACGGATTCCAGCTGGGTACGGCAACCGATGGTGAAGTCCAGCAACGAACTGCCGACCCTGCGCAGCACATGATCGGGTCGAATCTGGAAGCACTCCAGCATCTGCGTCGCCATTTCACCGTGCTGCCCGGTGTGCAGCCAGATGGGGCGAGCCCAGCCCGAGCGCTGCAAAGCGTGGTAAACGGGGGCCAGTTTGATGATCTCGGGCCGCGTGCCCGAGACAATCAACAGTTGCGCGACGCTTGACTGGGTGCCCAGAGGCATGGGTTTGGTATTCATCGCAGTTCCGAGGTTCGCTGGGAATCACGTGCACCCAGAGGTGCGGTTGCCCCGAAAACCATTGGCTCCTGTGGAGGTTGTATGGATGCGCGCATTCAGCATGCACGGACTGACTTGACTGCGGCCGCAGAACCGGGATGCCCTGCCGCACGCTCGTCCTGGAGTCGCAGCGCCCAGCGCAGCAGCTGCGCCACTGCGGAAGATCACCCCTCTCGCACAGCAACGGCTAGCCGCTCGGCGCAGCGGCCCGCCTGCTCCCTGTCACGCGCCTCCACCATCACGCGTAGCACCGGCTCCGTGCCGCTAGCCCGGACCAGCACCCGGCCGGCTTCACCCAGTTCGGCCTGCACCTCCTTGGTAGCCCGAACAAGCAATGTGTTGCTTTTCCAATCCTGGCCCGGCCGCAGCCGCACATTGAATAAAGCCTGGGGAAAGAGCTGTACCGGCAACAGCCACTGCGACAGCGAGCGCCCGGTCCGCACACAGGCTTGCAGCACCTGCAGCGCACTGACCAAACCATCGCCCGTCGTGTGCCTGTCCAGCACCAGCAGGTGACCCGAACCTTCGCCACCGAAGCTCCAGCCCTGGCGGCCCAGCTCCTCCAGCACGTAGCGGTCACCAACTCGAGCACGCACGAAACCAACACCTTGGGCAGCAAGCGCCTGCTCTACAGCCAGGTTGGTCATCAATGTGCCCACGGCCCCGGGCACCTTCTCGCCACGCGCCAGGCGATCTGCCACGATCAGATACAGCAATTCATCGCCGTTGTACAGCCTGCCGGTGGCATCCACCAGTTGCAGACGATCGGCATCGCCGTCAAGTCCCACCCCAAAGTCGGCATGGCAGACAGACACGGCCATCATCAACGCTTCAGGGTGGGTGGCCCCCACACCCTCGTTGATGTTGAGCCCATCGGGGGTGCAGCCGATCTCAACTACCTCGGCCCCCAGTTCATGGAAGACCTTGGGTGCGATCTGGTAGGCTGCACCATGGGCCGCGTCAACGACGATCCTTAACCCCTTCAGGGTGAGCGCATGATCAAAGGTGCTCTTGCAAAATTCTATGTAGCGGCCAGCAGCATCATGCAAACGACGGGTCTTGCCCAGCGCCGTCGGTTCCGCCCATATGGGCTCCTCGGCCAGCAGTTCCTCTACTTCCAACTCCCATGCGTCGGGCAGCTTCGTGCCCTGGGCGCTGAAGAACTTGATGCCGTTGTCCTCGAACGGGTTGTGGCTGGCGCTGATGACCACGCCCAGGCTGGCACGCTGCGCCCGCGTGAGGTAGGCCACGCCCGGCGTGGGCAGCGGGCCCAGCAGCACCACGTCCACGCCGGCTGAGTTGAAGCCCGACTCCAGCGCGCCCTCCAGCATGTAGCCGGAGATGCGCGTGTCCTTGCCGATCAGCACCGTGGGGCGATCTTCGGTACGGCGCAGTACTCGGCCTACCGCATGGGCCAGACGCAATATAAAGTCGGGCGTAATGGGAAAGTTACCCACCTGACCACGAATACCGTCAGTACCGAAATATTGGCGTTGCATCATCTTTCCCATCTGGGTCTGCCATAGCGCGTCGATAAAACGATCACTCCTAGGCAACCTGCCAGTCAGAGATGAGAAATTTCACTTTAACGACATCAACTACTGATATTCATTCAATTGGATCAACGGATGTTAATTTTCATTTCCATCGTCGATGAAATACATCTAGTCAGCACTAAGCGCCTACCTTAAATCCATATCAAATCATTTCAAACATACAAAACAAAGAATTACAAATGAGATTTTGCAATCCATCAACCCATCAAAACTCTTAATACAAGAGTACTCGTTGAGATATTAATGACAAATTTGCCATGCATAAGAAATCTGCTTTCAATACGATGGCATTTTCTCCATTCATTTATAAAACTTTCGAAAAATGAGCAACCACGTATGCAATTAAAAATCCGTGCGTTCTCTCCACCTCCCAGCGATGCTTGCCAAGCGCTTCGCTGCTTTCTATTCTTCGCTTGGTAAGCCGGCTGGTTACGTCGTCGGCGTGAAGCTTCGTAGGTCGCTTGCGAGGTCAGCCTTGCAAGCGACCTGCGAGTACGGAACCACGTCCAGCGAGAACCATCGTAGCCATCGCTACGGAATGCGCAGCCCCGGGCCTGCAGGCCGAGAGCCTACGCCACGGCGTTCTGTATCTCGATGAAACACCGCTGCAGACGCTTAAGCCCGGTGAGGGAAAGACGTACCGGGCCCACCTGTGGGCCTACGCTCCGGGGCGTTCGAGGACATGAAGGCCGTCGTGTACGACTTCCACGAGTCCCATGCGGGTGAGCTTGCCCACAAGTTCCTCGGCGATTGGAAGGGCGCAGCCTGCAGTGCAACGACTTGCTCGGCCACCGCCAAGGCACTGGACTACAGCCTGCGGCGCTGGGGCGCGTTCACCCAGTTCGTCGATGACGGGCCTACCGCAGCGGTGTGTTCGGCTCGGTTACCGCCACCCGCTATGCGCTCAAGGATGCGGCTCAGGCCCATGCCGATATCGCAGGGCGGCAAAAAGCGGGATCGCTGGTGCTGATTCCGTGAGACGAGGCCAAATAGCTCCCGGCCGCATCCATCTAGCCCGAAGCCCGTGTCCACGCCCATCGAACTGCGCCACGGGCCAGGCGTGGCGACCCACGGGCTCAGCGCAGGTGCAGCAGGAAGGCGTCCACCTGCCGCTCCTTGGTAGCCCATGAGGTGACCAAGCGAATCACCGAGCGCTCGTCATCCGCCTTGTCCCACACATAGAACGCAAAGGCCTCGCGAAGTGCCGCCACGACCGGATTCGGGACGATGGCAAACACCTGATTCGTTTCGGTCTCCGCGGCCAGGCCATACCCCGCAGACGTGATGCCTGTGGCCAGCTTCGCAGCCATCGCATTCGCATGCTGCGCCATGGAGAAGAACAACCGGCTGTCCCCGAACAACTCCTGGAACTGGATTCCCAGCAGGCGCCCCTTGGCCAGCATGCCACCTCGCTGCTTGAGATGAAAGGCGAAATCTTCTTGGAGCAAGGGATTGCATACGACAATGGCTTCCCCCAACAATGCGCCGACTTTGGTGCCACCAATCCAGAACAGGTCGACCATCGCGGCAATGTCGGCCAGCGTTGCATCGTTCTTGTGCGAGGCCAGCGCTGCAGCCAGGCGAGCCCCGTCGAGAAACAGGATAAGCCCGCGCTGCCTGGCGAGGGTTGAAATTTTGCGCAACTCCGTGAGCGTGTAGATCGTTCCGGTCTCTGTCGCATTCGAAAGATAGATGAGCCGCGGCTTGGCCATGTGCGGGAAATGCGCATTGGCCGCCAGCGCTGCCTCGATGGCTTCAGGAGTGATCTTCCCATTGACCGCGGGCACGACAATGAGCTTGTGGCCCGTGGCTTCGATCGCGCCGGCTTCCCGGGTAACAATGTGGCCGGAACTCGCCGCCAGCACGGCCTCGTGCGGCCGCAGGCAGCTCGCGATCGAAACGATGTTCGCCATGGTCCCGCTGGCCACGAAGTGGATCGCGCCATCGAACGTCTGGCCCAGGTGGGCTTTGATCCTTGACGCCGCATTGGAAGAGAAAGCGTCGCTCCCGTATGGCGCCTGCTGCGTGAGGTTGGTTTCCACCAGCATGCGCAGGATGTCGGGGTGCGCCCCTTCGCTGTAGTCGTCTAGAAAGCTGAAAGTACCCATGGCTCTATTCCCTGGAGGCTATGCCGACCCAGAACCAATCTGGGCATCTGCCTCCCAGGCTATCCCTCGAGTGCCCCATCGTCTTGTAAAAAATTGCCAGAGGGGCGCTGGAATCGAGTCGGGGTCACGCCGTATGCCCTGCGGAATGCATTCGTGAAATGGCTCTGATCGAAAAATCCCACCGCATACGCCACATCGGCCATCGGCACGCCGTGCTGCATCTTGATCAACTCCACGGCCTTCTCCAGCCTCCAGCGCAGCAGCCAGGCATGGGGCGTCATACCGACGGTGCGCTTGAAAAGCTTCAGAAACCTGAACCGGTCGAGATCCAGCATGCGGGCGAGATCGTCCAAGCTCACCTTATCGCTCAGATGCGCCTCCATGTAGTCGCGCACCTGCATGAGCTGCCGAGCTGTCAGTTTCCCAACGAAGCTTTGCGGCATTGGCCTCAGCAGCCGGGCAAACAAGGATTCGAAGAGCTCGATGACCTGGGTTTCTTTCAGCAGCGGGCTGGCTGATGCACTTTGCAGCGCGACATGCAGCCTGGCCAACTGGTCCGCAAGCTGCAGATCGTGCAGCACCATGGATGCTTGAGACGGCAAGTTATGCCTACCTGTGATCTCCTCGCCCAAGCCCTTGAGCAACGCAGGCGATAGCCTGAATGTCTGCAGCGTATAGGTCTCATCCGCGCCTGCGATTCCGTCGTGGACCTCTCCCGCCGGCATCAGCTGAATCGCACCGCGGGCAAGCACCAGCGACTCGCCCTTGAACGACTGGCGCTGCACGCCGTCGGTCACAAGTGCAATATGGCAGTCCAGGTGGTAGTGAGGTTCAAAGCGAAATGCGGAAAACCTGGCCGTGCTCAAGACCAGGCCCGGCAGCTCGGTCGCTCGGCTGTATTGAACCCTGTCACGCACGCAGTGCCTCCCGCAGCCCGGAGCGCCAACTATCGATCGAACGCGGCCTGCAGTTCCGCCTTGCTGTGCTTGCCCTGGTGCAGCAGCAGCATCAACAGCAGCCGCGCCTTCTGCGGATTCAGATCGCCTGCCATGACGGCTCCGGCATCGAAAGTGGTCTTGCCTCCGCCCGGAAACCCATAGACCGGCATGGTGCGACCGTTGGGTACCCGGGTCGCGATGACCACCGGCACGTTCTTGCCAAGGGCGTACTTCACGGCCTCGAACATCGACACGTTCATGTTGCCCATGCCTACCGCCTGCACCACGATGCCCTTGGCGCCCTGGTCCACGGCGTAGCGCAGCAGATCGCCATTGGCACCGCCGAACATCTGCAGGATCTCCACACGCGGCATCTCGCCGCTGCCGATGTCGATGTGCTGGCGCCGCAACGGCATGCGCGAAAACTGCACACGATCCTCCCAGACCTCGCCGAGAAAACCGAAATCACCCGACTTGAAGGTCTCGACATCAGCAGTATGGGTCTTGGTCGCCGTGCGCGCGGCATTGATCTGGTTGTTCATGGCCACAATCACACCCATGCCTCTGGCCTCTGGCGTCGTGGCGATCCGGATGGCATTGAGCAAATTGCGCGGACCGTCGAAATCGGGCGAGGAGGCATTGCGCTGCGCGCCTATCATGATCACCGGCTTGTCGGATTTCACGGTCAGATCGAGCCAGTACGCCGTCTCCTCCATCGTGTCGGTGCCATGCGCGATCACCACGCCGGCCACCTCGGACCTAGCCAGCGCATCGTCCACGGCCTTGGTCAGGCGCGACCACCATTGGGGTTCGACATAATTGGCCGACATGGACGAGAAATTGTTCACTTCGATGCTGGCGTACTTGGCGGCGTCCGGCACGGTCTGCATCAGATCATCACCGGAGATGGCCGGCACCACACCCTTGGTGACAGGGTCCACCTTCATGGCGATGGTGCCGCCCGTGGCGATGAACTGCACCACCGGACGGCCTTGGGCCGCAGCTCCGACCGAAATTGCACACAAGGCAAGCAGCGAGAGAATCCGTTGACGTAGCCGCATAGACCAGTTCCCAAGTCGTGAGTGAAAAATCATTCTAAGTGGACGCCAACCCGTTCCGCCACCTGCGCGTTGGCCATACCGCTATTCACGACACGCGCGCGCCATCGATCTCTGCGCTGGAGAACCCGTACTGTGCCATGCGCGCGGTGGTCTACGGAACCACCTGCGCCGCATCCTGGCAGAAAATCTGGCACACATGACGCGCATGATCAAGGCGAGCTTTCCGGCAGACACCAGGGTCAGTCTGCCGCCGGGCGGCTTCATCCTCTGGCTCGAACTGCCGAGGCGCTTCGATTCGCGCGCCCTGTTCAATGTGGCCCTGGAGCACGGCATTTGCTTTGCGCCAGGCCACGTGTTCTCCGCCAGCCGGCGCTTGAGCGCGGGCTCCGCATGGAGCGATCGCATCAAGGACGGCATCCGGCGCCCGGGCCAGTTCGCGCGCGCTGCTCGCGCATTGAAGCCATGCGCCCTTCGCGATGCAGCCATGCCCGCCCCCGCCCTGGCGACTCACCGGGAGTTTCCCCGCGATGACGCTCCAGCCAGGCCCTATTCGTGAACCAGCCCGATCAGCGCCCGCAGCCGCGCAGGCACGAAGCGATGGCCTGAATAGTAGAGCCTCAGCCCGCCAAACGACGGGCACCACGGCACCAGCACCCGCGCAAGTGCTCCGGACTTCAACTCATCCTTGATAAACCATTCGGAGATGAAGTCGATGCCCAATCCGACCAGCACCGCCTGCTTGATGGCGGCCAGTTCGTTGAGAGCTTGGCGCACGGGCAGGTCCATCTGCAGCTTCTGGCCGCCCTTCTCCAGCACCCAATGGTAGATACCGCTGTGCGACAGGCGCATGACGATGTACCCCGACGCCACGCACGGCTGGGACAGAACCGAAGACAAGAGCTACCGCGACCCCGCCGCCAACCAGGGGCGCGGCGCCCAGGTGCAGCACACGCGCAACCCTGCGGTGGCAGTACAGTCGCTAGAGTTCTCGCGGCGTTTTTCTCCACCGCGCTAACTCAGAAGTAGGTCAGAGCCACCGGCAGTGCCACGGCGGCCATTGCGGAACGGAGTGCAGGGACTCCTGCAACCACCCCCCAGCCCAAAGCCCCGGCCAGTACCAGCGATGCCAATGGCTTGCCGCCAAGCGGGATTCGCAACACACCGTAGACCGCCATGGCAAGCAGCAAGGCCAGCGCCGCTACACCCCACTTGGACAAAGCCGGTACGGCGGTGGTGACCGCTGCATTCAAGGGCTCATACCGCGTAGATGACGGATGTCCAGCAAATCGTGCATCTCGTGCATGGGTGCATGTGAATTGCGGGCTGCCCCCCGGTGCCCGAAACTGACTGCAAACTGGCAGTGGGACTGACGTGCTCTCGCCTGGGTGGCCAAAATACGGTCGAACTAATGAATTCAGGGTGCGATCGTCGCGGGCAGCGATTGCTGCAAAGCAGAATTTGGCGCTTGAAGGCAGCATTAGGCTGATCTGAGACGTTCGGCTTTGCCTGCTGAAAGCCCGCTCCGGCCAACTCCGGACATTGACTCAAAGAAGTCCAGGTGAGCCGTGTCGATGCATCTTCAGCACGACTACACCAGCAAAGCTGCGCCCAGCACATGGAAGCCTCACCCACCCCAAACGCCTTCGGGCAGTTTTTTGTGGTCCGGCCCACGCAACATGGCTAGTTAGCAGGATGCCAGACACTGATTTCCCTATTGCGGTGTTGGACCGCCCTACCCACCGCGTCCACGGCCTTCTTCACTACCACGTCCCTTTCAGCAGCCTCTACTTTCACAGCGCAGGTCCACAGCGTTGCACCAACCTGCATCAGCCCGGCAACCCTGGCATCGTAGTTCCTCTCTCCCGGCTCCAGGTCATTGACGAGCCTCGCAACGGTGTTCAGGGCCTCATAGGGATCGATCTGCTGCCCCGTCTTAGCCAACTCGATGATGGCATCTATGGTTTCAATATGGTTCACGGATCGCTCCTGAGTTGATCTGGCAAGGTGGCGCCTCGGCCATAGCCTCACAATCTACGGTACATGCCTATCTGTGTAGGCCCATTCCAGATCTATTCCAACGGGGTCATGAGGCGGCGTACCAGAGCACTGCGCAATAGTGACATGTGGTGCCAGCCATCACAAGCAAATGCCAGATCAGATGGCCATATCGCAAGTGCGCATCGGTCACGTAAAAGACTACCCCAGCGCTGTATGACAGCCCCCCTGAAAATAACCAAAAAATGCCCTCTCTGGGCATTCTGGAAAACAATGGATCGATCGCGACCACGATAATCCACCCCATGAATAAGCACAGACTGGTGGAAAATACGGGATGAGGTCTCACTTCTACTGTCTTGAGCACCACCCCCGCTATAGCGAGCCCCCAAACAACTCCGAAAATCGTCCAACCCCACGGCCCTCGAAGCACCCCGAGGGTGAATGGTGTATAGGTACCTGCGATCAGGAGGAAAATCGCGGAATGTTCAACGGCTCGCAAAACACCCTTTGCCTTGCCCATTGGCAAGGCATGGTAGAACATGGAGGCCAAGTAAAGCAGCACCATCGTCGCGGAGAAGATGCCTGCACTCACAGCGAATCCATCATCCCCCTCCTGCGCGGCGCGCCTGATAAGGACAGGGGCTCCCGCAAGTGCTGCGACCAGCCCTATCCCGTGACTAACGCTATTTGCAATTTCTTCTGACCGCGATTGCTCGCGCTTGAGATCTGCAAACAACAGGTGCATGCAAGCTCCTTTCAGTGCTTGAACGGTACAGCGCACTGTGCCTTGGCATGACACCTGCAAAAACTTGGCTGAAGAACACAGACGCTCAGACGCGCAAGACTATGCCGGATGCGCGCAGCCGACTGTGCGCCAGCACACGTAATGTAGATTTTTCTGCCGCGCCACTGGCTGATGTGCCAGTTGCCGCCCAACCCCGGCAATACACAGTCGCACTATCTGTTGATGTCCGCATCCCCGGTGGGTCAGATTTGTGTGGAAATCCGCCTGCTGAACTGACCTCAAGGCAAGAGGAAGGCCCAGCCCCACAGGGGCGCAGCAGAAGTTGCAGACTCGATGGATGAGCGCACATCGTCGTGCTCACCGAATCGCTTCTCACAAACGAGGGAAAACCGCTCATCGTGAGATGCCAGGCACCACGAAGCAAGGGAGAGTGCACTGACAGGACCCAATATAAATAAATCGAGCACACAGCAGCCAGTGCGAAGTTGGAGCATGCCGACGCGCTTAGATTTCAGGGCACTAAAACACCAGGGAGAGGTCAACACACGCACCCGGAACGTCTTGCGGGCAAACCGGCGCTTTGTGCGCAGAGTTGTGGCTTGAAGGTTCTGCAGCTTTTGCTAACACTTCGTGTGTGGGTATCGTTATTTAAAAGGAGTACCGTGGGTTCCGAACACATCCATTCTGAGCCCCCACCATAGTCCGGAGGTCTATATGTTCTCGCTTCTGATGTATCAACGAAACGCCGAATTCTGGCGCGACATGTGGTCGATCTTTCTGCAGCCAGTCTCCGAGTTCCCACCCAGCCCTTTGAATTTCGATCAAAGACCTTCGTTTGCGCCAGAAGAGCAACGTCAAAAACAGCGGGTAGACGGACAGCACGATATGCCTTAAACCGCCATCACTCCTGCCCCCTAAGGCCCGCCAAGTTCGTGGGCCTTTTCTTTTCCCGGAGCGCATCCGGGAGGCTGCCAGGAAAACATTTCCCACAGTGCCCGCTTGATTGCTCGGTGTTTCACGTTTCGTGAGAATTCACAGCACGTTTCGTAATGCCCGAACTGCAACGCTCTTTCGAGGTGTGATATGTCCCCCTTAGCCAGGGAAGGTCGATTCACCCTTACTTCTTCTGCTGGTGATCGTGGTCTTTCTGCCCGGGCTGTTGAGGACTGGACTGGTCTTGCTGCCTCTCTCTGGGTTTCTGGTCGCTAGGCGTTTTGTGGGGTTGCTGGGTGGTCAGACTGTAGCCCTATGGCGCCATGAACAGAAGGAGTTCCCAATGAAACACCTCTGGACTGATCCTCGGCAGGTAGACAAGCCTGGTCTCTCCTTGGACGATCCCCTAGAACCCCGCACTAGGCAGAGGCAATCCGCTGGCCACAGGAGATTATTCCTAGGTTTGAATCGGCTCTGGGATGGTGCCGCCAGTTGACTGCCGATGCCGCGCTGCGAACTTCGCAGGCAACATCCCGCCTGCTGGTGGCGCTGAACGAAGCAATGACTGATTGCCCGCCTAGTACATCCGTGGTCCATTGTGGAAATATCTGACGCGCTACTTGCCGTCTGAATCGTGAATGCTTGCGGGCGCAGCATGCGGCAGCAATGCCAGGATGGCCAAGGCAAGCAAAGTGCCCAATATTGCAATAGCCGCATGCCCCAGCCCGCATGCGACACCCAGGGCGGCCGTCATCCATATTCCCGCAGCCGTAGTGAGACCCACACAAGATTGCAGGATGCCCCTCCATCATCGTGCCCAACCATCTGCAGCGGCAGTTTAACGTGGACGTTCCAGACAAAGCATGGGTCACTGACATCACTTTATATCTTGATAGTGTGGCGAATAGCTTTCGCCGCTCGAGTCGGGGACAGCACGGACATTACGTGAGGCCTCGAGCCTGGGATGTAGATGTAGCGCCCCGCCTCACCTTCGCGCCAAACAGAGATCGGACGGTAGCAAAGGCCTCGCCGAGTGCGATGAGCCTGCATTGACAAGGTAGATCGGCCTGAAGGGCATGGCGCGCTACAACTCATGGAGAGCCGACATGCTTCATTTTGGAATTGACGTATCTTGCGACAAACTGGACTGCGCAGTGGTCGACGCGCAAGGTCAGCACGTCAAACGTGCACGCACCTTCACAAACGACGTCCAAGGCGTCATCGAGCTCATCGATTGGGCACGCACAGTTGCCGTTGAGCAGCCGCTCCACTTCGTCTTGGAAGCGACTGCGGCATATCACGAGTTGGCAGCGACGCGACTTCACTGCGCCGGCCTGGTCGTCTCGGTTGTATACCCGGCGCAAGTTCGTGCGCTGGCCAGGGGACTGGGAATGCTCAGCAAGACCGATCTCATGGATGCATTGCTATTGGCGCAGTACGCCCGACTTGCTCAGCCCAGGCAGTGGCGCTTCACGATGCCTCAGTTGCAAGAATTCAGCGCGATGCTGATGCGACTCGATTGCCTTGAAGCCGATCTTCGGCGCGAACAAGCCGCAGTGCGGGGGTCGTCTGATTGCGCGTTGTCTTCCATCGACGCTTGCATCGACTTTTTGCGCGCGCAGTGCAAGGCGATGAGCGCATGGCTGCGCGCCCCGTTGACTTCTGCATCTGCCCTGTATGTCTTCCCATAACACCTCCATGATTGAAGGTGTTGCGACGACCGGTTGAATCCGCCCAATACGGCAGCGATGACTTCAAGAGATTCTGCAAAATACATGGGCTGCTACCGAGCAAGAGTCGCAGGGGACAATGCCGTCATGGAATCGTTCTTCAGCAGTCTGAAGAAAGAGCGCATCCGCAAACGTATCTACAAGACCCGGGACATGGCCCGGGCCGAGGTATTCGACTACATCGAGGTGTTCTACACAGTCATCTGGGCGGAGTCAGCCCCGAGGCATTTGAGGACGCCCGGGCGTGAGGCTGGGATTTGTCTACCTAACTTAGGGCAGTCCACATCACCTTGGCGTACGCCAGCGTACAGACCCACTTGGAAGGTTGGGCTTCAATGTGGACAGAAAGAGGAGCGTCGCCGCCCCTGGAGTCCCGTATGAACATCGTCACCATCCTCGTTGCCCTTACCTTGGCGGCCATCGGTGCGGTTCTCTACTTCTTGGACAGTATCGGTCTGGGAATTGCGCTGATCGTGTCCGCCGCTGTGCTCTCGCAAACCGCAACCTTATCCAATATTTGGTGGCGGTATGTTTACCGTAGGCACGGCGAAAGCCTGAATTCACCTCCACAGAATGCCGAGGTGGACGAGGACATTCTCCAAAGCGCTGTATCTGAAATAGAAGAAAGCAGCCTGGACACGCGCAGCGCCCTCAAGAACTTCAAGGCGGCCTGGCATGAAACGGATGCGAACGCCCCGCCTCATAAAGACAAGAAGGGAGCATGAGTTTGCTCCCCCACGGATCTGCAGATTCCAGAGTTGTGCAAGGAGCTACCCATGTCCAGTTTTTCTTCTCTCGTACCCAACTGGGACACTTCGTCACTCGGCTATCCGGACAGAACCTCCCGCATTGAGCCTTTGATGCTCGGCAAACACCTGGCCCCCTGCTGCACGCTGCAGGGACCGCTTCAGGTGACGCGGGCCGGAATATCCAGACTTCACCACATGCTGGCGGAGCGTGCTCTCACAGGAACGCTGCTGACTACATTGATAGCCGGCACCGTATGGCTGGTGCTGTAGCACCAGGTCGCGGAAAACGAATGGAACTGCGGCGCCAATGGGCCTGGGTGCCACCACAGGTTGACCAGGTACTGCACGTAAGGGACGGTCCCATACTCGGCCCCTTCCGAGCGGAGCTCTTTGGCTGCGCTGGCTTCGAACAGTACGGACTCAGCCTGAGCCGCTCGCACCGTATTGGCAGAGCCCGCTTTGGGCAAGCCACGTTTTACCCACGCCTGCAAAACAACCTCCGGTCACTGCGCACATCATTGCGCTATATCTCCGATCTCACCCAGGATGGACATGAGGCCGGACCTGGGACCGAATGGCTGCTAGACAACCTTCCTCTGATCGAGGATCAGTTGAGGGAGATCACTGAAGGCTTGCCCACGCGCTATTACCGCGCCCTTCCCACCCTGCAAGGAGCACCCTGGGTCAGACTTCCTCGTATTTACCATCTGACATGGTCTTTCGTGGCGCATGTCGATAGCGCATTCGACGAAGACCTGCTGACCTCCTTTCTCAACGCCTACCAGAACGGGAGTGAACTCCGCCAAGGCGAGCTCTGGGCACTCCCCACGACGCTGCGGGTGGTGTTGGTGGAGAACCTGAGGCGCCTTGCCGATCGGATCGCCAGCCAGGGGGCTGCGCGGGAGCTGGCGGTTCTGTGTGCCCACCGCATCGAGCAATTGACGCTGGAAGAAGTTCAGGAAATGCAGCACCTGATGGACTTGCGCGGCGTGGAGCGGATATTTCTGGCCCACCTGGCACAGATCCTGACGGGACACCGGGGCGTCTTGGGCGGGACCTTGAACCCCACAATGGAGCGGTGGCTTCAGGAAGCCATCCCCGATCTGGCCTCCCTGCAGATACAGCAGCATGCCGACCAGGCCGCGGATCACCTAAGCGTGGCCAATGCCGTGGCATCTCTGCGGCTCATCGGCGCCAGCGACTGGCCCAGCATCGTGGCGCAGACCAGCCGGTCCATGCACGCAATGCAGGCATCCCCGGTGTTTGCCGCTGAAGACGATGCCAGCCGCAATACCACGCTACATGGGATCGAGCGCTTGGCTGCTCGCTGCAGCGGACAGAGCGAATCCTCCGTGGCACAGACGCTGATCCGATGCATGTCCAGCGCACGGGGCACCGGCACGCAGGCCGGATACTGGCTCCATGGCGGGGGGCGCGAACAACTGGAGCGAACTCTGGGCGCGCGGCGGCGCATCAGGGATCTATGGCATGTCCCATCCATCCCCCGCCTCCCCATCTACATGGGAGCCATACTGGCCGGCACGCTGGCGCTCGTGGCATGGCTGCTCCACCTGTCGATCAGTACGCCGATGGAGCGATCTGACTATGCAAGCCTCGGCCTGCTGGGGCTGCTGGGGCTGCTGATGTTGCTCCCGGCCTCCGAGGCGGTGATTGCCCTGGTCAATCGTCTGATCTGTGAGTCCGTCACACCGGCGCATCTTCCCAGATTTCTATTCGCCGAAGGCATTCCGCCATTGGCACAAACGATGGTCGTTATTCCGGCGCTGCTGAACCAGCGCGTCACAGTGGAGCAACTGGTGCATCGCCTTCACCTGCATTACCTGGCCAATCCGGAGGAGTGCACCCAGTTTGCACTGCTCAGCGATTGGAGTGATGCAGATGCCCAGGGCATGCCAGCAGACTCCCGCTTGCTGGCGCATGCGCAAGGGCTGCTGAAAGCGCTGAATGCGCAGCATCCCTCTGCACATGGCGCGCCACCCCGTTTCCTGCTGCTGCACCGTGCACGCAGTTACAGCGCCACCCAGCGCCAATGGATCGGATGGGAACGCAAGCGCGGCAAACTCGAACAACTGATTTACACCTTGGCGACTGGCATACCTGGCCCGTTCCTAGACATGGCCGAGCTCTCGCATATGGCACCCGGAACGCGCTACATCCTCACGCTCGACAGCGACACCGAGCTACCGCCCGGCCAACTGCGCGCCCTGGTAGGGGTTGCGGAGCATCCAGACAACCAGCCTCGGTTGGACAGCACGGGCCGCGCGGTGATGCAAGGTTACGGCATCTTGCAACCTCGCGTGGTATCGTCCCTGCCCCAGGCCGACGCTCAATCGCTATGGCAGTGGCTGTTCGCGGGGCAGCAGGGCATCGACCCCTATAGTGCCGCGACATCGGATGTGTACCAGGACTTCTTTGGCGAAGGCAGCTTCATCGGCAAGGGGCTGCTCAACGTACCAGCCATGCACGCGGTTCTGGGCCAAAGGCTGCCTCATGATCGCGTGCTCAGCCATGACCTGCTGGAGGGCGCCATGGTGCGCTGTGCGGTCGTGTCCGACCTGACCTTGGTCGAAGCAGCCGCCCCGCACAGCGACACCGCCGCGGCCCGCCAGCACCGCTGGAGCCGTGGGGACTGGCAGTTGCTGCCGATGCTCTGGCAGCACGAACGCTGGGGACTGACTCCCATCAACCGCTGGAAGCTGCTCGACAACCTGCGGCGTACCTTCGTGGCGCCCGCATCACTGGTTTTGATCGTCGCCGCCATGGCCGGGTATGGCCTGGCACTGCCGATGGCGCTGGCACTGGCTGCGATGGCCTATGCCACCGGGCCTGCGGTCGGCAGCCTCGCCAGCTTGCTGCCACGTCGCGCCCATGTGGCTGGAGCGCGCTTTGCCATCGCCGGCGCCCAGGATTTGCTGCGAGCGTCCCTGGGCGGTGCGTGGCACCTGGCGCAACTGCTTTCGCAAGCCCTGCTACATGCCGATGCCATCGCCCGCACAGCCTACCGCATGCTGTGGAGCCAACAGCATCTGCTGGAGTGGACTACCGCCGAATCCACGCATGCATCCATCAAGGCGGGCCTGCTCTCGGCACTGGCACGGCACCGAACCACCTCATTGACCGCACTGGCGTTGCTGGCAGGGCTGTGGTTATTGCAGGCGCCGATGGCACCACTGACCCTGACCGCGCTCGCGGTCTGGGCCTGCACACCCGTGCTGGTGTGGCTCTTCAACGAGCCATGGAGATATGCCGATCGTCCGCTGGCCCCGGGCGATCGCGAGCTGCTGGAGGGCATTGCGCGCGATACATGGCGTATGTTCGAACGCTGCGTGGGCAAGGACGACCACCACCTGCCTCCCGACAACCTGCAGACCGCGCCATTCGAAACCATCGCCCATCGCACATCGCCCACCAACATCGGGCTCTACCTGCTCAGCGCCGCCTGCGCACGGCAGTTCGGCTGGATCGGAACCAAGGATCTGCTGGCCCGCCTGGAGGCCACGTTGGCCACGCTGCAAGGCCTGGAGCGCCACAAAGGCCATTTCCTGAACTGGTACGACACCGAGAGCCTGCAGCCGTTGCATCCCCTGTATGTCTCCACCGTGGACAGCGGAAATCTGGCCGCCCATCTGCTCGCGGTGTCGCAGGCCTGCGTCGAGCTCTCACGCGACCCGTTGGAGCCGCATGCGGCGCAGGCAGCCCTGCGCGCATCGCAGCGACGGCTCGAGGCGCATTCTTGCGACGCGTCGCAATGGATCCGGGCCGACCAGCTTGCCACGATGCAATCGGCGGCGCTGGATGTCGCGGCCAACGCCGCCGGGGAAGGCCCACGCGTCACCCAGCAGTTGCTGGATCTTGCCCACAGGCTGGAGCAATTGGCCCTGGATGCGGATTTCCGCTTTCTGTTCCACGCCAAGCGCCATCTGCTGCATATCGGTTACCGGGTGGAAGAGCAACTGCTCGACGCCTCGTTCTACGACCTGCTGGCGTCGGAAGCGCGCACCACCAGCCTGCTTGCCATCACCAAGGGCGATGTGCCCGTGCTGCACTGGAAGGCGCTGGGACGGCCCTTTTTCGCTCAGGGCCGCAACGCCGTGCTGCAGTCCTGGTCGGGCTCCATGTTCGAATATCTCATGCCCACGCTGGTCATTGCCGAGCCCCACGGGAGTGCCCTGGACGAAGCCAATCGCTCGGCGCTGCGAGAACAGATGGCCTTCGTGCATGGCCAAGGCATTCCCTGGGGCATCTCGGAAAGTGCCTATGCCGGAAGGGATCAGACGCTGGCGTACCAATACGCACCGCAAGGCATTCCGCGCCTTGCGCTGCGGCGCACGCCAGCGACCGAAAAGGTGATCGCCCCCTATGCCACAGCCTTGGCATGCCAGATGGCCGCACATGCTGCATGCCAGAATTTCCGCGCCCTGGAGGCCCTGTCGACACGCGGTCGCTATGGTTTTTTCGAGGCACTGGATTTCACTCCGGGGCGGCAGGCCCAGGGTGAAAGATTCGCACTGGTCAGCACTTACATGGCACACCACCAAGGCATGACCATCGTGGCCCTGGCCAACGTACTGCGCCAAGGGGCCGCGCAACGCTGGATGATGGGCCACCCTCGCATCGAGGCGGTCTCATCGCTGTTGCAAGAACGTGCGCCGCGCGAGCTCTCCAGGCTGCACACCCCGCCGTCTTTGGGCTTGCCGCTGCAAGCCCTGCATAAACACTCAGAGCATTGCATCCGCACCGTGATCCCGGGAGCGCAGGCACTGGAGCCCACTCATCTGCTGTCCAACGGGCGCTACAGTGTCACCTTGCGCTCCAACGGAGCGGGCTGGAGCCGCTGGGGTCTTGCTGATATCACACGCTGGCGCGACGATGTGCTGCGCGACGCCTATGGCAGCTTCGTGTACCTGCGTCTCGGGCACCATACCGCGCCCGTCTCCGTGACGCGCAATCCGGCGCCCGACCCCGACGCCCTCTACCACAGTACCTTTCAACAGGACCGCGTGTGCTTCGAAGCTCGCTGGCTCGAATTGCGCGTGCGCACGACTGTCTGGGTCAGCCCCGAAGACGATATCGAGTTCCGCAAGGTGGTGCTGAACAACCTGGGCAGCCAAACCATCGAGCTGGATCTGATATCGGCCTTCGAAGTAACCCTGGCCAGTGCGGCGGCGGACGAGGCCCACCCCGCCTTTGCCAACATGTTCGTGAAGGCGCAGTGGCTGCCCGCCCAGCAGGCCCTGCACTTCGAAAGAGTACCCCGCCTGCCAGGCGAAAGCAATTTGCGGGCCGCGCATTTCGTGGCCCACGCGAGCGGAGAGATCCTAGGCCTTCACTACCAGACCGACCGTGCCCAGTGGCAGGGCCGCAACCACGCGGCGAGCCAGCCGCTGGCCCATATGAAGCCTGTGCCCGGGCTAGCGGAAGAACTGGTGACCTATCTGGATCCTGTCTCGGTTCTGGGTGTACGGATGCAGATAGCGCCGGGGGAGCAAGTGAGTGTGACATTCGCAACGGCCGCGTGCGACTCCGAAGCCAAGCTCATTGCGGTCGTGGACAAGTACCGCCAGCCCAGCTATGTGGAGCGCGCCTCGGTGATGTCCGCCACCCTGACACAGGGGCAGGCAGCGCCGCACAAGCCGCAGGCAGACGACCTGCCCACCCTGCAACTGCTGACCACTGCCCTGGTCCTGACCCTGCCCAGGGCGCAAACGCAGCACACCGTGGCCTCGGCCAGCGACCGGCGTGTGCTGTGGCCGCTGGGCATTTCCGGCGACCGGCCGTTGATCCTGGTGAATGCGGGTGCGCCGCAGGGCGCGGGCATGCTGCGCATGCTGGTGCAGACCCTGTGCGCGTGGTCGCGCGGCGGCGTCGTATGCGACCTTGTTGTGCTCAACAGTGAGGCCCACTCCTACCATATGCCCGTGCAGCAGGAACTGAAACTGCTGTGCGACCAGCACGAAACAGATCGCAATGCGCGTTCAGGATCAGCGGCGACAGGCCTGCATGTCTTGCGGCCAGAGGACATCACCAGCGAGCAAGTGGCCACCTTGCAGCGCCTGGCGCGTGTGCGGCTGCAAGCCGATGGCCGCCCCCTATCGCATCAGATCAGCGCATGGAGCGGGCACTATGCGGCCCAGTCGAGGCCCCTGCGGATGGAGGAGCCAGCGCAAAAAGTCGGCGTTCAACGCAGCCGGGGCGCCGCAACCACAGTGCCCACAGGGACCTTTACCGCCGGCACGGGCGACTTCCTCTTCGACGCGGGCGCCGGTCTGCGCCCTGCCCGGCCCTGGGTCAACATCCTGTCCAACCCCACCTTTGGCGCCCAGGTCACCGAGAGCGGAGGCGGCAATACCTGGGCCATCAACAGCCGGTTGAACCAGCTCACGGCGTGGTCCAACGACCCCGTGGCCGACACCCCCGCCGAATGGTTCCTGCTCCAGGACCGGCGCACGCTGGACGTCTGGAGCGTCGCCCCCTCCGCCTGGGGCGAGGCCGACGCCACCTACCGCATCGTGCACGGCCAGGGCTTTACCGACATCTGCCACCGGCGTGGCGACCTGGATGTTTCGGTACGCTGGTGCGTCGACATCGCGACCGCGGTGAAGCAGGTGCGCATCAGGGTCACCAACCAGGGCGCAGGCAAGGCCCACCTGCGCATCGTCGGCATGGTCGAATGGATGATGGGAGAAAGGCGTGCGGATCGCGCGACGACGGAAACGGAGCCTTGTTTTGCCCCTCCGCCAGCCCGGGGGCTAAGGGGATTGCTTTGCACACAGACGGAGGCCGGAGCCGGCTTTGGCGGTGGAACCGCATTCTTCTGCGAAGGCAGCAGCCCCGCAGGCGCCAGAAGCCAGGAAGGCCTGGACTGGACATGCGACCGCAGTGCCTTCTTCGACACCCGGGGACAGTTGCAGCTTCCGGCCTCGCTGGGACAGCGCAGCGGATACGGGCTGGATCCCTGCGCGGCGCTGTCGCGCCTTGCCACGCTGCGCCCTGGAGCCTCCATGGAGCAGGTCTATCTGGTCGGCTATGCGGCCAGCCCCCAGGCGGCGCGGGAGTTGCTGGCACAAGCCTCCCTCCTCCCCTCCTTCGAGCGCGAGCAGGCGATCCGCCAGCACTGGAACGCACTGCTGTCGGCTGCCCAGGTGCGCACGCCCGATCCGCTGTTCGACGCGATGGTGAACCGCTGGCTGCTGTACCAGGCCCAGTCCTCGCGGCTGTGGGCCAAGGCGGGCTTTTACCAAGTCAGCGGCGCGACCGGATACCGCGACCAGTTGCAGGACGCCATGGCATTCGCCTGGGCGGATCCGCACCTGCTGCGCGCACAGATCCTGCTGTGCGCCTCGCGCCAATTCCAGGCGGGCGACGTACAGCACTGGTGGCATGCGCCGGGCGGCGCGGGCGTGCGAACGCGCTTCTCCGACGATCTGCTGTGGCTGCCCTTCGCCTGCGCGCACTACCTCCGGGCCACGGGCGACACCGCACTGCTGCATGAGAACGTGCCGTTCCTTGACGCGCCCCCCATCCCAGACGGCGAGGAAGATGCCTATCAAACACCCCAGGTCAGCGAGATCTCGGCATCGCTGTACGAGCATGCCGCGCGCACCATGGACCGGAGCCTGGCCGTGGGGGCGCACGGCTTGCCGCTGATGGGCACGGGCGACTGGAACGACGGCATGAACCGGGTGGGCCATGCGGGCCGGGGCGAGTCGGTATGGCTGGCCTGGTTCCTGTGCGCCATCGCCACCGACTGGATACCGCTGGCGCGCAGTTTCGGCGACACCGCCCGCGCCGCGCAGTGGGAGGCTGCCTTGCAAGGCTGGCACCAGGCGCTGCAAGGCCCCGGATGGGATGGGCAATGGTTCATGCGCGCCTTTTTCGACGACGGCAGCCCGCTGGGCTCGGTTAGCCAGTCCGAGGCGCGCATCGACTTGATCGCGCAGGCCTGGTCCGTGCTTTCCACGCCAAAGTGGTCGCCACGCCAGGACATCGCCATGGATGCGGTCGAAGCGCAACTGGTGCAGCCAGACGCGGGACTGATCCAGTTGCTGGCCCCGCCCTTGGTGCATGCCATGCCCAACGCCGGCTACATCGAGGCCTACCCGCCTGGCGTGCGCGAAAACGGCGGACAGTACACGCATGCCGGCGTGTGGGCCCTGATGGCCGCGGCGGCCCTGGCGGTGCGCGAGCCGGCGCCCCCAACCGGCGAGCCCCCGGCCACCGACACGCCCTACCGCTACTTCACCTACCTGAGTCCGGCCCATCGGGCCAGCCATCCCGAGTGGGGCAAGCACTACGCCATCGAGCCCTATGTGATGGCGGGAGACGTCTACAGCCAGCCGCCTTATGTGGGGCGCGGCGGCTGGAGTTGGTACACCGGCTCGGCGGGCTGGATGCACCGCGCGGCGGTCGAATCCATCCTGGGGCTGCATCTGCAGGCCGAGGAACTGTTCTTCACGCCCTGCCTGCCCAGCCATTGGCCCGAAGCCGAATTGACGCTGGCACGCGACGGCCGCTCCATGCGCTTCATCCTGGTGCGGGGCAGCCCAGCGGCGACGCTGGAAAAAGAGGCGGCCGCAGATCCACAGGTGCTGCACGTGGCAGAGCCCCTGCGCTGGAAAAACCTGCCGGCGCACAGCTGTTTTGTCATTCCTCTTGCGCCGGGCAGCACGCAGGGCAGGCAGTAATTCCATCGGCACGTTCAATCAAAAAACAGAGCTGCTTGCGATTTTCCACAAACACTTTCAGATACTTTTTAATTGAAAACTTAAGTATGACAAGCGCCAGAAGCTATATTTTTTGATATTCCTGCGCGCGGAGTTATCAGGAAAACGCCCTTGCAATGTTTGCAATCGCACGGACACCCGGCAGGCGCGGGCCTACGCTGCAAGCACCTGCTCAGCCATTGGCCAAGGAGAAAGCTACCATGATCCCCCCTCGCAACGAACCCGACCCCCAAGCGCTCGCGGAACAAAAAAGAGACTTCACCGCCGAGGGCGCACCGGCCCCGGACCAGCAAGCGCCGACCTCTCTCCCGCGACAGAATCGCGCCGATGCGGCCACCCCGCCTCCGGCAAAACTCCATCGGGAAACCTTGACCCTGAAGCGGGCTTCACGGGCTCGCTATCCATGAACATTCGTTCCACAACGTGATCAACCGCGGCATCGATCTGCCGCACGGCATCTCATGGAAGGCGAGAGCAGCCAGCGAACGAAGCAACTTACCGCAAGGAGCGTGTCATGAGTCTGAGTACCATTTTGCTGGTCGTCCTGATCCTGGTATTGATTGGCGCGCTCCCCGCTTGGCCGCACAGCCGAAGCTGGGGCCACTTCCCGAGCGGCCTGATCGGCTTGGCCGTGGCGGTGTGGCTCATCCTGCTCCTGACCGAACGCCTCTGAGCTTCATGCGTGGGGCCTCATATAGTGCTTCATCAATGGCAGTATCGTGATGCCATGCATGATGATCGAGGCCGCCACGGTCCATAACGTCAGGCTCACCACAGTTGCCGCAGTTGCGGGCTCAATGCCGTGCCTCAATGCCAGCAACATGTAGAAGATCGAGCCGATACCGCGGATGCCAAACCACCCGATCATGGCGCGCAGCCGCCAATGCACCAGCCTGCCCCCTACGGCGGGCAGCGCGGACAGCGGCCTGAGGACCAGCAGCACCAGGGGGATGAACCACCAGATATGCGGCACCGGCCTGGCGTAGGCCAGCATGGCCCCCACCATGAGCACTACCGCCAATTCCGCCAGCCGCTCCAGTTGCTCGTTGAATCCGTGGACGGAGTCTTGCATATCGGTCGCATGGTGCATTGCGTCGGCAGTTCGGGCTTTCGGGGGCACAGGCATTTTTTCAGCCATTGCGGCTGCGGGGAGCTCCCGCACGCGCTGCAATGCAAGGCCTGCGGCGAATACGGCCAGAAACCCCGAAGCCAGGCACAACTGCGCAGCACCATAAGCCGCCCCGATGAGTCCGATGCCCAGAAACTCGTTCAGGCCCGCGGCCTCCCTATGCCGGCTGCGCAGATAGACGACGAACCTGCCCGTGCCCGCTCCCAGCGTCGCGCCGATCACCAGGCCCGCAACCATCGACCACAGGAACTCCATGGCCCACCAATGCAACATGCTTTCGCCCAGGGGATGCAGGCCCAGCAGCCCGAGCCCCAGCATCACCATGGGATAGGAGGTTCCATCATTGAGTCCCCCTTCGCCAGCCAGGCTGAACCCCAATCGATCCGGGCTCTCCCCGGGCTGCGACTGGACGCCTGAGGCCAGCACCGGATCCGTGGGCGCCAGGATGGCCCCCAGAAGCACCGCAGCGCCCAGCGACATGCCCAGGACCCAGACACCAACGACAGCGACCATCGCCACCATGGCGACCATCGAGAAGATGGCAAGGCGCAGCGGCAGCCACCACCGGGAATCTCGCACTGGCACCCCCAGTTGCATCCCCACGGAAAATAGCGATATGAGCACCGCGATCTCCGAGAAGCGTTCCAGCAAGGGGGCATACAAGAATGGATCCGGCCTCAACACACCCAATGCGGCAGGTCCTAGCAACCAGCCCAGCGCCAGATAGACCATGGCATTGCTCAACGGCAGCCGCCCAAGCCAAGTGCTCGAGAGCACCATCGCGATGAGGAGTAGGCCTATGAAAAGAGACCATTCGGAAAACGACATATCACCTACGGTGTCTTGTTGACGATAGGATAAGGACGAGAGTTCCGCCCGCATGGCTTCCGGTCGTCATGGCTGATGGCAAGCCCGTGCAAGGCGCCATCTCCGACGCCGATACCAGCACCGACTCCACGGGCCTCAAAGTCCATCATCGGTGCATGGCGAGAATCTCAGTTGCTCAACAGAATGCCGGCAATCACGCCAGTGGCGATGACCACGAGCAGGTAGTCGCTACCGCTTTGCACCCAGTACTGGCCACGCGGCGGTGCATAGAGGTGATGGCCACGCCAATCTTCCACCACGTACTGATAGCTTCGGTACTGCATAGGCAGGCGTTCGCCGCGATGCCATCTCCGGCTATTTCCGATCGATCCCTGGTCGGCGTGGTGGTAGTAATCGCTGCGGTACTGTTGGTCGCGCTGCCTGTTGCGCGTGGCGTCATGCCGCTCTTCTCGGTGGCCACGGTCAGCCCGATGGCCTCGACCGCCCCACTCAGACGAGTGTTGACCGCGTCGCTCGGCACCGCGCTCCGGTTGGCTCTGAGCCGGCGCCATGCTGTTCAAGCCAAGGGACAACGCGATGATGGTGATGTTGAGGATTTGGCTCTTCATGCTCCGCTCCAGCTGCCATGGGAAACGTTCCCAAGGCTGAAGCTACACGGTGCCCAGATGAAAGTCTGTGCAGCATCGCACGGAGGCCGAGAGGTGGTGCCTACTGCCAAAGCGGGGTTGCGCCAGCTTCAGTTTTCGGTCTCTCGATACCCCGGCACCTGCGCTGCATCGCTGGGTGTTCCAGCGCACTGACATCCGGTCGCACTGGCGCCATGCTCCAGTTGTGCTGATACAGACCGTGCCCGATTTCCACGCAACAGCGCCGCTTCTCCCAACTGTCCTGGCACGCGATGTTCAGGGCGTGAAGCCGGTGGTCAATGACATGAAGCTCAAGTGAAATGGACCGTGCAGTCTGCTGGTCGGAAACCATTTCCAAGATCCAAGGAATCGCCATGCACAGATCCTCACTGAACCCCATCGCCACATACGTCATGCTGTGCCTCGCGGCCTTTGGCTTCTTGCAGGCCAGCGCATCAGCCAACGATATAGAACAGGAACAGGTAGCCAGGGCCGCGTCGGAAATGAACCACCACCCGTCCGACAAGTATGCCTATGACCTAAGCATCGCCAAGGCCGATGCCCAGGAGAAATGCGATGAGCAGGCCGGCAACGCCAAATACCTGTGTCGCCAGCAAGCCAAGACCGCGCACATGGATGCCCTGGCCGCTGCCAAGAGGGCCGCCAGGAGGGCTGACGCGCAAGCGCGCGAGAACTCGGATGATGCGCGTAGCGGCGCTGCAATCGACAAGCACGATGCTGTCTATGATTTGGCCCGATAGCAAGATATTCAGGGATGTGTGAGTCCTGGCTGAGGTGGACGGATGGCTTCTACAACGCTAGGCATCTGCATTCCGCGCTCAGCTACCAGCCAAGGGCTTCGAAAGCAACCTGGCTCACCAAGAACCGTGATTTAACTCTGGCTCTCCTGTCCAACGAGTTGTCCAAATCAACAGCCACGCGCCCCAGTACCCCCACTCCTTGTGCCAATGCATGTCGCGCTGCCATGGACGGACGCCTTGCCTGGCATTGCCTTGTGTGCGGCAAAGCACCGACAAATACGGCGAGCTCGTGGATAGTGGGTCATGGGCTTTTCCTGTGCAAGCATTACTTGTCAACACCGCCGCACGCCGGAAGGACCTCCCTCCCAGAGGTGCTAACCCGCTGGCCCAGTCGGGCATCACACACGAGTTCCAAGGTTGGGCACCAGCGTTCAGCGCGCCGCTTCAATCACCTTCAAACGCTGAGTCTTTCAAGGAATACAAGATGAACTACCAAGAACAGGATACCTACGGTATGTACAAGGGTGATGCCATCGACGACGAGACCGGGCCAGGACCTGGCCTGATGGGCGCCAATACGCTCAATGGCAACGATGTCTACAACCGCAGGGGTGAAAGCCTGGGTGACATCAAAGAAATCATGCTGAACATGGCTGATGGCAGGGTTGCATACGCAGTCCTGTCCTATGGCGGATTTCTCGGTCTGGGCGAAAAGCTGTTCGCGGTGCCTTGGAGTGCCCTGAAGCTGGATACCGTATACAAGCGTTTCGTTCTTGACGTGGAAAAGGACCAGTTGAAGAACGCGCCAGGATTCAACAAAAGCGATTGGCCCGACATGGCTGACAAGGACTGGATCAAGACCATCCATGACTACTACGGAATCACCCCCCATTCCACTGGGCTGTGACCAAGCTCATCGCAGCTACAAGCTGTCCGCAACGGCTCCACCCCCAACAGCAATGCCCACTGGCATAGGAAGCCCATCATGAATGACTCTGTCAAAACCCTGGCCGATGAAGCCTCCACGCTGGCTCATCGGGGAATGGATGCCGTGTGCGAAGGAGCCAGCCAGTTGCGCAGCAAATCGCAGGATATGCAAGATGCCACCACCACCTATATCCAGCAAGATCCTCTCAAATCCATGCTGGTGGCCGTTGGGGCGGGGGCGGTACTCGTGGGGCTGGTGGCACTATTCAGCCGGCTCCTCCACGATAAGCCCTGAGCTCTTGCCTGCATGAAGCCATTGCAGCCACCTTTGGACAAGCCGTAAGCATGTACGCATGCCCGGCCTCTCTTCGGTCATCTAATTTTTAAAGAGGCAATCCCATGAAAACACAGCACAAATTTGCATCTGGCGCCGTCGTTGTTGCCATGCTCATGGTCATGGCCGGATGCAGCGGAATGACTCAGCGCGATAAAAACACGGCCATCGGGGCCGGAGCCGGTGCCATTGGTGGCTCCATCCTGACGGGAGGCAGTGCTGCCGGGGCTATCGGTGGTGCAGCGGTCGGTGGCGTCATTGGGCACGAAGTCGGCAAGTGAATGTTGAGCCATCAAAGCGTCATAACAGGTCTACAGCCGGCCCGTCATCCGCTAATCGCCGACCAGTGCTACGACTCGTCCATGTCAGCGCGCAGCGCGCTACGCCGGGTCGGCTGACCTCGCAGCAGGCCTTCCATGCCTTGCAGGCGATGCCGATCTGCAGCCCCTTATCGTCGATATGGAACTGCCGCAACTCGTTGGAATGCGCACTGTCTCGCAGCTTGACCACGGCCATGACGCGTTGCAAGCGGCTGTCAACCTCGATATAGCGCTGCACGATGATGGCGTCGGTCAGAAAAGCCGAGCCATAGGGCGAGAAGCGCAGATCCCCATAGCGGTCCTCCAACTCCGAAGTCATCAGTATCGTGGCACCAGTGCTGGCCAGGGCCGAGACCAAGCGTGACAGCGACTCGCGGAAATTCTGCTTGAAGGTCGGCGCCAAGGCCAATTCGAAGCCCGACAACGAATCGATGACGACACGACTGGCCTTGAGTATCAATTGCATCGCGAGCTCGTCCACCAAGTGCGCTGCTACCAGGAGCACGCCCACATCAACCCGCAGTACTTGAATGTGATCTATCAGTTCCGTTCGCCGAACACCGGCTACAGATGGATATCGCGCCAGGGAACACTATCGCCGTCAACGCGCGCGATGAATCGCGGCTTGACGAGCACCAGGAAACAATGCTCAGCCGTGGATGCGCACATGCGTTTAAACCTTGATCGCCCGCATGCTTATACTGCAGTGATCCAGTTCCCCACGGGGAGCCTTCCCCGGTACGGTGGACTCCCGCTTCCTTCAGTAGAAAGGCATCCGTGGTCACCGCCTACCATGCCCGAGGCAATCTGCTGTTGGCTGCCTTGCCTGAGCAAGAGTTGGCCCATTGGTTGCCGGATCTGGAGTCCGTCGAGATGCCCTTGGGCACTGTGCTCTACGAATCGGGCGGCCGCCTCAGCCACGTCTACTTCCCCATCTCCACCATTGTTTCCTTGCTCTATGTACTGGAGGATGGAGGCTCGGCAGAGATCGCAGTCGTCGGCAATGAGGGCCTGATCGGTGTTTCGTTGTTCATGGGCGGCCAGACCACGCCGAGCCGTGCCGTCGTGCAAAGCGCCGGCCAAGCGCTGCGGCTGAAGGCCCATCTCATGATGACGGAGTTCAATCGCGCGGGTGACGTGATGCATCTGCTGCTGCGCTACACCCAGGCCCTGCTGACGCAGATGTCGCAGACGGCTGTGTGCAACCGCCACCATTCTTTGGATCAGCAACTGTGCCGCTGGCTGCTGCTCAGTCTGGACCGCTTGCACAGCAACGAGTTGGTGATGACGCAGGAGCTCATCGCCAATATGCTGGGCGTTCGCCGTGAAGGCGTCACCGAGGCAGCCGGGCATTTGCAAAAGGCAGGCCTGATCCAGTACCGGCGTGGCCATATCACCGTGCTCGATCGTGTCGGGCTGGAGCAGCGCACCTGCGAGTGCTACGCCGTGGTCAAGCAAGAGTACGACCGCCTGCTGCCAGTCCCGGGATCCCACTGAGGCAGAGAGAAGTGGATTGAGCGGTGCACCCATCCTGCCCTCAGGAACGAGCGGCACGGGCTCGCGGCGTAAGTCTTTGTGCACCATCGTTTAAGGTCATTTAAAGGAGTACTGTGGGTACAGGCGGATCCACCCTGATTCGCTACCATAGACCGGAGGTCTATATGTTCATTCTTCCTCTCAGACACTCCAGCTTCCACTTTTGGGAAATGCTGAAATCAGTGTGCACACCCATTCCAGAGCCGATCACTTGTGAAGACAAGCCAACGCCTGCAAGTCCTGAACCCACTGAGCAAGCAAGAGCGCAGAACGAGATCGAGCAAAAGCGTTAGCGCTGGACAGTCGCCACCAACCGCCCGAGGGCGGTTTTTTCCTGCCCAGTCCTAGTTAGATGGCTAGTCAGCATGCCGCCAGACACTGACTATCTTACGAAGGTTTTTAACTGGCAAGCTCACCATTGTCAGGGTCCTCTTCACTGCTATGTCCAGCTCAGTGGTCACTACCTTCACAGCGAAGCGCCTGTTGCATGGGATTGGACTCCAAGCTCGCCTGCTACTCAATCCCGGGGGGACGTCGCTGTCATCACCGCGCCTGTATTCGCCGGCTTGGCGGCCTGTCAGTAGCTACGCTCACATCTCCTACGCCGAGGCTCAATTACCTGATGAGCACACAATAGGCCACTTTCGCGGGAGCCCTTCACCATGCACCAAGAGCCCGACTTTCTCCATAACCTGCACCAGGAACTGCGGGACGGGAGGCGCTGGCTGGATCGCACCATCGTGCTGGCCTATGCGGCGGCGGCCGGGCTTTGCGTGGTGGTATTCACGCTGATGGCTGACGCGGGCTTCGAACTGTTCCGGCACCTCTACCACTGGCAAGGTGGCTGGGCCGTGCTGCTGTGGATGCCAGCGCTCTCGGCCGCCATAGTGTGGCTGACCCGCCGCTGGGTTCCCGGTGCGGCGGGCTCCGGCATTCCCCAGGTGATGGCGACGCTGGATCCAGCCGTTGGTGAAGCCCAACGGGGCCGCCTTGTATCGCTGCTGCTGTCCTTCTCCAAGATGGTGCTGGCCAGTGCGGGCTTTGCGGCAGGCCTGTCGATCGGCCGGGAGGGTCCATCGGTGCAGGTCGCTGCCGGGGTGATGCACAGCGCCCGACGCTGGCTGGGCCCGCAATCGGGTATCAGCAGCCACGCCTTGCTGGTGGCGGGCGGCGCCGCCGGGATTGCCGCGGCTTTCAACGCGCCGCTAGCGGGCGTGGTGTTTGCCATCGAGGAGCTTTCGCGCAAGCTGGAGTCCCGCGCCAGCGGCCTGATCATTGCTGCCATTGTGCTGGCGGGCCTGATGGGCGTGTCGGCATTCGGGAATCTGAGCTATTTCGGGCGCATTCAGGTTCCAAGCCTGGGCTGGAATGCCCTGCTGCCCGGCTTGGGCGTGGCTCTGGCCAGCGGCCTGCTGGGAGGCTTGTTCGCCAAGCTGATGGCCGTCTCGCTCACCGCTCCGCTCAAGCCCATGAACCGCTTTCGCACCCGCTTTCCCATTCGCTTTGCCGCATGCGGTGCCCTGGCAATCGCTGCCATCGGCTTGCTGACCGGTGGCGCCACGTTCGGCGCCGGCTCCGAGGCGGTCAAGCACATGCTGGTCGGCGAGGCTGATGTGCCCTCGTTCTATGTGACGCTCAAATTCATCGCGACCTGGCTGTCTGCATGGATCGGCGTGCCCGGCGGTATCTTCGCACCCTCGCTGTCCATCGGTGCAGGGATCGGACACAACGTAGCCTCGCTCACGGGAGGCAATGCCATAGCGCCGGCACTGATTGCCATGGGCATGGCGGGATTTCTCGCCGCAGTCACCCAGGCTCCCCTGACGGCATTCATCATCGTCATGGAAATGGTCGACGGCCATGCGATGGTGCTCAGTCTTATGGCTTGCGCCATGCTGGCCAGCCTGATCTCGCGCATGCTGACGCGGCCGCTGTATGAGACCCTGGCGCACTATATGGCTAACTCAATCGCGGCCACTCTGCCCGAGTCAGTACAACCACCAAAGAACACATAGAGACATTAGCGATGGACCTTGGGAGCACAGCCCCAAAGACTGCAGAATTATCATTGCAACATGATCGAGAATTTAGCCAAGGAGGCCATCGCGCAATGTCGACTTCCAGGCTATCTCTGACGTTCAGATAAGTCTTCTGTGCCGTGATTGGTAGATGCAAGCGCATTCTGTAGATCCCTCAACTCGACGGGAGAACGTCATGGAATCCACAGACAACATCTCGCATTGCGAGCCATGGAACAAGGGCAAGATCCTTGGGCAAAAACTGCCTTTCAAGCTGAAGGATATCTTGGCTTTGCGCGTCCGCCTTCAGATGGAATCGCGGATGCGCGAACTCGCCCTCTTCAACCTGGGCATCGACAGCAAGCTGCGGGGCTGTGACCTCATATCACGAAAGTCCCGCCTCCGCGCTAATACCGGATAGGCGGGACTCGAATAGCTGATGCAAGGTCACTGCCCGCACTTACCCTCCCGAGCAAGACCGACCTATCAGCACGCATTCAAAGCAGCACGCTAATCTGCGACGTTCGGCTTTACCTTACCAGGGTCCGCTGCGTACGTTCCGGACACTGGACCAGCAGTATCTGGATAAGCCAGGTCAACTCACTCCGTCCGGGTTGCTTCCACCTTTGGCGCAATCATCAAGTGATCTTGCCCCCGTAGTTCCGGACACCGTCCAGTCGCTAAGTTAGCCCTGATGGGCGGGGTGATTCTGCCGTCGTCGGAACTCCCTGGGCGACATCATCTTCAAACTCGAATGCGGGTGGATCTCGTTGAAGTGCTCGAACGCACCCGGCAATTGCGCCAGCACCGTCGGCGCGTCACGCAGGTCCATACGGCTCATGTAGTCGCGCTTGAAGGTGTTCACGAAGCTCTCGGCCATGCCGTTGCTCTGCGGGCTACACACGGGCGTGTTGATCGGCTTCAGGCCCAGTGATCTAGCAATGCCACGCGTCTCGTGCGCGATGTAGGCGCTGCCGTTGTCGGTGAGGAACTCCAATTCACGCTCCAGGGGCACGGCTTCAACCGTGCCAAAGCGCCGCTCCACGGCTTCCACCAGCATGTCGCGCACAGGCTCTCCCGCAAGTCCCTTGCCCTCCCAAGCCCGCCAGGCCAGGATCTCCCGGTCGCAGCAGTCCTTGGCGAAGGTGGCTGTGACCGTCTCGCCAGAATCGCACTTGATCTCAAAGCCGTCAGAGCACCAGCGCATGTTGCTCATCGGCACACTGACCTGGCCATCGTGAACACGGCTCGAATGCCGTCGCTTGGGCGCCTTGGGCAACAGCAGTCAATGCCGCGCCATGACCCGGTAGATGCGCTTGTGGTTCAGCGCCTGTTGACCTTGTGAACGTCGCTCTCGATTGAGCAGCGCACCGGCGCGGCGATAGCCATAGCTGGGCAACTCGGCAATGTGGCGCCGCAGGTCGGCCAGCAAGAGCTCATCCTGGGCCGGGGTGCGGCCTCTGCGGCTGTCCTGCCAGTGGCCAGGGCGGTGATGCCGCACATGCAGATTCGAGCGCGCCACGCCCAGCACCGAACAGACCGACTTCATTGGTCGTCCCCGGGCAACAAGGGCGAGCGCGCAATCCATTTTTTTGCTGCAGCGATCTCCACGGCTTCCTTGAGTATCTCGTTCTCCAAGGTCTTCTTGCCCAACACGCGCTGCAGCTTGGCGATCTCGGCACGGGCGGCTGCCAGCTCCGATGCCGGCACAACGGCCTCGCCTGCACCGACAGCCACCAGCGCGCCTTCGCGCTCCAGCCGCCGCCAAGTGAACAGCAGGCTGGCAGAGACGCCTTCCCGGCGGGCCACGAGCGACACGCTCATGCCTGACTCATAAGTTTTGCGAACCAAGGCAGCCTTCTCGGCAGCCGACCAGCGCCGCCTGCGCTGGTCTCGGGTGATGACCTCAATCGTTTCTGTATGCCTAGTCATACGCACAGTCCTATGCCTATCTCGAAGATAAGCGATGGACCGTGTCCGGAGATTCAGGGGGCTATCTCACAAGCCACACCGGCGTGTGCTACTCCGCCAGCCAACTACGCCAATAGCGCCCTCACCGGTCAGATTGCCTTCCAGAAAATATAGTCCGCCTGGTACTGCACGACTTGCCGGGCACCCAGATTAGATCCTCCACAGGCCATGCTGGGAGCCGTGCCACCGTTGGTTGCCACGCGCTGGATATAGGTCACGCCTTGCATGGCGCCCATGCCATTGGCAGGGTTGGCCTTGACCAACTGCAGCGGGATGTTGCCCGCACCAGCAGGTGCCACAGCCACTTGCGTAGCGGTAACCTTGGAGCCATCGTTATGCTCCCATGTCGCCGGCGGCCCCCAGTATTTGCCGATGATGGTGCCACCGCGCGTTTGCAACTTGGCATCGGGTCCGACGAAAGCCCATTCATGCTCGGTAGCCATGTCTTTCTTGGCCCGGCATTCATAGGTGATTTGGCCGACGCCAACGGTTTCCAGGGCCACGTTGTATCCAGCAGGCACCTGCACGACTGCCGGAAGTTCGGCTTGTGAATACATGGAATGAGGAGCCATGGATGAGCAGGCGGTCAGGCCCAGCGCTGATATGCAAGCGACGGCCAGTGGGAGGGTTGGTAGATGCTTCATGAGAATTTCCTCGAACAAATGGGAGAAGAAATACACCGAGCGCGATGCTGCCCGGTGCCCGTGTGCCGCTACGTGTCAGCCGCCAAACGACAAGGCGTTGCTCGGCAGGGAGCGCCCCAGTGCCGATGTCAGTGCGGTGTAGTGCATGGTTTCATCGGCGGCCAGACGGCCGGCAACCTTGGCCAGATCCCGACTCTCAAAGGCGGGGATAACACCCAGATAGGCATTGGTTGCCCCCAGTTCGAGCCGTGCTGCAAGCGCCAGCACATCGTTCTGGCTCTTGAGGGATCCAGCCTTCAGCGACTCCGCGTAGGCCTGCATCGATGCTTCGGCGATCGGCTTGCCTCCCAGCTTCTGGATCGTGGCGATCAAGGCATCGCGGTGAGCCTTGTGATGGCTTTGGAACAACAGCGCCACATCCAGCACTGGTTTCTGCAGCAAGCCGCTGCCGGCTCCCAACTGGTACGCGTTGATGGCCTCATGCTCCAACCCCAGGGCCACATTGAGGATGGACACATCCTTGGCCGGATCGTTGCCCATCCCCTGAGCCAGCGCTTCGCTGCCCGCCAACATAGCAACGGCCACCGCCGACAAGGTACCGGTGGCCCCCAAGAATCCGCGACGCGAGGCCGTGGCGGAAGAGTGGACGTTGAAGTAGCTGCTGTTCATGATGACTCCTGGTTGCATGTGAGGTATGTCGGCGTATTGCAGCGCCTGACAACTGCAATACGCAGCCGGCATGGAGCTGGATTCAAGTTCTTGAAAATATTTTTTTCAAGGCGCATTGCCAAATCCTGAATCCGGAATGCGCAACGCCGCGTACTTGGATACAGGCAAAGCAGACAAAATCCATGGCACGAATCCAACAGCACCGCACCAACAAGGTGGTTCTGATCACAATAGCGGCATGAGAGCCAGTACTCCGGACGACGAACTGATGGGTCTGCTAGACCGTGTAGCGGCCGGTAATGAGGCGGCCCTCAAACTTTTGTACGACCAGACGGCCCCCCGGTTGTATGGGTTGGCGCTGCGCATCGTAGGCAACAAGGAGTGGGCCGAGGATGTGCTGCAGGAAAGCTTTTTGGGCATCTGGCGCAATGCAGGAAGCTATCGCGGCTCACTCAGCCCTCCCCTGGCCTGGATGGGCATGCTGGTGCGCAGCCGGGCTCTGGATTTTTTACGCCGACGGCGGGCAGAGCGCTTGCATGTCAACGTTCCGATCGAGGACACGGATGCTTTGCCGCAGGACGCCGACGCGCATGGCCCTCTGCAATTGGCGGAAGCCAGCGAACAGGCTGCCGCACTGCACCAATGCATGCAGCGCCTGGAGCAGGCCCAGCGTCAGGTGGTGAGTCTGGCCTATCTGCGCGACCTCAGCCACAGCGAGTTGGCCAGCCAGCTGAAACTGCCACTGGGTACGGTCAAGACATGGATGCGCCGCAGCCTGGAGCAGTTGCGCAAGTGCATGGCGCGCCATGTCTGAGCGCCAGGAGTTGCAATCATGAGACTCACGCAAAATCCCGAACTGCTGGATCGCATGGCCGCTGCGTATGCACTGGGTACGCTGCGTGGCGGTGCACGCCGTCGATTTGAACAACATGCTCGCGAGCATGCTCAGGTGCGAGCGGCAGCACTGCTCTGGCAAGGCCGGTGGTCCGCGTTTTCCGAAGTACAGGCACCAGTGCCGCCTGATCCGGCGGTCTGGGTTCGGATCAACAACCTCATCGAGGCCGACAAGGCGGATGCCGCGGCGAGTCGCCAGCGTGAAGCCTCAGCCACGAAACGGCTCGAGCGTGGGCTGGCATGGTGGCGCAGCGCGGCCTTGAGCGGCGGCTTGGCAACCGTCACAGCCGTGTCTGTAGGGTTATGGTCGCATCAGGGGCTGAAAGACGCTTCCCGGCAGCAACTGGCAGCGCTGCAAACACAACTCCAAAGCGCTCATGCCGCCTTGCAAGCGGCTCCTCAGATCCAATATGTGGCGGTACTGGCCGACGGCAAAGCTGACGCATCCGTGCTGGTAACCTTCGATCCACGGCTCAATCGGCTGACGCTCCAGCGCGTCGGAGATTATCAGGAAGCTGCCGATAGGTCCCTGCAACTGTGGGCCCTGCCCAGCCGAGGAGCCCCCCGCTCGCTCGGCGTGCTGGGCTCCGGGAAACTGGAAAACTTCACAGCGCAGGAAGCTGAGGTGCAAGCCGTGCCGGTCCTGGCCATCAGCCTCGAACCCAAGGGCGGGGTGCCCAGCGAGACTGGCCCGACCGGACCGGTGTTGTTCAAGGGAGCGCTGATTCATCGCGACCTCTGAGATATACCCGCTCATCAGAGTGGCTCAACATCCAGGCACTGAGCCTTCCCGGCATCGTCAATCTTGGCCGCGCATGAAGTGAAAGCGCATCAGCGTACGCTCACGAGCACGAGCGTGCTGAGCCACTGGCAAGGGGTAATCCAGGCCAAGCTGCAGCCCGCACGCTTGCAGCTCCAGCGGCTTCATGGCTGCAGGGAAGTGGATATATTGGTCAGGAACCTTGGCCAGTTCGGGGAGGTAGCGCCGGATAAACCTGCCATCAGGATCGAATCTCTGCGACTGCGTCACCGGATTGAAGATTCGGAACCAAGGCTGGGCATCGCAACCGGTAGAGGCCGCCCATTGCCAGCCGCCATTGTTTGCAGCCAGGTCGTAGTCATTCAGATGCTGGGCAAAAAAGCGCTCTCCTCGGCGCCAGTCGATTCCCAAGTCCTTCGTGAGGAAGCTCGCCACCACCATCCGCAGGCGGTTGTGCATATAGCCCGTCTGCAGCAACTGGCGCATGGCTGCATCCACCAGAGGATAGCCGGTGCGCGCTTCGCACCAAGCCTGCCATAGCTCCGGTGCCTCATCCCACTTCACACGGTCATACTCCGCTCGGAAGCAGTGCGTGACTACATGCGGGTGATGGCGCAAGATCATGAAGTAGAAGTCTCGCCACGCAAGTTCGGAAAGCCATGTCTGTGCCCCCTCGCAGCCAGCGACAGCCCGCTCCATGGCCAGCGCCGCCAACTGGCGAATGGACACGGTTCCAAAGCGCAGATGCACCGACAGGTACGATACCCCTTTGCGCCCGGGAAAGTCGCGCTCCTCTTTGTATCCGGCCATTCGTGGCAGGAAGTCATCCAACAGCTGGCGGGCACCGCGCATGCCTGGGGGCAGAGGCAGGCTGCAAAGGTTGGTGGCCGTAAAGCCCAGTTCACCAAGCCCTGGCATTTCCTCCTTGGCAGGCGGGGGAGCCAGATGCCTGGCGTAGCGCTCCACGGAATAGGGAGTGAGTTGGAAGGCATCGAGCTTTTGCAGCCAGGCGCGCTTGTAGGGGGTGAATACGCTGTACGGCTGGCCTTGCTGATTGAGTACTTCCTCATGCTCAAGCAATACCTGATCCTTGTAGTCGCTAAATGCAATGCCCTCCACGCGCAGTGCTTCGGCTACACATCGGTCTCGGGCAATGGCGGCTGGCTCGTAGTCGCGATTCGTCAGCACCTCCTGCACACCCAAGCTGCATGCCAATTGAACGATGCACTCCACTGCCCGGCCATGGCGTACTATCAAGCCTCCGCCTGGCGCTCCGCTGCGTGCCGCCAATGCGGACAACTCCTCGTGGAGCTCGCATACGCTTGCATGAATGAACTCCACACGCCTGTCGCAACGGGTGGGCAGTGCATCCAATATGTCGGTATCAAAAATGAACGCGCAGTACACGCGTCGAAAGCGCCGTAACGCATGATAGAGCGCAGCATGGTCGCTGCAGCGCAGGTCACGGCGCATCCATACAAGCGCGCTGGTTGTCATAGCTCAATGGTCTTCAGTGCTTCAAGAGGTCCGTATCATCCGAGGACCTGCCAACAAGGACTTGATCCAGAATGGCCGTCCTCGCTATCTCCGAGGATCGGCGCCATGCCGACAGGCGATCACGGCGCTATTGCGCCACGGTAACGACGCGATCCAGATCAACGCCAAAGCCTTGCGCTTTTTTCAGCAAATCCTGAACCTGGCACTCGGGTAGTGCCTTGCTTCGCGATAGCAACCAGAAATAGTCCAAGCTCTCTCCGATTACCAAGGCAGTTTGATAATCGTCATCAAGGCTCACCACGTTGTAACCCCCATAAAACGGGCCAAAGAACGATACTTTGAGTGCAGCCTGACGCGTATCCCCCAGGAAACGCGCCCTACCCCTGGCTTCTCGCCACTCTTGTTTGACCAGGTCATAACCACGATTGACCACCGTGACTGAGCCGTCATCATTGAGACTGTAGTGGGCGGAGACCGCCGTCAAGCCTTTCTCAAACCTGTTTTCAACCCTGGCCAACTCGTACCATGTGCCCATATAGCGCTTGACGTCGAATGCAGAGACCGGCCGCACACCGTCAGGCACGGAGACAGCGCAGCCAGCAACAACAGACACGGCAGCGAGGCAGGTCATAACTGCAGTCCCAAGAAAAAGCCCTCGCAACTTACCCATTGCTGTGTCCTCCATGGGCTTGAAGCCTTAGACCGTACACCGAAATAACATCGGTGGGAAAACGAAAATACTTGGGGGCGCGCCCCGACCCGGAGTTCAGAAGGCGAACACAGTCGCCATGAGTCAACATATGGCTATGGAGGGGACCTGCGCAAACTTCATAGGGTCCAATAGGTTCTGGACGAGGCGACATTGTGAGGTCGCAAACTGGCCATTTTTGTAGGAAAACTGCTCCTGCATATAGGAAGCCGCTGGACAGCGACCCCTTGGGTCATGCCTGTCATATGGGACTCTGCGCCGCTCCGTCAGATTTTTGCTGACCGGCAGCCGTAGGCTGTTAGGAGTCTGTCAATTTTGGTGTGCCAACGACCACTCAAGCCAAAACGGAACATTGCCAAGATCTGAAGGTCTATGCAATGACGCTGGCATAAAGAGCGGCTGGCGCCATTTCTTTACCGCCCGCGATGCCGCTTTGTCTACATAAATAGCCGATAGGGGTAGACGTTACCAGGCAACTCCTTCACATTGGCAATTGTCCTGGCCAACCGTTGCGAATACCGGATACTGACAGGCACAGGGTCATATAGCGCGTCATTATTCCAGTCCATCTTGGTCATTGCCAGTGCCTCATGTGCGATGAGCTCCAGTGGCCCACTACCAGCATGCCGGATCAGCTGAAGTGGCTTTGGAATGCTCTTGCTTCCCTGAAAGTAGTCTCCCTTTGGGGATGCCTCAGGCGCGTTGCCTGCTACCCAAACAAGCGCGGAGTTACTAGAACGTACAACCACCGTTCCCCTAGGTACAGGATAGCCCGACGGTTTAGTTGCCGGCTGCTCCGATCCTCGGCGACGATAGCGGTTCTGGATCAGCCACACACCTCTCCAGCATGAGGCACCGCCCACCTCGATGCATTCAACCTCCGGCACGCCCGACAGTGCGTCGAAGGCACCTTCGATCTCCTGGTCCTTGAAGGCAGTCGTCTTGTGGATGACCAAGCGCTTGGGCAGGTTGCCCCCATTGCGAGTTTGGTATAGACCTAAGCTGCGAGCAATTACCGCGCGCATGTCATCTCGGCTCAAGAACGGATTCCTACGAGCCTCGGCAAGATCCGTGACTGGATCGCGCGCCTCGAACGCAACGAACTGCATGCCCCCACCATCCATGTCAAACACCTGCGAGCAGCAAGTCACGTAATGAGCGTCGCGCTGATCGCCTCGCAGTGCATACGCGAGGCCAATGTAGGCAGTGTCCTGAGGAACGCCCTTTAATGGCACCAACTTCCATGGCGTACCAGCGGCTTTCACATACAGCGCTATAGCAAGGCGCCAAGCTAGCTGCGCCTTGTAGCCAAAGGTGAATGCCCGGTCATTGAGAACCTGAGTTGGAATGCTGTATTTCGCACCAAGCGCCTTGAGCACATCATGAGCATCAAAGTCTTTTGAACGGGTTGCCTGCGCCCAAGAATCCGGAAAGTGGAAAAGCACAACATCGAACTCGTGCCGTACTGTGTCCAGTCGACGAAGGGCCGACTCCATCGCGTTGTATAGACGCTGCTGCAGGTCGCCATCACCAGGGAATTGGCTCAACGACTCTGGCCACTTGATATGCGCACCGCGGGCAGCCTCAAGCCTTACGCCAAACAGAGCTTCAAATCCCGGGTACAGAGGAACATATTCGGTCTTGTCGATGGGGATATGCCTCTGCCGTAGCGAGTCCATCAATTCACCCCGGCGCTTGAATGCGCTCTCCGGCCCCACCGTAGCAATGCGTATTTCCGAGGTGTAGCCTCCGAAGGACCCGAAGGAATATGGACCATGTTTGGCAAGTCCTCTTAACGGGTGAATATCCACCTTCCCCGGATCTGACGGCGAAAAGGAAAGCAGAGGCTCCTCTAAAAGAATAAATGGCGGTAGCAGGGATGCTTGGGGACGAGCAGTCATCACTTGGACCTATCGAAGTACACATGATGGTGACCAGGCCGGCTCCAGCCGGTGTAAGGAGAGACAACAAAGGCTGCGTCAATTCCTGCTCCATCTGGAAGAGCAAACGCGCGTACCGAGCCGTTTCTTGTCGTCGTTAGCATCTTGGTCCATGCTTCAATGATTTTTGCCCAATTGCTGTTGTACCTCTGAGCCCAATGCTCGCGGCGCCAGTCGCCCGCAGGATCTCCGCCCTTGACGTCAAACGTCCGTCCTAGAACATCTCGCTCTGCGCTGGCCGGCACGCCCAATGCACCGGACACTTCTTCCACAGGCCTCGGAATGTCGACGAAGGTGTAGGGCTCAAAGCCACACCACCACCGCCCTTCAATCTGCTCAAGCTTCAAGAACACACCTTCCTGGTAGGGAAAGTTAAGCGTTGGAACAAACCCAGTGACGGGTCCGCCATAGGCCTCTCGTAGACGAAAGAGGTCTTCCTCCCTCTGCCGTGCACGATCCTCATCGTCCTCCTCACGAGGAACTGTGATCACCAAGGAATGGCCTGACCGCTTGAAGCGTGGAATAAGGGGCCGATACCTCGAAAGTGCCTTGACCAAAGCGTCGTAAAGCAGCCCCAGCGCCCAGCTATCTCGCGTGGCATCAAGGTCTATTGTTCCCTTGACCTGAGGGCCAAGCGGAGCAAGGACAGCTAGGACTTCCTCGTCCTTCCCGAAGACAGCTAATTCGTGGCCGTTCGCAGCCACGATAGCTTTACAGCCTCCAGCTCGCAGAAAATCTCGGACGATCGGTGTCGTCGTAGACTGATTCAGTGTGACTCGGCGTGCAACGCTAGGCACTGATTCGATTAAGAGGGCAGAGTACCTCAGCACCGGAAAACGTCGTGCCTCGACCTGCGGCAGAGTAACTGGCACCAAGCGCGGTTTGGAGCGTCCCTGCATGACATGATCCATCAAGACCTTGGGAAGATCTAGTCGCTTCAGAACATCCGCAGCCAGTTCATCGAACGTCTTGCACTCCACCACCGCGACATCAACGCCAGCGAGGTATGCGCTCTCCAGGAATTCGGTGACCGCCGGCAGTAGCCGTGAAGCCGACGAAGTGACCCAGTACAAACCGCTGGGAAATGGATCAGGTTCACGCAGGACCGATGTAAGTGCCTGCATAACCGAAGCATCTCTGCCGCTATATCCGACAAAGACCATTCCGAAACGCTGACCGGCCTCGACCAAGACGTGCTCCATACTTTCATCTTGGTTCGCAAGCTCCGCAGCAGTATTCTTGATACTGATGGACTGGTAGTCGCCATGCAGCTTGGCAACGAGGGGCCAGTCCGACTCGTTGAGACAGCGTCGTGCTCGACCTCCCGAATCAATACCAGCAACCGTTGGCCGCGATCTCCCTTCGATGGGCAGCAGAGAATGAGCCGCAACCGCGGCGTCTTCTACCAGAGGATCAAAGTTGGTAGTAAAGACACAATCGACCTTCCCGGCCGCGATCAAGCTACCCAGCACACGATGGCCAAAGCACGGTGTTCCTTTGGAGATGGCGTCGTCTATGAATTGACGGCGGTGCCGCGGCTGGGGATAGACAGCTTCAAAGGCGGCTGCGTACTCGTTGGGATCTCCATCCGGGGGCAGGATGGAGGTCTGCCGGAAGTAGCGGTCTATCCGATCAATCCAAATCTGGTCACCCGCGTCGATTTCTCGTGGGGACAAGTTGTTCTTTTGGCAGAAAATTTCTGCTTTGAACGTCCGGATCATGTCGTAGCCGGTGGGAATCCCAGAGGCAGCTGACGCACCAGCGCCAAGGAACCACGCAACAAGATTAGGCCGCAATGCAAGGGCAGTGGAGAACTGCGCGGCTGAAATGCTCTGGAACGACTGCGTCACAACACCCCTTCTTGGAATGAGGCCGCACTTTCTCACTATGCGGCATGCCGATCTGATGAGCTTTCAATATAGCTCAGATAGCGTCGCAATATTTGGACCTTGCAACCGTAGACGCACATGTTGTAGTAAGCCGGCTCTTACCAAACGCCGTCAATACTTGGTGCATCAAGCACGACCTCTTGCTTAGGTCCAAAAGGGCTGCCAAAGCGCCTCGCCATTGCAGGCATATTGGATGGAGGTCTCCGATACCACTGCTGGCATACATCTAGGATGTCAAAGAACTTTTGCGTCTGTCGATCAAGAAGCGAGTCGGCAACCGCTGTATCGTGAAGGCAGAAGAACTCTCCCTCATGCTGGATCGCCTGGATGTAGGGCTTGCGCTCTGCGAGCGGCTTCTGAAGCATACGGCGAGGGACCTCGAAACTATGGCCGTCCTCATTGAACGCTTGGCCCATGATAGGTGCCATAAAGTCAATCAACCACCCATCACATTCAACCCAGGCATGAAACCCTTCAGTGTTGCAGATCCATTCTCCATGCTCTTGCCGACCATAAAACAGGATAAGAGCCGACTCTTCATCAGCCATGAGCGCCATGCTCCCGGCACTTAGCTTGGCATTGAGTCCGTAGTGATTGCGCAAAACCAGCATGCCGGCGGTAGCGAATGTCAAGCACGCCCTATGTCTAGCAATGCCAGATGACTTGAGAACACTATAGATAGTCTGGTAGATGCGTTGGTAATCGGCGAACGGAAGCAAAAGTACAGACATATAAGTATCAGAGGTAGAGTGCCAAGCATATCTGTCCGCGACTACACGACGCAAGAGTATCAATCAGTCTGGCTAACGATTGCGAAGGACTGCGAAGTTAGAAAGGCTTCATTGGCTCGCCGATGGAGCGGATGCAAAAACAGTCATCACATAGCCGCAGCGTCCCCGGTCCGGCCGCTGGCATGCTCACCAAGACGTAGTCACGGACCGGCTCATCCGCGCAAATACTGCACACATCGGGACCTCCCGCCGCCCTAATTGCTGCCTCTGTCATTGCAGCTTGCTTAGGATTCCATTCGCGTAATGAAGCGAACCACTCAGGCGTATGGGGGCGGAGGGGTTGAAGCGACGCTGACTCAATTAGTCCCCTACGCTCAAGCCAGGCAGCTGCGGCCTTGATGCGCTTAGCATGAAGTTGGGCAAGGCGTTCATACAGTTCGACCATCAGCACGAAATATTGACGAGGATGTATCGTATTTAGAGTCACGTAGCCCGCATGATTCAATACGAAGCGGTTTTGGCATAGTTCCTCATCCGCTAAAAGCTCTTCGCAATATCGCTGCTTGCACTCCACCGACTCATCGTACCCCTCCATTAAGGCGACATGATACTGCCAGGAATTCCTTTCAAGCTCATCGCGCCACAACTCAAGGTATCTCGAGGATCTCAGAGCCTGCGCTAGGTGAGCATCACCCTCAGGATGCTCCACCAGATAGGCATTGATATCATTGAGGGACTCAATCTTAGAGGACATTTTGCGCGCCTCCTCAAGCAAAGCGTTGGTCGAGTTACGCATGACCTCAACGTTGTCAACATCTTCGCGCCGATATGTCTCTTCTTCTAGATTGAGACTTCTAAGCACATTAGGCACCTCCACAAGCGCCGAGCTCTTCAGAAGTTCTCCAGGATGGCAGAAATCAGCATCCGATACCAAACTCACACCGGCATCGCGATAGGCCTGCGCGACTAAACGCGAGCAGAACTGCCTCCGGCCGGCCACGAAGCCAGCCAACACGCTCTTGGCGGCACCGATCTTCGTGTATCGGGTACCAACGGCAGCCCTGGCGAAAGAGATGACGGAGCGCAATTGGTCAGGCGTCAGTGGTTTCACCGGGCGCAACACATGGCCGGCGCAGCCCGGGTCGAGAACAATCCGTGCTAGGTTGCGTGCATGAACGCCATCGCCAGTGGAGTCTATAACGCTCGACTTAGCCACACAAATCATTGCGTGAGATATATCCGCTCCTGTGGCCCTCCGGATAGCTTGGCTAATTGGTTCAGGAGTGGTCGTCAACACAACATCGCCAGGTTCGATCAGCTCGATGACGAAAACTCTAGGTCGCAGTTCAGATTCACTCATTTCACAATTCCGTCTGAGCGTCGATCCGGCGCAGGTACTGAATGATAGGGTCTCCGCTGTAGCTATCCAGTGCCTTCTTTATGGGAGCAGACAGCGCCCTCTCAGCCAGTCGTTGCGAGGCAATATTTTCCTCACCATGGACTGACCCTAGTCCAGTAAACCTTCGTCCAGATTGAGGTTGATAGTCACGGCGATCTCCGGTGATGGCGAACGATTGAGTTGACCCGCCTGCGTAGCAGGCCGGGTACAACAAAGGGTTAGGCCACCGCGGCACTGTGGAAAACCTCTTGCATGTTGAGCAGATCGCGCGACAGTGCAGCCGACTCATCGACACGACCGCGGAGCTCCGGTAGGCCGACGAGTTCTCCCATTTTTTGAGGGTCGTTTGGCGTGATGTTCAGAATGCCCTGCACGTGGTTCCTACCGTCAGCATGTCCAGTGATGATGATTGGACTATGGGCCACTATGTTTCTGAACCCGACATGCCTCGCAGCTACGTCGAAGACCGCCATTGCGCGGGAATGCTGTTCTCGCGGTTCGCGAGGGAACCTACGGCGCAAGTAGCCCAGTCTAGAAGGAAGATCTCCGTTCATGTTCGGCGAACTGTCCGACCGGTCAACAATGGAAATCAGTAGACGCGTGGCTGCCTCAACGCCCCCCATGTTGATGATGTACCTTCCGACCATGAGTATCCATTCATCGTCGGTGGCGTTGAAGAGAGGCTCGATCAATTGCTGCTTCCTAACGGAGTTGACCGGCACGCAGCGGCATTGCGTCCCGAGATGTATGCTCCCGTGCACGGCTCGCGGCGCAATGCCGCTGCGTTCCCTGGTCGAACAACTTGCTAGGGTGCATGCCCGCACCCTTCATCTGTGATCTCGTTGACGAGGTCCGTAAACTTCCGGCGCTTTCCTCGAAATCCGACGTTGTACACGCCGAGCGGCGTATGGCGAAAATCCTGAGCATTCATGAACTTCAGCGTGCGCCACACGATCTCGAACACCTTCCGTACGTCAGAACGGTCAACCCACGTTGGGCTGACATTGAGGCCTAACCTTCGGGTCTTCCGTGCCGCAACATCAACCACCTGCTCATAGTGCTTGTTCGTCTGAAAACCCAGCTCCTTTGGAGTAGCAAGTGTGGGAGCGCCGGCTTCGGCGAAATCCGAGACGTCTAAGTGCCAAATATGGTTGTGCGCGAGCACGTTCCGGATAAGGAACACTTCGACCAGTTCGTCTCTGGTCGGCAGCAAAGTAAAGTACTTGTCGAGGAGCTCCGGCGTGCTCAGACTTCCGGCGATTTGTTCCGCCCTCCGCACGAAGCGAAGACGTGCGGTGTATGACTCGAGAACTGCGACGAGAAGAATAACAAGAGCGGCCGAGTAGCCGTTTTCGTGCTCACTCACCCCAGCCGGGCCTATTCCCGAGATCGGCCTCTTAAGAAGCTTGTCCAGGAGGTCCGCAATCGGCTGTAGATATGCCGAGCCTACGACAGTGATGATGTCTGGAATGGCGGGATTCGACACGTCTGCCCTGCGCTCTAATGTGATGGGGGCTGTCGCCTACTCTGCCGCGGCCAAGTTAGGCAACGGCCTAACATTGCCCCCACTCGACTGATAACCTGCCATTTGCGTGCAGGCCTTGCCAAACCTTGGCGCCCTCGAAATACTGGATATAAATACAGGAAAACAATGCCATGCTATCCGATCTCCCAAATATTCCGATCCCGCGCCTGCTAGGTCAGGTGCAGGAGATGATTCGCTACAGGCACTATAGCTTGCGAACGGAGGAGACTACCTCGCCTGGGCCCGTTTTTTCATTCGCAGTCGCCAACGTCGATGCTCGGATGGCCGTTATGGAGCGGTGACCGACAGGTCGCGAGCAGCTACGAATAGCGGCAATCGCTGCAAAGCTGAATTACGACGGCATGAAACGACAAGGCGCTCGGCGTCGATTGCCGCCCGTGGTCAGCTCAAGCATGCTGGTCATGTCATCGCGCAATGGTGGTCAAGAAAGAACAGCTCCCGTCCTCTGGCGCTTTGTAGTGGGAATATTCAGAAAGTGGACGTGTCAGCGCGAAGCACCGCCGGGCTTTTGGCTGCGCCCCGTGCCGTCTTTGCGGTGACGGCTATTCGGCTCCTCTTTCACCTGGAATCTGTGTCGCGAGTGATGCACTCACCGCCGACGCTAACCCCGATATTTCAGCGCTTCGGCAAAGGCTGCAAACGCAGGCGATGCCTGGCGCCGGTTCGGGTAGTACAGGTGATAGCCCTGGAATGTCGGGCACCAGCCGGCTAGGATCTCCTTGAGCCGCCCATCCGCCAGGTAGGGGGCCACCAGTTGTTCGGGCACGTAGGCCAGCCCGATGCCATCCACGGCCGCGTTGAGCACGTGCATGATGCTGTTGAAGACGAGCTGGCCTTCGGCCTTCACGGTGAAAGCGTGGCCATCCTTCTCGAACTCCCAGGCGTAGATCGTCCCGGACGGCCGGTGACGGATGTTGACGCAACGGTGTTGGGTCAGGTCATGGGGAGTCTTCGGTGCCGGATGCCGCGAGAAATATTCCGGTGATCCCACCACCGCCAGCCGCCAGTCGGGCCCGATGCGCACGGCAATCATGTCCTTGCTTATGGACTCGCCCAGGCGGATGCCCGCGTCGAACCGCTCCTCGACCACATTGGTGAACCCGTAGTCCACATACAGCTCCAGCGTGATCTCGGGATAGTTCTTCAGGAACTCGGCCAGCATGGGTCGCAGGCACAGCTCGATCTGGTCGTCGGTGCAGGTGATGCGCAGGGTGCCCCGGGGCCTGTCCCGCAGTTCACTGAGCGCGTCCACTTCCGCGGTGATCTGGTCGAACAGCGGCGCAATGGCTCGCAGCAGCCGCTCCCCGGCTTCCGTGGGCGCCACATTGCGGGTCGTTCGGGCCAGGAGGCGCACGCCCAGCCGCTCTTCCAACCCCCGCATCGTATGGCTCAGGGCCGAGGGCGTGATGCGCAGCTTCGCCGCCGCCTTGGTGAAGCTCTGGTCCCGTGCGACGGCCACGAAGGCTTGGAGATCGTTCACTTTGGTGGTTGCCATTGCTGAAATTTTCTCACAACCGCATCAAGATTACACCCCCTAATCAGAATCTCATGGCTCCGTCAAGATTGAGGCAACTGATCTTCAAGGAGCATCGACCATGAGCATGACATTCGACATCCGCCGCGAATCCGCGGAGGTTTTGAGCGCTGAGGCTTCTGACCGCCGCGAGTTTGTGAAGGCCACGGGCGTTAGCCTCGCTGCACTGGGCCTCCTCTCTGCCGCCGCGACTTCTGCTTCCGCGGCACAGGCCCAGCAGACGGGTGTGCCGGAGGGCGCCGACAACTTCTACAAGAGCGACAAGGTGACTTTGCAGAAGGTCACCTTCCAGAACCAGTACGGCACGCAGGTCGTCGGCAATCTGTTCATGCCCAAGGACCGCACCGCCGCCAAGCTGCCCGCCCTGGTCGTCGGCCATCCGATGGGCGCCGTCAAGGAGCAAAGCGCGAACCTGTATGCCACCAAGATGGCCGAACAGGGCTTCGTCGCCATGTCCATCGATCTGCCGTTTTGGGGAGAAAGCGAAGGCGCCGCGCGCAACGCGGTGGCGCCCGACCTGTACGCTGAGGCATTCAGTGCGGCGGTGGATTTTCTGCGCACACAGGATGGGGTGGACCTCGAGCGTATCGGCGGCATCGGCATCTGCGGCAGCGGTGGATTCATCATCAGCGCCGCCAAGATCGACCCGCGCCTGAAGGCCATTGCCACGGTGAGCATGTACGACATGGGCGCGGTGACCCGCAATGGCTACGGCAAGTCGCAGACGCTCGCGCAGCGCAAGGACAAGCTGGCCCAGGCCACGCGGCTGCGCGATGAGGAGTACGCCAGCGGCAAGCCCATCTTCCAGAACTACCTGCCGGTCGAACTGCCGGCGGACGCCGATCCCGTGACCGCGATGTACCACAGCTTCTATCGCACCCCGCGCGGCATCGCCATTCCGGCCGGCCGCACGCTGGAGCAGACGCAGAACCGCACGCTGGCGAGCGAGGTGAAGTTCATGAACTTCTACCCGTTCAACGACATCGAGACCATCTCCCCGCGCCCGCTGCTGTTCATCGCCGGCGACCAGGCGCACTCCAGGGAATTCAGCGAGGACGCCTACCAGCGGGCCGCCGAGCCCAAGGAACTGCATTGGGTCAAGGACGCCAATCACGTCGACCTGTACGACCGCGTGAACCTGATCCCTTGGGACAAGCTCACGGCGTTCTTCAACCGGCACCTGGCATAAGCGTCATGACGGCTCAAGTTTCCGAATTGCCTGGGGGCGACACGACCACACCCCCTCAGAGTGGGCAGCAGCCCGCCTATTGGAGCGGCGTCTTTGCAATGACGCTGTGCGTCTTCGCGCTGATCGCCTCCGAGTTCATGCCCGTCAGCCTGCTGACGCCGATGGCGGCCGATCTCCACGTCAGCGAAGGCATGGCGGGCCAGGGCATTGCGATCTCCGGCGCATTCGCGGTGCTCACCAGCCTGTCGATCTCCGCGCTGGCCGGCGGCATGAACCGCAAGACCTTGCTGCTCGGATTGACGGCGCTGATGGCCGTCTCGGGCGCCGTGGTGGCGTTGGCGCCGACTTATCTCGTCTATATGATCGGCCGTGCGCTCATTGGTGTGGTGATCGGCGGGTTCTGGTCGATGTCGGCCGCGACGGCCATGCGGCTGGTGCCGGCCAGCCAGGTGCCGCGCGCCTTGGCGATCTTCAATGGCGGCAACGCGCTGGCCACGGTGGTCGCCGCGCCGCTGGGCAGCTACCTCGGCTCAGTGGTGGGCTGGCGGGGCGCCTTCTTCTGCCTGGTGCCGGTGGCCGTGATCGCGCTGGCCTGGCAGTGGGCCAGCCTGCCGGCGATGACGGCACAAGCTCGGGTGGCGGGTTCGCGCAATGTCTTCAAGGTGCTGGCGAGCCGACCCGTGGCTCTGGGCATGGCGGCCTGCGGCGCGTTCTTCATGGGGCAGTTCGCCCTGTTCACTTATGTGCGGCCATTCCTGGAGACAGTGAGACAGGTGGATGTGTCTACGCTGTCGCTGATCCTGCTGGTGATCGGCGTGGCCGGCTTCATCGGTACGGCGTTGATTGGCTCCATCCTCAAGCGCGGCCTCTACGGCACGTTGATCATCATTCCCATCCTGATGGCGGCTATTGCCCTGTCGCTGATTCCCTTCGGGGGCTGGGTCGTCGCCGTTTTCGTGCTGCTGGGGCTCTGGGGCCTGCTGGCGACCTCGGCTCCGGTGGGCTGGTGGAGCTGGATCGCGCAAGCCATGCCGCACGACGCTGAGGCGGGTGGCGGGCTGATGGTGGCGGTGATCCAGTTGTCCATTGCTCTAGGCTCGACCATGGGCGGCCTGCTGTTCGATGCGGCAGGCTACCGCAGCACCTTCATGGCAAGCGCGGCGGCGCTGCTGCTGGCCGCGGGCCTGGCCTGGCTGACGGCCATGGCCAGCCGTGCCGAGCGCAAAACTGGAGCGTGCCCGTGAGCCTCGATATTCCACGCAGACAAGTGCTGCGCCTGCTGCCCGGGCTGCTCGTGCCCGGCGTGGGCGCGGCCCAGCCCAAGGACTCCCGCATGTGGATGACCATCGGCGAACGCCGCTTCTCCATCACCCTGGCCGCCACCGAAGCCGCCCGTGCGTTCGCTGCGCTGCTGCCGCTCTCGATGGACATGGCTGAGCTCAACGGCAACGAAAAGCATAGCGAGTTGCCGAAAGCGCTGCCGGCCAGCGCCAGCCGGCCCGGAGCCATCCGCAACGGTGACTTGATGTTGTACGGGTCGAAAACCCTGGTGATCTTCTATTTGGGGTTCGAGTCGGCCTATGCGTACACGCGCTTGGGCCGTGTGGACGATCCGGCGGGTCTGGCCCAGGTGCTTGGTAGAGGGGCGGTGAGAGTGGAGTTTTGCGTGCGTTAGGTCCTGTCTTTGCCGTAACGGCCATCCGGCTCCAATCCCTCGCGCCTGCGGCGCTGCGCGCGTCCCTTGTCCCCAGTGGAAGCCCTGCAAGCTATCCCCGCCGCGCACAGCTTGGCGCGCCGACTCGGCTTGTGCCGAATCGGCAGTTAGGCAGATTGCAGTCTGTCATGGCTCCCCGGGCGCGTGTCATCTATCGCTGAAAGCAGACTCTACTAACTTTAACTTGGTATGCCCTATGGGGGAGGTCAGGCTAATGGCGCCCGTATTCCTCATGGTTCTACCTACCGCTAATTTGCCAAAATTGAGGGCAATTGGGGCTAATATTTACAAAATAGTAACTTGTCGTAATGCATGCTACAACGCAGGGTGTTATGGGGGATTCCATGGACGAGACACAACTGGAGGGTTCGACCACCGCTGCCGAACTGAAGATCGACGTTACGTTGATTGCCAAATTGAACTTGGCGGACTTTCAAAATGCGGTCCCGCTCATTCGGGACCTCTGGCTGATCAATGAGACAGACCAGGCGCATGAGCAGGTCGAATTACTCCTAACTTCCGACCCGCCCTTTCTGAAGCCGCGCCGCTGGCGGATTGATGCCCTGGCAGCGGGCTCGCGATATCCCATCCGCGATCTGGATCTGAGCCTGGACGGCGGATTGCTGGCACGGCTCACCGAAGCAGAGACAGCCACGGTCTCGCTGGCTCTGCGCGCTGCGGGCTCGGATGCAGCCACCCCAGCCCTGGCACAACGCGATACCCAACTGGAGCTGCTCCCACGCAATCAATGGGGTGGCATCTCCCACCTGCCCGACTTGGTCGCCGCCTTCGTCCAGCCCAACGACCCCGCTGTGGATCGACTGCTCAAGCGAACCGCCGAGGTGCTGCGCCAGAACGATCGCAACCCCGCGTTGGACGGCTATGCTGGCGGTGCCAAGCGCGCCTGGGAACTCGCTTCAGCCATTTGGGGGGCGGTGGCTGGCATGCAGCTGGACTATGCCTTGCCCCCAGCCAGTTTCGAACGCTCAGGCCAAAAGGTGCGCAGCCCTAGCCAGATCGAAAGCTCAGGTCTGGGAACATGTTTTGACCTCGCGCTGCTGTTTTGCGCCGCACTCGAGCAATCCGGATTGAACCCCCTGCTGGTCTTCACCGAGGGTCATGCCTTTGCTGGTGTCTGGCTGCAATCCGAGGAATTCTCCACTACGGTTGTCGACGACGTGACCGCCTTGCGCAAGCGCCTCAGGCTCAAAGAGCTGGTGCTGTTCGAGACCACTCTGATCACTCAGCGCCCTACAGTCCCCTTCAGCTATGCCGCCGAACGTGGTGCTCAGCAGGTGGACGAATCTCAAGATGCAGGTTTTCGCTTAGCCGTAGACATCCGCCGGGCGCGGCTGCAACGCATCAAGCCATTGGCCAGTGCGGAAGCGGCGGTTGCTGCGGCATTGGATACCGAAGCGTCACCATCCACATCGGCCGTGCTAACGATCGAAGATGTGCCTGATCTTCCCGACAGCGTGCCGACCCATGTGGAAGATGCCAGCCAGCTCGACCCCAATGACCGGCTGCTTCGCTGGCAGCGCAAACTGCTAGACCTTTCGCTCCGCAACAATCTGCTCAACTTCAAGGGTGGCAAGAAGGCCCTCAAGCTGGAAGCACCGGACCCCGGCGCGCTGGAAGATCTGCTCGCCAGCGGCCAGCCCCTGAAGCTGCGACCACGCCCAGATCTGATGGACGGCGCCGACCCGCGCGATCAGGCCATCTACGAGGCCCGTGAACGCGAGAACGTACGCCGCGTGCACGCGCTAGAAGCCCTGCAGAAACGCGAAGTTTTCGTGGGCGTTCCCGAGGTCGAGCTTGATTCGCGGCTGACGGAGCTATTTCGGGGCGCCCGCACGACCTTGCAGGAAGGCGGGGCCAACACGCTGTATCTTGCCCTGGGCTTTCTGTCCTGGACACGCGAAGACCGTGATGGTCAGCGCTACCGAGCCCCCTTAATCCTGGTGCCGGTCAGCCTGCACCGCAAGAGCGCTCGCTCAGGTTTCACGCTCAGCTTGCATGACGATGAACCCCGCTTCAATCCCACCTTGATCGAGATGCTGCGCCAGGACTTTGAGCTGAACCTGGGCACCCTCGAAGGCGAACTGCCGCGGGACGATAACGGCCTGGACGTCGCTGCAGTCTGGAAGGCCGTCGGCCATGCCATCAAAGACATCAAGGGCTGGGAAGTGACTGAGGACGTGGTGCTGTCCATGTTCTCATTTGCCAAGTATCTGATGTGGAAAGACCTGGCCGAACGCAGCGAGCAATTGCGAGAGAACCCGGTCGTGCGACACCTGCTAGATACACCGCGCGATGCTTATCCAACGGGCACTCCATTTCCGCAGGTGCGTGAACTGGACCAGCATTTCGACCCCAAGCAGGTGTTCTGTCCCTTGCCTGCGGACTCCTCGCAGCTGTCGGCCGTGCTGGCCGCCTCGCAAGGCAAAGACTTCGTGCTGATCGGCCCACCGGGGACTGGTAAGAGCCAGACCATTGCCAACCTCATCGCCCAATCCCTGGCACAGGGTCGACGCGTGCTCTTCGTATCCGAGAAGATCGCAGCGCTGGACGTCGTCTACCGACGCCTGCGCGAAATTGGCTTGGGCGAATTCTGCCTGGAACTGCACTCGAGCAAGGCCCGCAAACTCGACGTACTGGCCCAGTTGCAGTCTGCCTGGTCCAGTAGCGGCCAAGCGGATGCCGAGCAATGGCGGGCAGAAGCCGACAAGCTCAAGAGCCTGCGGGACGCACTGAACATCTATGTCGAACGCCTGCATCAGCGACGCCGCAACGGTTTGAGCCTGTTCGATGCAATCGGTACCGTCAGCGCAGCAAACGATATCCCGCCCCTTGCCTTGGCTTGGCCCTCGGCCGATGAGCATGATCATGCAAGCATGGAGCAATTGCGCCATGCAGTGGATCGGCTGGAAGTCAACGCACAAGCCATCACCCACGCCTCACTGGCAAATCACCCCTTGGCCCTGATCGGCCAGGGAGATTGGTCACCTACCTGGCAGCAACAACTGATCACTGCTGCACGTGATCTGCTCCCCGCTGCCCAAGCAACGATCGAATCAGCCAATGCGCTGGTTCAGGCCATTGGCCTGCCCCCACCCGCACTGACACGCGACATCTGCGAAGCGCTGCTAATCCTTGCGCAACGCCTGCCATCAGCAGCAGGGCACGATTGGCGCTTTATTTTGCGTCCTGACGCACGCACTTTGAGCCAGCGCCTTCAGGAAGGCGCAGCACTGGTGCGGCGCCATGCCGAATTGAACTCGCAGCTCTCCACACCATGGGCCACTTCTGTCGTGACCGCCTGTACAGACGGTCTGGCAGCGCTCACCGAATACCGACAAATCCATGGGCAGCTGGGCGAGCCCTGGGGCCCTCACACAGTCGCGCAACTGAATCAGGGGCTTGACCTGTTGAATCAGATCGCAGAACACCATGCAGCGCTGTCAGCCCCCTATAGCCAATCGATTGAACAGCTCGACGTCGCCGAATTGCATCAAGTGTGGGAGCAGGCCGAGCAGGCGTTTTGGCCCAAGTCCTGGCTTAGCAAACGCAATGTCACGGCACAGCTGTCCAGCGCCATCAAAGGAGGATCGCAACCTGACGTCAGCAACGATCTGCTGCATTGGATTGCCATCCGGGCCTTGCGCCAACAGCTTCAAGCGATCACCTTCGCCCAGGAATGTGCATCCGTCTGGGCAGGCCTGGATACCAATGCGGAAAAGGTGCGTACGTCCCTGCGCTGGCAGACTGCCCTGGCAGCTGTACGCGAAGGCCGGGCATGGGAAGACGATGGCTTCGATGCCATTGCAGATGGCCAATGCGGGGTTGCTCTGCAGTCTGATTTGCAGAGGGTGCGCAGGCTGCGCCAATTGGACCAAGCCATCGCGGCGCACGCCTCGCTGTCTACTTCGACCGATGGGCTGTGGAGCGGGCACACCACCCAAGTGGACCATCTGCATGCCGCGCTTGATTTTTTGAGCGACTGGCGAAGGCATCCTCAACAGGGACCGCTGGATATGCCCCACGCTTTGGTCGAGGAAGGTGCTTGCGGCCCCACCCTGGCGCGCGATCACCAGACGCTTCGCCAGCGAGCCGAAACTGAACAAGCGCTGGCTGCCCTGGACGATTTGCGTGAATCTACTGCCGGACTGTGGAAAGGACTGGCTACCTCTCTGGATAATCTTGCACAGGCTTGCAAACTTCGGGAGGATCTGGCTGCCGTGCTGGCACGTTTGGCCACCACGCCTGAACAGATTTCAGCCTGCAAGGCCCCGCTGCATGCTCTGCTGGGCGATGCCAATGCATTGTTGGAGCCAGGCAGTCGTATCACACTGGCCGGCGCTCGATATGTGCAGACATGGGAGCAACTGCTTCCCCGGCGGGAGGCATTCGCGACAATGGGATGCTTCGCCGAGGATGCCCATGCACAATGGCAGTCCGTGTCACTCGATAGGTTGATCGAGCAAAGCCAATCCATCGTACGCGCCGAGCACAGCCTGCGCAGTTGGTGCGCCTGGCGCCAGGCACGCGGCGAGGCGCTCGCACTCGGTTTGGCCACACTGGTGCAAGGCATCGAACAAAGCCATGTCGGACCAGGCCAGGCCCGCCGGACTTTCGAAGCTAACTACGCACGCTGGTGGCTCAACGCCGTGGTGGATCATGAGCCAGTCATCCGCGGTTTCGTCAGCGTCGAGCACGAACAGCGCATCCGCGACTTCCGGGAGCTTGACGAACGCTTCACCGCACTGACCCGCGACTGGCTGCGCGCGCGCCTGTGCGCCGACCTGCCCTCTCAAGACAATGTCAGCCGAAACTCCGAATGGGGAGTGTTGCGACACGAGATTGGCAAAAAGCGCGCGCACCTGCCCTTGCGGGAGCTCATGGCGCAAATTCCTGAGGCACTGACCAAGCTCACGCCCTGCTTGCTGATGAGCCCACTATCCATCGCTCAGTATCTCCAGGCTGGAGCCAATGCCTTCGACCTGGTGATCTTTGACGAAGCCTCGCAGATCCCGGTCTGGGATGCGATTGGCGCCATCGCCCGCGGACGCCAAGTCGTCATGGTCGGGGACCCCAAGCAGCTGCCCCCCACATCGTTCTTCGACCGCGCAGAATCTGATCTTGACGACGAGGACGTCGAGGCGGACCTGGAGAGCATTCTTGACGAGTGCATCGGTGCCAACCTGCCGACACGAAATCTGAACTGGCATTACCGTAGCCGCCATGAAAGCCTGATCGCCTTTTCCAATCACGCGTACTATGACGGCGAACTGGTCACCTTTCCCTCACCCGTCACCAATGACCGGGCGGTCAGCCTGCAGTTAGTTTCGGGCACCTATCAAAAGGGAGGAGCCCGAACCAATCCCGCCGAAGCCAAGGCCCTGGTCGCCGATGTCGTGGAACGCCTGACAGCACCCGGTTTCCGCGAAGGCGGACTCACGATTGGCATCGTCACCTTCAATACTGAACAGCAAAAATTGATCGAGGACTTGCTTGACGAAGCCCGGAGGGAGGATCCTCGATTGGAGCCTCACTTCGCTGAAAGCGAGTTGGAGCCTCTGTTCGTTAAGAACCTAGAGAGCGTGCAAGGCGACGAACGCGACCTTATCTATTTCTCCACCACCTATGGACCCGACCCTGCGGGCCAGTTGTCCATGAACTTTGGTCCGCTCAACCGCCAGGGCGGCGAGCGCCGACTCAATGTAGCCATCACCCGTGCACGTCACGAACTGCGCGTGTTCGCAAGTTTCCGGGCGGAGCAGATGGACTTGGCGCGCACTCAGGCCATCGGTGTGCGCGATCTCAAGCACTTCCTGGAATTTGCTGAACGCGGCGCTAGCGCGCTAGCGGAAGCCAGCCGAGGTACCCTCGGCGGCTTCGACAGCCCCTTTGAACAGGCCGTAGCCACCGCCCTTGCCCAGCGCGGCTGGCAAGTCCAGCCGCAGATTGGAGCCTCTTCGTTCCGCATTGACCTTGGCATCGTCGATCCCGACGCACCTGGACGCTACCTGGCCGGCGTGGAATGTGACGGTGCCACTTACCATCGCAGCGCTACTGCACGCGACCGCGACAAGCTGCGCGAACAAGTCCTGCGCGGCTTGGGATGGGAAATCGTGCGGGTGTGGTCCACCGATTGGTGGATCGACCCCACTGGCACGCTCGACAGGTTGGATGCCCGGCTGCAAGTCGTGCTCACAACTCAACGCGAGCGGCGCGCTGCGCAAGCTGAGCGCGAAGCCGAGGCCGAACGTCTGGCGCAAGCAGCCATCGCGCAAGCCATGGCGTCCGCGACGAAGCCGGACGAAGAAACGGCGGCGCCCATCCAGGATGCGGACCTGATTGCACCTGAAACCGCAGCAACAGCCCCACTACAGCAAGCCGAAGAAGTCTTTGCTCGCCAAGTCTCTGTAGCGCCTGGCCATACCGATACTGCCGACAAGGCGCAACCGGAGGCTTTGCTCTATCGGGTCACCGACCCGGCCGAAGCTGTCGCTGGCGCCGATCCCGATCGCTTTTTAGACAGTGATTACAACGACATCCTGTCGGCCATGATTGCCCACGTCATCGCCCATGAGGGCCCTGTGCTCGACGCCCTGCTGGCCCGCCGCATTGCGCGAGCCCATGGTTGGCTGCGCACAGGCACACGCATCCGTGAGCGCGTGTTTCAACTTGCTCGAGCGCACTATCGGACGACGGATGAAGAAATCGGCACGTTCTACTGGCCCGAGCATCTCGATCCTGCGGCAGAGCCTCTCTTCCGCGGGCCCGCCGACGAGGACAGCGTGCGCGCGACTGACGAGATCTGCCTCGCAGAACTGGCTTCGCTGGCTCGTGCCGTCATCGCGCAAGGTATCCAAGGCGAAGGTGTGTATCAAGCAATGGCGCGAAAACTAGGGCTTCAACAGCTACGAACAGCCAGCCGGGCACGTCTTGAAAATGTTGTGCGCTCTTTGCAGGCAGAGCCATGAAGCTTTCATCTTCATTCAAGCTACATCGCATTGAGCCCGCGCCACAGCTTCGGCTTGCTGTACGACAGCGCCTTCCACTAAAGCCGGCCCTGAGGCTAGACGGTGCTCTAACCCGTGTACTGCGAGTTGCTACTGAGCTTTACCTCGGCGAGGGAAGAATCGGCTGCCAGCGCGCGTCAAATAGTCACTGCAGGCCGCGGGTCAGCTCAACCAAAGCTGGAACTGCGACTTCACGGGAGATGCACTGTGGTCGGGACGGCACTTCAGGACCTTCAACGTCATCGACGAGTGTCCTCCCGCGAAGGCCTGCGCATCGCAGTCGATACCAGCCCGCCTACCGATACGGCAGGGGCCGCTGAAGACTGCTTGATGCCTGTGTGGGCGGGCCCACATTCGGCAGCTACTGCTGCTATATGGGCTTCCAACTATAGATCGAGGCCATCCTCACCGCTTGTAGCCATCAGGCTCTTCAGGACCGGCTGCATCCGAACGTGTGGAATCCCTGCTGGTACTCCTTCGTGCCCAGTTTGGAGAAATAGCTGACCCGATAGAAGGCTGTGTTGAACGAGGCTTCGTCATCCCGCACGACCTGGTAGGTTGGTGTAGCGGGGACGTGCACATAGCCCAGCATGTCCTCGACGTGCATATGCAAGGCGGTTGCCCATGCCTCATGGATGCGCGCATACATGTTGCAGCGCTCCAGATCGAACTGACCGATGAAGGCGTAGGCCGCATGGTTCAAAAGCAGGGCCACGTGGTAGTGCACGCGGCCATTGCCACTGATCTCACGGCACCACATGTGGCGAACATCCGCGTCATGAACGCGGTGGCCAGCAGCTTTGCTTAGGTTCTGTGCATGCGCGATCTTGGCGCGCAGAGAAGCAAAGAACTTCGAGATGACGGCATTGCTGCATAGCGCAGCAGCAGATGCATGATCAGGAACATACAAATCAAACCGCATCAGGCAGATGCGACTATGGTGATCCAGAGATCTTTCCAAGCAACCATGCATCCGCTGCAAGTGGTTGCTGATCAAAGGCCCATGGTGAGCAATCACCGGAGCCCCCTGAAAGGTGGGCTCGCTATGCAGATGCTGGTTGGTGTTGAGAGGGTTGCGCTTCATGCTGTGTGTTCTGGTTGTTTCAGACACACGGTTGAAGGTGATGCTCAGGAATGCACTTTTGTGAACAAAAAGTGCTCTGGAATAGATGGCTCTCATTTCTGCATTGATGGGATCAATGCAGGAGAAATATCAGCTATGCATTTCTTGAAGCTGAGCTCATGGCTCATGCTTCATTTCCTGTTCTGCGTTCTTTCTTTTTTTCTTATTAATAAAACTAATACCTACCAAGAAGTTGGAGGAGCAGATGACTTGCACTAACGATTGCCGAGAAGGAATCCTCGGTGAGATGCCATCGTTTCTTTTGTATTCAGCTCTTCAAAACGATCAAGCAGCCTGCTGATCGCGGGCGCGAATTTTTTCCAAGATCCAGGCGTCGATGTCACTTTCGAGCCAACCGACAGCTCGCAAGCCCAGGTTGATGGGCTTGGGAAATTGTGACTGCTTGAGCAGGGCGTAGAGGGTGGTCTTACCGAGGCTGGTCTTGACCAGGACTTCCTTGAGCTTGAGAACGCGCATGATGCACTCCGATGGTTTTTGGCATCGGATTGCCTGCGTCACCGCTTCTTAGATTGAAGCCGTCAAATTAGGCCGTGGCTGAGAAGACGTTTCGTAGCGAATAAAAAAATTGCGAGAAAAGTACAAATCTTTCTAGGCCCTGAGCATTCTGCTTGCGGAGACGCTTTAACACGATCCATTGCTACCCCATGAAGGGCAAGGGGGCATCTTCAACGCCCCCTTGCCCGTTGCCCGTTGCCCGTTGCCCGTTGCCCGTTGCCCGTTGCGTACGCTCATAGGGTACCTTACAATGCAGAACACAACGCTTGATCCTATCTTGATTTTTTAAAGTACTAATATCATGATAAAAATGCATTCCGCAGATATTGAAGAAGAGATGGGCATACTCTTCTACAATGTAGATATCAATGAGAGAGCGTTACGATCAATGGTTATACATCTTGGCCTACCATATGACATTTCCAGGGCAAAGATGCGGGGACTAAAAGCTGCTGTTGCCAGCCAAGTACGTCAAATGAGAGCCAACGATCATCCTGCTGAAAATCTCATCATAAATCAACTAGAAGTGATAGCTCGTAAAGCTCAAGTTCCTGAAAATGCATTTGAACCACTTTGTAAATATGGCACCAAATTGCTTGCTCGGAAGCTGCTGGAAATAAGCCTATTTAATAACAATTATATTAGAAAAGCTTTCGCACTGCCATATCCTGTACGACACTTGTTGTGTTATGCCTGTGACGTAACAGAGGGCTTCATTACGGGACTTGAGAAAAAGTTCAATCAATTACACCTTGATCTTATCAGGTCAGATAACTGGAATGAGAAGGCCAGATGGTTTGATGGCGATGATTGGCGGGGCAAGATAAAGGCTGCCAATGATTGTTTCTTCAAAAATGGCTACCGCTCAAACATCTGGAGTCCCCTTGAGTACTTGATTAAATCTTCTGGGGGATACATAAAATCATGGGAAGACATAGAGGTTTTTCTTTATTATGATTTTCGCAACGACAAAGAGAAAAATTCCATTCTGGAGAATATCAAGTCCCTGTACCAGAACAGGCTTTCAAGAGAGAAAAGCCGAAAGGAGCAGCGAAATTTCTCCATATACCCTCAAACATATCAATATATGCTAAAGATTGCCAAAAAAAATGACTTGAGCAGATCAGGGTTACTGGATGTAATATTCAAACAGGAAAATGAAGAGTTTCTGCAAGAATTGCTGAAATTAAGGCTATAGGTAGCGTCTTTGGCGGTGCACTCCTTTTATTGCCGGCGCTGACGGATGTGCTCTGCTTTGGGATAGCCCAGTGTTGTGGATGGCGCACCGCAACTATGCAAGAGGCGGGATCAGCACTTCAGCGGTGCGGAGGGGCTCGATAAATCTAGCCCACTCCTGCATCATCTCCCTGCGCTTCTCCAGCGCATCGCCGCGCCGGTAGGCCGCCTCCACCTTGCTTTCCAAGGTGTGCGCCAGGGCCTGCTCGGCCAGTTCCCGGGGGAAGTTGGTCTTTTCTCCCGCCCAATCCCGGAAGGTGGAGCGAAAGCCATGGGGAACGGCGGTGACCTTCATGCGACGCATGACGGCCGTCATGGTCATGTCGGACAGGGGCTGTCCTTTGGTGCCCGGGAAGATCAGCTCGCTGCCGGCAATGCGGGGGGCGTTCTTGAGTAGCTTGAGGGCTTGCTCTGACAGCGGTACCCGGTGCTCGGTGCCAGCCTTCATGCGTTCGGCCGGTATGGTCCAGATGGCTTTGTCGAGATCTACTTCGGACCAGAGGGCGCCTCGCACTTCTCCGGAGCGGGTAGCGGTGAGGATCAGGAATTCCAGGGCTCTTGCCGCAATGCCTGCTCGGGTGTGCAGGTCCTGCATGAATGCGGGCATGCCGTCGATTGGTATGGCGGGGTGGTGTTCCACTTTCTGGATCTTGGCAGGGGCTGCCAGGACTTTGTCGAGGTGGCCTTTCCAGCGGGCCGGGTTCTCGCCCTTGCGGTACTTGCGCACGGTGGCCCAGTCCAGGACGGATTCAATGCGGCCCCGCAGGCGGCTGGCGGTTTCGTTCTTGCTGCTCCAGATGGGCTCGAGGCAGGCCAGGATATGGGGCAGGTCGATGAGGGAGACCGTCAGGTGCCCGAGGTGGGGCATGGCGTAGGTCTCGAGGGTGTTCTCCCACTGCTGGCGGTGCTTGGCATTCTTCCACTCGGAGGATTTGGCCTTGAGGAATTCCTCGGTGCACCAGCGGAAGGTCTTGTCGGTGGCAGCCTGGGCCAGCAGGACCTGGCGCTGCTGCTTGCGCGGGGCGACCGGGTCATGGCCTTCGCGGATGCTTTCGTGGAGCTTCCAGGCCCGCTCCCGTGCTTCAGCCAGGCTGATGGTGGGATAGGGCCCCAGGCCGATGTCCTTGCGTTTGTCGCCCACCTGGACGCGAAGGACCCAGCCGCGGTGGCCGGCAGAGATGCGAAGATGCAGTCCGGCGACACCACCCACGGCATACCGTCCCTCAGCCTTGAGGGCGGCTACGGCACGGTCTGAAAGCTGCTTCGCGATCTTGGGCATAGGGAGGTCTCCGCCATGTTTTCCTGTCCCACATTATGCCCACATAAAGCATCGGAAGTGGGCGATCTTGGGCGAACCATCCCGAACAAACGCAAGATAAATTACCATTTAAAATCAATGATATATTGAATTAAAAAGAACATCATTGAACCACTTTATGGCGGACGCCCTCTCCGCCAAATGTAAAAGGCCTGTTGATCTTCAACAGGCTTTTTCTCTTTGTGCCACGCGATAGGTGACGCAGACACCTTCGAGCCTCAAACCTGAGACCGAATAGGACCACGGCGACGCAATCTGAAGCCATGGCTGATTGCCCGCCCGGCAACGCCGCCGTGATCCGTTGCAGAGATACGCTGATCACTACTTGCCGTCCGAGTCGTGAATGCTTGCGGGCGCAGCATGCGGCAGCAATGCCAGGATGGCCAAGGCAAGCAAAGTGCCCAATATTGCAATAGCCGCATGCCCCAGCCCACATGCGACACCCAAGGCGGCCGTCATCCATATTCCCGCAGCCGTAGTGAGCCCCTGCACCTCTTCCTCCGAGCGCCGCTTGATGATCGCGCCGGCCCCTAAGAAGCCAACGCCGGTCACCACGCCCTGAACGACCCTGCTCATGTCGGCAGCTGAAACGCCGGCCCGCTCCGGCACCAGTACGAAAAGTGCCGCCCCCATGGCCACCAGCATATGGGTGCGCAGCCCAGCTGCCTTGCCCTGCTGCTCCCGCTCGTAGCCCAGTACACCGCCCAGCAACGCCGCCAGCAGCAGCCGGATCAGCAAACGGACGATCTCCGCTGCATCGGGCAGATCGGCAAACTCCGAAGACAGGACTTCCATCACTTCACGTGACATAGCATGCGCCTCCAGGTCAAGGGGAAAAGCCATCCGAGCGGGCCAGATTGCAGCGGTCGTCAACGCCAGTGATCTTCAGATTTGCCGCCAGCGTTGGTCTGCGGCATCGCATGCCACCTACGGACCCGTGCCATCAAGATCGCTGACGACGATCCCACCTTGCCTGCTTCGGCCAGGCCGCTTTCACCAGGGGACCAGGCTCACGAGCAGGAACAGGACAAGCGCCGCCATGAACACCATCAGTATGCGCCGCCACCACATAAGACTCCTCCGTATGTTTTGCCCATCCCGACTGCCGGCCCCTAACGATGCGCATGATGTGCAAATGGCTTGCGTGACCAATGGTGCTCCCATCAGAAGGCCGTTGGCGCGAGCGCCATGCCTCGCCGCGCTTCCATCAGCGCGGGCTCTTCCCCTGCAGCGGGAGATTGCATTCAGCGCTTGCTAAACATGAGGCCAAGCACAACACCAACGGCAAGCGCTCCGCCAACGACCGGCCAAGGCGATGTGTGCACGTAGTCGTCGGCGTCCTGGGCCAGCGCCCTGGATTGTTCCGCGGCCTTGGAAGAGCTTGTTCGGATCCTGTCCACGCTCTGCTCAAGCCGGTGACCCAATTGGCTCAGTGCGGGATCGACTTCTTTCACCTTGGAGGACAGCAGGGCTCGCACGTCCCCCAGCAATTGGTCCAGATCACTCAGCACGTCGGTAGTAGTCGTTTTGCGGAATCTCATCGTTGAACCCTTTGGAAATCTTGCATGGGTTCAGCGTACGCAGCCAGGGCCGTGCGTGGTGTAGGCCAACCCCAGCAGCGCAGCGCTGAGATGTGACTACAAGCTTCCACGCGGAGGCTTCCATCTGGTCGGCGGAACGTCCAGGCCTGGATAGGCCATCATTTCGCGGTGGCAGGGTATACACGACCGGCAAGCCACCAGGTGTCCAGGTATCTGGACGGCATCGGCAGCGAGGCGCAGGCAAGCCAGGTCACCAAATGACTCGCTATCTGACACAAGCAAACAGGGCACCTGGGATGGCCTACACCGCATTCTTTGGATGCACCCCAGACTGGATGGGCACCACGAAAGGAGAACCCATGCCATATCTTGCTATTCCATCGCCAGACACGAGTTCCGTACAACTGCACTACCAGGACTTTGGCAACGGCCACCCTGTTGTTCTCATCCATGGATGGCCATTGAGCGGGCGAACCTGGGAGCCGCAAGTTTCGCATCTGGTCGATGCCGGCTTTCGTGTCATCACCTATGACCGCCGGGGTTTCGGCTCATCATCCCAGCCATGGTCAGGCTATGACTACGATACGTTTGCACAGGACCTCCATGCGCTGCTCACCGAACTGGCGCTCAAGGATACCTCCCTGGTCGGCTTCTCCATGGGCGGCGGGGAGGTTGCCCGGTATATCGGGCTGCATGGCTCCGAACGGATCCGGTCGGCAGTCTTTGCTGCGGCGGTCCCACCCTACTTGTTCAAGTCCGCATCGAATCCGGAAGGCGCGGTGACCGACAAGGACATTCGGGCCAAGGAAGCTGCGGTGCTGTCCGACCGGCTGGCCTTTCTGGATGAGTTCACGCAGAAATTCTTCTCGGATGCATCAGGCAAGCTCTTGGTCAGCGAAGCGCAGCGCGGATATGCAAGGATGATTGCGGCGTTTGCGTCTGCCAAGGGCACGCACGACTGCATTGGGGCATTTTCAAGAACGGACTTCCGCGCGGATCTCGAGAAAATCGACGTCCCCACGCTCGTGCTCCATGGCGACAGCGACCAGATTGTTCCGCTGGAGGTCAGCGGCGCCAGAACGCATCAGGCCATCAAGGGCAGCAAGCTCCATGTCATCAAGAACGGCCCGCATGGCTGCAACCTGTCCCATGCCGATGAATTCAACCAGGCGCTGACGGCATTCCTGAAGACCCATTGACCAGGAGGCCAAGGCTGGCGGGCAGGAAGCGCAAGGCCAGGTATCGCATCAACACCTTCTGGTTTCGGATCAGGGAGACGCGGCAAATCCACCGGCCATCCAACTCTTGAGCACAGCCAAGGCGGCTGATCGATACTTTTCCTTTCCATGAGTGCCCGGATAATCTTCAGCGAAGGAGAAGACCATGACCACGGCATCCGAGCCGCCTGTTCTCCTCTCAGGCGACAATCCTCAGATCGCCAAGGGCGACGGCGATGCGCCGGTGCAGGCCTATATTGCGGCCATGCCGGGCTGGAAGCGTGAGGTCGGCCGCCATCTCGACACCCTGATCGAGCAAACCGTGCCCGGTGTATGCAAGGCCGTGCGCTGGAATTCCCCTTTCTATGGCGTCGAAGGCCGGGGCTGGTTCCTGAGCTACCACTGTTTTGCGAAATATGTGAAGGTCACGCTCCTGCTCGGCGCGTCCTTGCGCCCACTTCCTCCCGTCGCATCCAAGCACGCAAGCGTGCGGTACTTCCATATCCACGAGCATGAGCGGCTCGACGGGCAGCTGCTCACCGGCTGGATCAAGCAGTCGTCGGAATTGCCAGGAGAGCCCTTGTTCTGACCGCAGCGGTCAGCGAGGCCGGGCCGGGGAAGGTGGAGCGCCTGAGCCTTGCCAAGGCGCTGCGGCAAACCCCACCGTCACCCATTGCCTGAACGCCGCCATCGCCGCGGTGCTGTACTGCCCCGAGGGCCGGACCAGGTAGATGCCGCCGCCCTCTCCCAGCGTCCATTGCGAAAGCACCCGCACCAACTCCCCAGTGGCCACGAAAGGCATCAGGTGCCAGTCACTTCCGCAGACGATGCCGACACCCTTCAGCGCGGCATGGAGCAGGGCCTCGTTGTCATTGCTGATCATCGAGCCACTGACCCGCACGGACTGCCGGGCCTCCGCACTGGCTTGTCCTGCCTGCCGCACCAGCGTCCACTCAGGAAAGGAAAGCAGGCCCGTATAGCCCAGGCAATTGTGATGCGCCAGTTCTGCAGGCTCCTGCGGGCTTCCGCACCGCGCCAGATAGCTCTCGGCGGCGCAGAGAATGCGGCGCTGGTCGCAGAGCCGGCTCGCCACCAGCCTGCTGTCCGGGAGGTTGCCGATGCGGATGGCGGCATCGAAGCGCTCGCCCACCACATCCACGATGCGCTCGCTGTACTCCACCTCCAGCGAGACCTGGGGGTAAGCCAGGGCGAATTCGGCCAGCATGGGGCTGATCCAGCGCCGCCCCATCGTCGCCGGCATGGACAGGCGCAAGCGGCCGCGCACCTCGCTCGCCCCCTGACCAGCTTCTTTTTCCGCATCCCGTATCAGGCTGGTGGCCTGCCTGACCTTGTCGGCCAGCAACTGCCCCTCCTGGGTCAGGTGCAGCTGGCGGGTGGTGCGCTCGACCAGCCGGACGCCCAGCCGCCGTTCCAATGCCTGGAGCCGTTTGGACAGCACCGTGGGATGGCGCTCCATCGCCCGGGCGGCGGCGGCAAACGAACCTTTGTCGGCCAGGGCCAGCAGGGTTGCCAGTTCATCCGCATGCTGGCTGTCGAGCATCTCCATCGTGGGTTTCCAGGTTCAGGGCTTGAGGATGATGGCCCCCTGCGAACGCCCTTGCTCCAGGTCCGCATGGGCCGCTGCCACATCGGCCAGAGCATAGCTTCTCCAGATGCGGGGCGTGAGTACCCCGCTAGACACGGCATCCAGCACATCGGCCGCACGGCCCTGGTATTCCTCCGCCGTGGCCGTGTGCGCGGCCAGCGAAGGACGGGTCAGGAACAGCGAGCCCTTGGCATTGAGCGTTCCCACCTCCACCGGCGCAGGCAGCCCGGACGTGGCACCAAAGGACACCAGCAGCCCCCGGGGCCTGAGGCAGTCCAGCGACGCGGCGAAGGTGTCGCGGCCTATGGGGTCGTACACCACGTCTACCTTGAGGCCTGCCGTCGCCTCAGCCACCTGTGCGGCCAGCGTCCCGGCATCGAAGACAAACACCTCGTCGCAGCCCGCGGCCCTCGCACGCTCCACGCTGGCCTGTCTGGATACGACGCCCAGCACCTGGGCGCCCAGATGCGAGGCCCAGGCGCACATGAGCTGGCCCAGCGCGCCTGCTGCGCCATAGATCAGCACGCGCGCACCAGGCTGGATCTGCCCCGTGGTCTTGAGCAGATATTGGGCCGTGATGCCCTTGAACAAAACGGCTGCGGCATGGTCATCGCTCAACCCATCCGGCAGCTTGACCAGCCGCTCGGCAGGGAACCGCCGCGCGCTGGCATAGGCGCCCAGAGGCCCAGTGGCATAGCCGACGCAGTCCCCGACTCTCACGTTCTGCACCCCTTCGCCGACGGCTGCCACCACGCCCGCCCCCTCCAGGCCCAGGCTAGACGGCAGCGCCATGGGCACGGCACCTTTGCGCTGGTTGATGTCGAGCGGATTGACGCCTATCGCCGTCTGCTCCAGCCAGACCTCGCTTGGCCCCGGCGATTGCGCCATCGACTCCTCGATGCGCAGTACCTCGGGACCACCTGTTGCGTGAATCCGAACGGCGACGACCATGTCCAACTCCTTCAAAAAATGAAGAATGGATCGTAGACAGCCGCACCAAAGGCATCAATCAATCCACATGCAGAACATAAAAGCATGGCATGCATCAATCAACCCGTACGCACCAGGAAAGACGGAGGCCTGGCGAGATTCTTCTTACACTTGAAATGATAATGATTCTCATTTAATATTCACCCATGGACCTGCCCCCTTTCGGGTGCCCGCCCATCGCCATGACCCATGCGGCACTGCCGCGCACCAGACCTTCAAGGGGCAGACCACCGTGCCACAGACCCAGGACGATATCGACCAGTTGACGCAGGAGCACCTGGCACTGCTGCATCTCTATGGCGCGGTCCAGTCGCGCTGCAGCGAGCAGGTGCGGCAGCAGGTATTGGAGATCGAGCGCCTGCAGGCGCAGGTGATCCAGTTGCGCGCGCAGGTCATCATGCGCGACAGTGCCTGGGCCTGGGGGCGCGAAGCCCTCTGGCCCGCCCTCCTGCCCGTCGGCGCCACTGCCGATGCCACCGCCATCGCCGGCCACGAAGAGCCCCCTGCGGACCTGGAGCTGCTGGAGAGCAGCCTGCGCACCGCCGACCTCGTGATCTGCCAGACCGGCTGCATAGCCCATGGCGCCTACTGGCGCGTGGAAGACCACTGCAAGCGCACCGGCAAGCCCTGCGTCCTCGTCGAACAGCCTGAGGCCCTGCGCATCGTGCGCGTCCACCCGTCCGGCCGCGCCGAGCAGCTCGTGCCTTCCGCGCCGGGCGCGGCCCGCAGCCCCGCCCCTTGCCGCCCCGCCCTCGTCAGCCCAGGCTGGGACCACCAGGAATGAAGGAGTGCCCATGCATGAATCCCCTGCATTGACATCGACCCCGCATCCGCTGCGGCTCCAGACCCGTATCGGGTTGGGCATCTCCGCCCTCGGCGTTCTGGCCCTGTGCGCGCTGGTCTGGGACGGACTCCAAAACAACCCCGCCGCCAGGAATGCGCTGCTGGGCGGCTCGGCGGCGGCGCTCGCCACCGCGCTGGGCACCCTGCCGGTGCTGCTGGCCCAGCGCCCCTCCGAGCGGGTGCAGGACACGCTGTTCGGCTTTGGCGCCGGCGTCATGCTCGCCGCCAGCGCCTTCTCGCTGGTGATCCCGGGCCTGGCCGCGGCACGCTCGGCGAACCTGTGGGGCGGCAGCGCCTGGGCGGCGGGCGGCGTGGTCGGCTCGGCGATCCTGGTGGGCAGCCTGGCCCTGCTCGCCATGGACCGGTTGCTGCCGCACGAGCACTTCATCAAGGGGCGCGAAGGCGCCGCGGCGCAGCAGTTGCGCCGCGCGTGGCTGTTCGTCATCGCCATCACCCTGCACAACCTGCCCGAAGGCCTGGCGATCGGCGTGGGCTATGCCGGCAACGAAGGCGTGCGCGCCAGCGCGCTGGCCATCGGCATTGCCATCCAGGACGTGCCCGAAGGGTTCATCGTCGCCGCAGCGCTGCTCGCCGCCGGCTATGGGCGGGTCTTCTCGGTCGCGCTGGGCATGGCCTCGGGCCTGGTCGAGCCCCTGGGCGCGGTGATCGGCGCCTCGGTCGTGGGGCACTCGGCCGTGCTGCTGCCCTGGGGCCTGGGCTTTGCCGCCGGGGCCATGCTGTTCGTGATCAGCCACGAGATCATCCCCGAGTCGCACCGCAAGGGGCACGAAGCCTTTGCCACCGCCGGATTGATGCTCGGCTTCGTGCTGATGATGGTGCTCGACACGGCACTGGGTTGAGCATTTTCCGTGAGGGGCCGATATGCGTGCTACAATGCGCAGCTTAGCGGCTGTAGCTCAGCTGGATAGAGTACTTGGCTACGAACCAAGGGGTCGTGGGTTCGATTCCTGCCAGCCGCACCAAACGTGAAGCCTCAGAGTAGGAATACTCTGAGGCTTTTTCGTTTTCTCCGATCCTTCTGTTTTGCAGCGCCGACCAGGCAGGAGGTGATCTCCAGCCTCACGCCTGCACAAAATGCGCGGCCACTTCGCGCATGCGGGCCACCGTGGCGGGCGCATGCTGGGCCAGGAACGCCATGGCCACTCCCATCTCCGGGCCAGCGGGGAAATCCGCCACGGGGCGCAAGACCACGTGCCGGGGCGCCTGCTTGCCCACGATCGACGGCACCAGTGCCACTCCCATATTGCTTTGCACCAGACTGATGACCGTCTGCACCTGGATGGCCTTCTGCACCACCAGGGGGCTCAGACCCGCCTGCTGGAAGGCAAAGGCCACGAGCGCGTGCAGGCCGGGAACCTGGTTCGCCGCGTAGTCGATGAAAGGGTGCGCCGCCAGCTGCGCCAGGGTGACCTGACGCTTTCGGGCCAGCACATGGCCTGCCGGAATGGCCGCGACAAACCGATCCCGCTCGAACATCTCGTAGGCCAGCGTGCTCAGGTGCGTGGTGGGATAGCGCACCAAGGCCATGTCGATCTCGCGCGCATCCAGCAATTTGAGGGCCTGCAGATTCGTGGCCTCGCTCAGCGTCAGCTGGATGGCGGGGTAGCGTTTGCGGAATGCAGGCAGCAGCGTGGGGAGCGCCGAATAGGTTGCAGACCCCACAAAGGCCAATCGCAAGTGCCCGCGCTCCCCAGCCTCCACCGTGTTGACGGCGGCAAACACGTCCTGCGCGCTGAACAAACAATGCTTCGCCGCCGCGTAGGCCGCATGCCCGGCCTCGGTCAACTCGATGCCCCTGCCGCGGCGGGCGAACAGCACCGCACCCAGCTCGGCCTCCAGATTGCGGATGGCCACGGACAGCGGGGGCTGCGCCATGTGCAGGACTTCCGCCGCCCGGCGAAAGTTCAGGTGCTCGGCCACCGCCACGAACTGGCGCAGTTGTCGCAACTCCATCAATACATCCCAAGTATCAATTTCAATACCAACAGTATTAGACGTGACGGCATGGCCTCCCTAGGATCGCGGCTATTGCAACTGCCAGGGACCGAAACACATGCCAGCCACCACCTCCGACAGCGCCGTCCAGCAGCGTGTCTCCGCCGCAGAATGGCAAGTTCGTGTCGACCTGGCCGCCTGCTACCGCCTGGTAGCACGCCTGGGCATGAGCGACCTGATCTACAACCACATCACCGCCAAGGTGCCGGGGCAGGACGGGCACTTCCTCATCAACCCATTCGGCATGCTGTATTCGGAAATGACCGCGTCGTGCTTCTACACGCTGGACTACGACGGCAACGTCGTCGACAAGCCCGACACGCCGTTCGCGGTGAACCAGGCGGGCTTCGTCATCCACAGCGCGGTCCACCAGGCCCGGCCCGACCTGCACTGCGTGATGCATACGCATACCCGGGCGGGCATGGCCGTCTCCACGATGAAGGACGGCCTGCTGCCCCTCACGCAGACCGCCATGCGCTTCTATGGCGCCATCGGCTACCACGACTACGAAGTGCCCACGGCCGACATCACCGAACGCGAGCGGCTGGCCCGCGACCTGGGCACGCACAACGCCATCATCCTGCGCAACCACGGCCTGGTGGCCTGCGGCCCGAGCATCGCCGAAGCCTTCAATCTCATGTACTGGCTGGAGACGGCCTGCAAGGTGCAGGTGGACGCCCTGGCCATGGGGCGCGAACTCACGCTGCCCAGCGATGGGCTGGCCAGCCGCATGGCGCAAAGGTACGCGCCCAGCGGGCCCAACAGCCAGAAGTTTGCCGCGCTGGAGTGGCAGGCCCTGAGGCGCCTGCTCGACCGGGAAGACCCCGGCTACCAGCACTGACAGCCCACGAACAACACACCAACTTCCAGGAGACAGGCATGATTGCACGCCGCCATTTACTGACCACCCTCGCACAGGCCGCCGCGCTGTGCCTGCCCCTGGGCGCCCTTGCGGCGGGCTACCCTGCGCAGCCCATCAAGCTCATCGTGCCCTACGCGCCCGGCGGTCCCACCGACATCGTGGCGCGCGTCGTCGGCGAGAAGCTGGGGCAGTTGGAAAAGGTTGCCGTGATCGTCGAGAACCGGCCGGGGGGCGGCGCCAACATCGGGGCGGAAGCGGCGGCGCGTGCGCCCGCAGACGGCTATACCCTGCTGCTGGCCACCGCCGGCCATGCCATCAACGCCAGCCTGTTCCCCAAGCTGGGCTACGACCTGATGCGCGACTTCACGCCGGTGACGACGCTGACCAGCGGCCCCATGCTCCTGGTCACCCAGGCAGATTCGCCGATCAAAAGCCTGCGGGATCTCGTCGCTCGCGCCAAGGAAAAGCCCGGCGCGCTGTCCTTTGCTTCTTCCGGCAACGGTGCCTCCACGCACCTGGCCGGAGAGATGCTCAACCAGCGCGCGGGCATCCAGTCGGTGCATGTGCCCTACCGCGGCAGCGGCCCTGGCCTGACGGACACCATGAGCGGCCAGACCGCCTACATGTTCGACACCATGCTCTCCGCCATGCCCTTTGTGACCGGCGGCAAGCTGAAGGCGCTGGCCATCACCAGCCTGCAGCGCTCGCCCCTGCTGCCCCAGATTCCTACCGTGGCGGAACAAGGCTACCCGGGCTTCGAGGCCATCGCCTGGAACAGCATCGTGGTGCCGGCAAAGACGCCCGCCGCCATCGTGGACCAGCTGAACCATGCGCTGCAGCAGATCCTGGCCTCGCAGGAGGTGAAGGACAAGTTCGCGGCGCAAGGCTTCACCGCCGACTGGCGCTCGCCCGGCGACTCGCGCCAGTACATGCAGTCGGAAATCACCAAGTGGGGGCAGATCGTCAAGACGGCCCAGGTGCGGATCGACTGAGCGGCCACCGCACCAGGCTTTTCGCGATCCGGCGCCGGTTTTCAGGAGCAAGTTTTTTTGAGGTAGAATGCGAGCTTCGCGGCTGTAGCTCAGCTGGATAGAGTACTTGGCTACGAACCAAGGGGTCGTGGGTTCGATTCCTGCCAGCCGCACCAAACCGAAAAGCCCCGATGCATCGCATCGGGGCTTTTTCTTTGTCCGCTTGCTGGCTCTATAGCAACTGCAAGCCCGGCGGCAGGGCGTCGCCGAAGTTGCGGCGCGCGTCAGCCTCGCCCAGCACGGCCACTTCCTGCACCATCTGCAGCCAGCGCGCCGGCGCCTGGGCCTGCCGCAGCTGCTGCACCACGCGCTCGCGCACCTCGTCGGCAAGGTCACGCGCGCGGTCGCCCGTCATGCGGGCCATCTGCACGGCGGCGAACATGGCGGTCTCGTTCTTGCGCCAGTCCTGGGCCAGCGTGGCGTCCAGAAACTCCTGCGCGGCCTCGGGCGGCATGACCAGGTGTGCATTCGCGGCCAGCGGCTGGCGCGCGGCCAGGCGGCCTATCGCCCACCAGGTCTGCACGCTTTCGCCCTCGCGCTTCAGGCGCTGCAGCATCCACCGGCCCATCTCCTGCCGGTACTGCCACGGCACGGCCTCCATGGCCGCGAACAAGCGCAGCATGTCGTCGTAGCTCCCATGGCCTTTGCTGTTTTTCTGCACCGCCTTCTGCATATGGCCGGCGACGTCCTCGAGCAGTTCCATCTGCTGCTCTTCGTTGAGCCCCGCCGCCACGCGGCGCCAGAACACCCACCATTCGGTCCAGTTGCCGGCCTCTTTGCCGTGGCCCAGCCCCTGGGCGTACAGCGCCCAAACCTGCTCCATGCGCCAGGCATCGAGCTCCGCGCCCACGCCGGGGCGCAGGCACCAGCCCGCAAGATTGAGCCAGACGCGCTCGTGCTCCACCGTGCGGCGGCGACGTTTGGCGCGGGCCAGCAAGGCGTCGAACAGCACACGCAGCATGCTGACGCCCCAGGCTTCGCGCGGGCCCAGCACTTTTTCCAACGACTGGCGCAGCTGGCGCACTTCCTTCACGTCCACCGCCTGGGCCTGCTGGCCAAAGATGCGCTCTATCAAATCAATAGCTGCTTGCGCTTTACCATCCTGCATTTCAGATGGTTTTTCATCTGAAGTCTTTTCTGATTGAGCGCCAGCAGCTATCGAATCAGAAGCAGCCACGGCACCGCGCACGGCAAACGGCAGCAGCCAGGATGGAGCGGCATCCCCGGGCTTTTCGGTGGCCACGCAGCGCACTTCCAACGTGCCCACCTCGGTCATGCTGGCCTGCAGCTGCACCTCGACCTGGGCTTTGTCACGGCCTTCGGGCGCGGGCAGCACGGCGGACAGCGGCGGCAACTCCACCCAGCCTTCGCCGCCGACGTGGGCGATCTGCCCGGCCTGCGCAGGCTGGTTGCCGCGGCTGCTGGCCAGCAGGTTGAAGCGCACGGCCTGGCCCAGCTTCAGCGCAAAGCGCCGGCCCGAGAGCACGATGCGCACGCCCTCTTCCGTGCCGCGCGGCAGCAGGCAGATACCCTGCGGCCGGCCACCGGCCTTGGCAGGCAGCAGCAGCCAGTAGCTGCGCGCCGAGCCGCCGCCGATCTGCGGCAGGCCCACAGGCTTATCGGTTTTGATAGCTGTCTGCGATTTCCCCGCCTGGCCTGGAGCCGTTTTTTCCTCGGAAACCGGCTGGAAGCGCGCCAGCCCATAGGCCACCGCGCCGCGCGCCACGGCCCAGTCGGGGTGCGGGTTGTGCAGCACGCGCACGGGGCTGCCGCGCCAGGCCGAGAGCTGCTCGGTCAGCCGCTGCACCACCGCATGCGCATGGAATACGCCGCCGTTGAGCAGCACGCTGTCGGGCAGATCACCTTCCGCGTGCTGCGACAGGAACTGCGCCAGATGCCGCGAAATGGCCGCGTCGGCCGGGTACGGCAGGCCAAAACCGCGCAGCGCGCCCTGGCGCCGGGCCGGCACATCGCCGATCTGCGCGGGCGGCAGAAAGCCTTCCACCACCCATTGCCGCACCTGCTCGCGCGTCAGCGTGGCGCTGCGGGTTTGGGCCAGCAGGCGGCTGCCTCCGCCCAACAGGGTGACGGCCACGCTGTCGGGCGCATCCGCGGCCAGCAATTGCTCCTTGGCGATGCGGCAGCGCTGCACCAGTTGGGCAAACCGTGGCGCCGGCAGGCGTTGGCCCTGGCCTGCAAACTGCGCCTCTAATTGGTGCGCCAGCGCCAGGTCCATGTTGTCGCCGCCCAGCATCAGGTGCTCGCCGACGGCCGTGCGCGTGAGCACGGGCAGACCGCCATCGAGCGGGGCCTGCACGCGGATCAGCGTCAGGTCGGTGGTGCCGCCGCCCACGTCCACGACCAGCACCAGCCGGCTGTCGGCCAGCTGCTGCGCGAGCTGCTCGCCCTGCAGCACCAGCCAGTCGTGGAAGGCGGCCTTGGGCTCTTCGAGCAGATGCACGCCGGGCAGGCCGGCGAGCCTGGCGGCCTCCAGCGTCAGCGCGCGCGCGCCTTCGTCGAACGAGGCGGGCACGGTCAGCACCACGGTCTGGGCATGCAGCGGGGCCTCGGGATGGGCCCGGTCCCACGCGGCGCGGACATGGGCGAGGTACGAGCTCGACGCCGCCAGCGGCGACACCTTGGCCACGTCCTCACCAGCCCCCCAGGGCAGTATGGGCGCCGTGCGGTCCACGCCGGTGTGCGACAGCCAGCTCTTGGCGCTGGCCACCAGCCGCCCCGGCACGGCCGTGCCCAGGTCGCGCGCCCAGCGGCCTATGACGGCGGGCGCCTGCTCATCTGCATCCTGCGCCGGCCAGGGCTGGCGCCAGGCATCGCCCAGCTCGCCGGGCGCGGCCTGGTAGCGCACCGAAGGCAGCAGCGGCTGGGCCACGACTTCGCCGGCCGTGCTGCGCTGGGGAATATCGAGCAGCACAATATCCGCCGCCGCGGCCCCCAGGGGCACGCTGGCCACCACGGTGTGGCTGGTGCCTAAATCGATGCCTACGAAATACGACATCATTTCTCCGGACGCTCAGCCGATGTGATTGAAAGCGTCTTTGCTCTCACCCTCAAGCACTAAGAACGGCACAGCAATCCAGTTACCCTTGTGATCGTTCGCGGGGAGCAGTCGAACATACGCCACCACAGGAATAGCAAACCTATCCAATAGCGTGTCATACAGCTTCAGCAATGAGTCAAAGCCAGAGGAGAAGTACTCTAGCGTCGTAATGAAATCTAGATGCTGCCCGTCACCCATACGTAAAACGAAATGATCCGACGAGGCAGTCTTAGTGTGGCCGACCGTTCGATCTACATGCAGTGTAGAGAGGGATCCAGAAATCCATCCATATTTCGATAACTGATTTCGAGAGTAGCCAGCAGTCTGCAGCAGCTCTTCGCAACTCAGCTTAGGAAGAGACTTGAACAACATCTCCAAAGTTGATATGGAAAAGCTTCGTGTCTCTTGTGCACTGACCTCTGCCGAGAAATTGAAAATTCCCGCGCCAGCTTTTTTCCCTTGATTGGTAGTAATTGTTGTTGAAGGAGAAACGTCGAATGAAGCTTCATAGAAGTTAGCGATGAATCCTTTGTCCAAATAGACCAGTCGCTTCAACACATCATTCGTCTTCATGCCGCTCCTTTGTTCTAGCTTCTCATCAACCACATTCACACGGCTTCGGCCATCGTCTCGGCGCGCACGTCGAACTCCACCTTCCAGCGCTCGCTGCCGCCCACGGGCACCGCATTGAGTTCCAGCGTGCCGATGTCGGTCACGCGCGCATGCAGGGTGACGGGCACGACCTCGCCGCTGGCGCGGCCCTCGGCGGGCAGATGGGCTTCGATCTCCTGCAGCTCCACCAGCTCCTCGGGGCCCCAGAAGTCCAGCATGGTGCCCACGGCGTCGCTGCGGCGCACGCTGGAGCCGAAGAAGCGCAGGCGCACGGGTTCGCCCACGACCAGGCCGAATTCCTGTGCGTCCAGCGCCACTTCCGTGCCCTCTTCCATGCCGAAGGGCGCCAGGCACAGGGCCGAGATCGGCGGCTCCATGCCGGGAATGGCGGGCATGTTGGATTCCACGCCCACGTAATAGCTTTGCGCCGTGCCGCCGCGGATGCGCACGCCGCGGCCCTGGCGTACATGGCCGTAGTAGGCGGCGCCGCGCGCCACGGCCAGGTCGAGGTTGGCGCCATCCAGCAGGCGCGCGGCCTGCGCGCCCTCGGCGGCCAGCCAGCCGTTGACGACGTCGAGGATGCGCTGCTCGATCTGCGCGGCCTTGAGCACGCCGCCGTTGAACAAAATGGCCGTGGGGTGCAGGAAAGAGGCATCCGCGGGCTGCGTGCCCTGCAGGCCGTCAATCTGCTCGGTGGCGCCGGCCTGGCGCGACAAAAAGGCCGCCAGGTGGCGCGTGACGGCCGCGTCCTGCGCATAGGGCAGGCCCAGCTGCGTGAGCGCGCCGCGCGCGCGGGTCTGGGGCTTGTCGCTGACGGCGGCCTGGGGGAAGAAACCTTCGACCAGCATGGCCAGCACTTCGGCGCGCGTGACTTCGGTGCGGATGCTGCCGCCGATGAGCTTGCTGCCGCGGCTGGGCACCACCACGGGCACGGCCTGCAGGCTGTCGTCGGACAGCAGCTGCTCCTTGGCCGCGCGGCAGCCGTGGGCCAGCGCGCGGGTCTGCCAGGCGTCGAGCTGCCGGCCTTCCTGCGCGAGCTTGCGCGCCACGCCATAGGCCAGGGCCAGGTCCATGTTGTCGCCGCCGAGCAGGATGTGCTCGCCCACGGCCACGCGCTGCAGCTCAAGGTTGCCGTCGCGCTCAAGCACGGCGATCAGCGACAGGTCGGTGGTGCCGCCGCCCACGTCCACGACGAGGATGATGTCGCCGTTCTTGACCTGCTTGCGCCAGTCGCCGCCGCCGGCCTGGATCCAGCTGTACAGCGCGGCCTGGGGTTCCTCCAGCAGCGTGAGGTTGTGGAAGCCCGCGGCCTTGCAGGCCTCGGCCGTGAGCTCGCGCGCAGCGGGGTCGAACGAGGCGGGAATGGTGACGGTGATGTCCTGGGCGTCGAACGGCGCCTCGGGATGGGCCTGCTCCCAAGCCCAGCGCAGGTGCGAGAGGTAGCGGATGGAAGCCGTCAGCGGCGAGACACGTTGCACCTCGGGCGGGGCGTCGGCCGGCAGCAGCGGCGAGCGGCGGTCCACGCCGGGGTGGCACAGCCAGCTCTTGGCGCTGGACACCAGGCGTATCGGCGTGGCCGCGCCGCGCGTGCGCGCCATCTCGCCGACGACGAAGTCCTGCTGTCCCAATTGCTGAGAACTCCAGGGCAAAGCCATGTCGGCGGCCGTGAGTTCGCTCTCGTGTGGCAGGTACAGGAAGGACGGCAGCAGAGGTTTAGCCTCCACACTGGCCGGGCCGGTGAGCTGGGGAATGTCCAGCACGCCCTGCACCACCTTCTCGCCGTCGCTGGCGCTCCGGTCCACCCAGGACAGCGCGCAGTGCGTGGTGCCCAGGTCTATCCCTATGCTGTACTTTGCGTTGTGGTCCATGTTCACAGCTCCACCTCGGCTTGCGCGATGACCTTTGCTGCCTGGGTGTCGGTGAGCTGCGGCAGCTTCACTTCCGTCACCTGCCAGCCGCGATGGCCCAGGGTGCCGGTGAACGGCGCCTGGCCCACCACGTTGCCGGTCAGGCGCACGGCGGCGGCGTCAAAGCCGGCCTGCAGCGTGACGCGCGAGCCCTCGGCTTCGCTGCGCACGGGCTGGATGGCGAAATGCTCGCGCAGCACCTTGCGGCAGCCCTCGTGCACCACGCGGGCGGCGGCGCCGATCTCGGCATCGGTATAGGGCGCGACCTCTTCCTGGATGAAGTCGACGAAGCGCGCCTCGCGCTGCAGCAGGCCCAGCAGTTGCAGGGCGGCGGTGTCGGTGGGGACTTCAATGGTCTTCTCGACCAGTTTCTCGACCGGCACCTCGACGCGCTTTTCCACGGTCTTCTCGACGATCTTTTCCACGGGCACTTCCACGCGGACTTCGACGATCTTCTCGACGGGGACTTCGACGCGCACTTCGCGGGGCTCGACATCGGCGGCCAGGGCTTCGCCGCCGCGCAGGCGGCTCACGTCACCGGCCAGGCGGCTGTTGCCAAGGATGGCGAAGAAGCTGCCGATCGCAATGGCGATGCGGCTGAGAAAGGATGGGGGTTGGGATGGCATGGCTGGGGTATTCAGAGGCGGGCGCCGCATCCCTGGACATGGCAGGGCACGGGCGCGGAAGGGCCGGCGTGGGGCCGCCGGCTACAGGGCCGAAATTTTAACGATTTGCCGGATTCCCCAGGCTTCGTTCAGCGTCTACTGATTTGATAGCTGCTCGCGCTTATCCAGCAAGCGCTGCAGCCGTTTTTGGCATTTATCTGGCCAGCGCCACCCCGCCCGCCAGCCGCTCTGCCACCACGCGCTGCACGGTGGGCGGCGCGTCCTGCAGCAGCGCGGGCCAGTCGGCCTGGGCCTGCTGCACCAGCTTCTTCGCCATGCGCAGGTGGTTGGGGATGCGCGGCAGCCCGGCGCGGGCCAGCAGCGCCTCGAGATCGGCCCAGCCGAAGGCGCGCAGCTTCTGGTCGATGGCGCGGTTGATGCCGTAGTCGGTGGGCGGCACCTCATCGAGCAGCGCGCTCACGCACACCGGGTCGTACAGCGGGGCCAGCACGGGCTGGTGCGCGTCGGGATAGGAGAGCGCCCAGTTCTTCAGGTGCGCATCGGTATTGCCCATCAGGATGAAGGCCACCAGCCGGTGGATGAATTCGCGCACGTCGGCCACGCGCCTGGCCGACAGCGCGTTGAGCACGCGCAGCATGTTGCCGTAGTCGGCCGTCAGGTCGGTGCCGTACTTGCGGCCCGGCGGGTAGCCCAGCACCTGGATGAATTCCTCCATGTGCACGCGCAGGCCGTCCGGGCCGCGGTCGAAGCGCCGCACCGCGAGGATCTGCTCGAAGGGCACGGCCTCGGGCAGCTCGGCCTCGGCACGGCCGATGATGCGGGCCTGCGCGCAGTCGAGGCCCAGCGCCTGCGCCAGGCGGTAGCCCGTCATCTCGTTGGCCACCAGGTCGGGGTGCCGGCTGGTGGGCAGCTTGAGGATGTACGAGCCCGCCTGCCCGTGCTTCTTGACGGCGTAGCGCCGCCCGTCGTACACGGCCGAGAACTTAGTGACCACGCCGGGCAGCGAGGCGGCGTCTTCCACCGGCGACTCGACGAAGCCCGGCTCCAGCACGTCGAGCCCCATGGCCGTGTGCCAGTGGCGCACCACGTCGGGGATGCCCTCATCGCGCGGCACGGGCTCGACCTCGAGCGCGCCCATCAGGTCGTGGCCGGCCGCGGCCAGCAGCTCGAATTCGTCGTCGGGCGCGCAGTGGCGCTCGCGCGCCAGCCTATCGCGGTTGTGGCCCTCGGGCAGCAGGTTGCTGAAGTAGGCGGGCCAGTGCCCGTCGGTGCGCACCAGCCGGTGGTCGCGCGCGGCCGTCAGGATGGCGCGGGTCGCGGCATCGTCGCCGCCGCGCAGCGACAGCGACAGCGCCGGCCGTGCCGGGTCTTGCACATAACCGTCGTCGAACGAGGCGCGCAGGATGTCGCCGTACTGCGACAGGTAGCCGATCGCCCGCCGGCTGCGGTCGGGCAAGTGCAGGTACATGCGCAGGTAACGGATGGCGGTGCTCATGGCGTTATTTCAAAAAACATAGCTGCTCGCGCTTGCTGCATAAGCGCTAGAGGCCATTTTTATCATAATTCTTGCGCAGCAGCTCCTCCACCACCGACGGCGGTGCGCCGGCACCGGTGGGCTGGGCCAGCACCCGGCCGCCGGACTGCAGGAAGGCCTCGACCTCGCTGCGCACCGCGCTGGGCACCAGCATCAGCGTCAGGCCCAGCGCCTGCGCCATCTCCTGCACGGTGGACAGGCGCGGATCGACCACGCCCGACTCGGTGCGCTGCACCGTCAGCCGCGTCAGGCCCGCGGCCTGCGCCAGCGCTTCCTGGCTGAGCCCGGCGGCCTTGCGCGTCGTGGTCAGCACATCAACAATGTTCATCATGATATGCATTTTCCTTTAAATGCATAGTTTAATGATCTTTTCAAAAATGGCAAGCGGCCGATTTCAGCCCGCCATGCAGGCATCGACCAGCGCCTGCAGCGTGGCCGAGCGCTGCTTGCCCTTGCGCTGCAGCATCGAGAACTGCCGGCTGGGGCCCGGCAGGCTGGTCGGCAGGATGGCCAGCTCGCCGCGCGCCACCATGGGCTCGGCGATCACCTGCGACACGCAGGCCAGCCCAGCGCCCTGGGCCACGGCGGCGCAGATGGCCTCGGAGCTGCCCAGCACCGCCGCTATCTGCCACGAGCCCAGCTTGGCGAGCACGGCCGCCTCCACCGTCTCGCGCGTGCCCGAGCCCTCCTCGCGCAGCAGCCAGCGGCAGGCCCGCAGCTGGGCCACGGACAGCGGCCTGGCGCGCGCCTGCGCCGCCAGCGGGTCGTGGGCCGAGCTGACGATGCACAGCTCGTCGCGCCGCCATGGCAGCAGCTCCAGGTCGGGCCAGTGGCTCAGCCCCTCGATGAAGCCCAGGTCCACCCGGCCCTGGTGCATGGCCTCGGCCACCTCGCGGGTGTTGCCGATGTCGAGCGTGACATGCACATGGGCCTGGCTGCGCATGAAGGCCGCCAGGATGGGCGCCAGCACATGGTTGGCGATCGTCGTGCTGGCCGCCAGCCGCAGCGCCACCGGCGCGGCGCCGCCGCCGGGCTGGCCCAGCCGCTCCAGCGCGCCGGCCTGCTCCAGCAGCGCCTGCGCCTGCGGCAGCAGCGAGCGCCCCAGGTCGTTGAGCGCTAGGCGCTTGCCGACGCGGTCGAACACCTGCGCGCCCATGCCCTGCTCCAGCTGCTGCAGCGAGGCACTGATGGCCGACTGCGACAGCCCCACGCGCCCGGCCGCCGCCGTGGTGCTGCCCGCATCGGCGATGGCGCAGAAGACTTCCCATTGCTTCAAGGTCTGGTGCAGCATGGCTGGCTCAATCTACCCAAAAAATCGATATATATAACTATATCAATTTGTTTTACAGGTAGTTTGCGCAAGCCTACAGTCCGGGGCCATGGGCAATACATCCACTCCAAACCTGGCGGCCTCGCGGCAAGCCTCCCGCCCCCAGGGCAACGCACTGTCCGGCCTCGTTCCGGGCCTGCTGCTGGTCAGCGCCATCGCCGTGGCCGCGACCTGGCTGGCGCAGGCGCCCTGGCTCGCGCAGCACGGCCTGAGCGCGCTCACCGTCGGCATCGTGCTGGGCATGGTCGCCGGCAACCTGGTGCCCGCCATCACGCAGGGGCCCTGGGCCGGCGGCATCCAGCTGTCCAAGCAGAAGCTGCTGCGCCTGGGCATCATCCTGTACGGGCTGCGCCTGACCTTCCAGGACATCGCGCAGCTGGGCTGGAGCGGCCTGGCCGTGGACGCGGCCATGCTGGGCTCGACCTTCGTGCTGGCGCAGTGGCTGGGCCGGCGCTGGCTGGGCATCGATTCGCGCACCTGCCTGCTGATCGGCGCCGGCAGCTCCATCTGCGGCGCCGCCGCGGTGCTGGCCACGGCCCCGGTCGCCAAGGGCCGCGCCGAAGACGTTTCCATCGCCATCGCCACCGTCGTCGTGTTCGGCACGCTGGGCACCTTCCTCTACCCGGCGCTGCAGCTGGTGCTGGAACTGCCGGCGCATGCCTACGGCCTGTGGGTGGGCTCGTCGGTGCACGAGGTGGCCCAGGTCGTGGCCGCCGCGCAGATGGTGGGGCCCGAGGCGGCCAACTCGGCCGTCATCGCCAAGATGCTGCGCGTGATGATGCTGGCGCCATTCCTGGTGATGCTCTCGGTCTGGCTGGCACGCAAGGATGCGCCTGCGGACAGCCACCGTGGCGCCAGCAAGAAGCAGTCGAGCCTGGCCTCGGTGACCATTCCCTGGTTCGCACTGGGCTTTGTCGCGGTGGCCGGCATCCACTCGCTGCAGGTGATTTCCGAGCCTGCCGTGCACTGGGGCACCGCGCTGGACAACTTCGTGCTGACCATGGCCATGATCGCCCTGGGCATGACCACGCAGATGCGCGCCATCAAGGACGCGGGCCTCAAGCCGCTGCTCCTGGCCGCCCTGCTGTTCGTCTGGCTGGTGGGCGCCGGCCTGCTGCTCAACACCTGGCTGGCCTGAGCCGTCAGAAAACCAGGATCATCGCCACGCGGCGCTGCGGATTCATCCCCCGCAGCGCTTCCTGCTCCAGCAGCATCGCCAGATGGGCCGGACCTGCGCCAGCCGGCACCCGCTGGAAACCCAGCGAGGCATAGAAGCGTGCATTGAACGGCGCCAGCCGGTCCGTGGTCAGCGAAGCACCCGCCAGCCGCCGCGCCCGTCCCCGCGCCAAAAGCGCCTCCAGCAGGCGCCGGCCCAGGCCCTGGCGCTGCCAGCGGGGGTGCACATCCATCTCGCCAATATGCAGCCAGCCGTCCAGCACCGTGGCGCCGGCAAAGCCTGCCGGCTCCCTGTCTTCGGTGAACGCCGCCAGCAGCAGCCCATCCTGGTGATAACGCCGCAGATCCTCGTCACTGCTGGCCACCGCGGCGCCAGAGACGGCGCCGGCCGCGCGCAGGGTCTCGAACGAGGCCAGCTCGATGGCCTGCAGCGCCGCGAAATGGCGGGGATCGGCGGGTTGGATGGAGAAGGAAGTGGGCATGAAAAAACCGCCAGTGCCTGCCGGCACCGGCGGTTTCGATGAATGCATGTGGTAGGGCCTCGCGGAGTCGAACCGCGCACCAATGGATTATGAGTCCACTGCTCTAACCAAGCATGAGCTAAGGCCCCGGCACCATCACTTTGCAGTGAAGCTTTCTATTGTAGGGCCTATTTCGTATGGCTCAGTGCATTGCTCACGAGCCGCGAGGTGATGCCGACGATCTGGATCATCTTCTCGTAGGGCATGCGGGTCGGGCCGATCACGCCCAGGGTGCCGACGATCTTGCCGTCCACCCGGTAGGGCGCGCTGACCAGCGACAGCTCTTCGAAAGGCAGCACCTGGCTTTCGCCGCCGATGTAGATCTGCACGCCCTCGGCGCGGTTGGAGCTGTCGAGCAGGTGCAGGATCTGCGTCTTCTGCTCGAACAGGTCGAAGGCGCGGCGCAGGTTGTGCATGTCGTGCGAGAAGTCGCTCACCGCCAGCAGGTTCTTCTCGCCGGCGATGACCAGCTCGTCCTGGGCGGTGGTGGTGCCTTCGTCGTCCACATTGACGGCCTGCAGCATCAGCGCGGCGATCTCGCTGCGCAGTTTCTCCACCTCGCGCTTGAGCTGCTCGCGCACCTTGTCCATCGCCATGCCGGCGAAATGCGCATTGAGGTAGTTGGCCGTCTCGACCAGTTGGTTCTGCGCATAGTCGGACTCGGTGAAGATCACGCGGTTCTGCACGTCGCCCTCGGGCGACACCAGGATCACCAGGATGCGCTTTTCCGACAGGCGCAGGAACTCGATCTGCCGGAACACGCTGTTGCGCCGTGGCGCCAGCACCACGCCGACGAACTGCGACAGGTCGGACAGCACGCCGGCCGCGTTGGCGATCACCTTCTGCGGCTGCTCGGGCGCGATTTCGGCCGCCACGCCCTGCTCAGGCTCCACCGTCAGCATGGTGTCGACGAACAACCGGTAACCCTTGGCGGTGGGAATGCGCCCGGCGGAGGTATGGGGGCTGACGATCAGCCCCAGCTCCTCCAGATCGGCCATCACGTTGCGGATGGTGGCCGGCGACAGCGCCAGCCCCGGCGCGCGCGACAGAGTGCGGGAACCTATGGGTTGGCCGTCCGCTATATAGCGTTCGACCAGCGTTTTGAGCAACAACCGGGCGCGATCATCGAGCATTGCCACATTTTAATGATCTAATTTGTGCATGCAGCCTCACTTCCATCATGTCGCCCTGGTTGGCAAGTACCATGCACCGCCCTCCGCCGAGGTGCGCCAGCAGTCGATCACCTCGCTCACCGAGGTGGCCGCCTACCTGGAGTCGCTGGGCGCCAGCGCCTACGTGGAAAGCGAGACCGCGAACTTCACCGGGCTGGACCACTACCCGGTGCTGCATGTCGACGAGATCGGCACCCGCTGCGACCTGGCGCTGGTGCTGGGTGGCGACGGCACCATGCTGGGCGTGGCCCGGCAGCTGGCGCGCTACGGCATTCCGCTGGTGGGCGTGAACCAGGGCCGGCTGGGCTTCGTGACCGATATCCCGCTGCAGGGCTACCACGAGCCGCTGAAGGCCATCATGGCTGGCCAGTACGAGGAAGAGGCACGCTCGATGATGCAAGCGCGGGTGATGCGCGACGGCGACTGCGTGTTCCGCGCCCTGGCCTTCAACGACGTGGTGGTCAACCGCGGCGGCACCTCGGGCATGGCGGAGCTGCGCGTCGAGGTGGGCGGGCAGTTCGTCGCGCACCAGCGCGCCGACGGTCTGATCATCGCCACCCCGACCGGCTCCACCGCCTACGCCATGTCGGTGGGCGGCCCCATCGTGCACCCCACCGTGCCGTGCTGGATCCTGGCGCCGATCGCGCCGCACACCCTGTCCAACCGGCCGATCATCATCCCCGACACCGAGGAAATCTCCATCGAGGTGGTGGGCGGCCGCGACGTGGCGGCCAACTTCGACATGCAGTCGCTCGCGTCCATCCTGCGCGGCGACCGCATCCTGGTGCGCAGCGCGCCGCACAAGGCGCGCTTCCTGCACCCGCGCGGCTGGAACTACTACGCCACGCTGCGCAAGAAACTCGGCTGGAACGAAGGAGGATTCCCGTCATGAGCCTCAGGCGCATCGCGCTGCGCGAGTTCGTTATCGTTGCGCAGATGGAGGTGGAGTTCGCCGGCGGATTCACGGCGCTGACCGGGGAGACCGGCGCCGGCAAGTCGATCCTGATCGATGCGCTGCAACTGGTGCTGGGCGCCCGGGCCGACTCCGGTGTGGTGCGCCAGGGCGCCGAGCGCGCCGAGATCGTGGCCGAGTTCGACATCCCCGACAGCTTGCGCCCCTGGCTGGCCGAGGCCGGCCTCGACGAAGGCGAGACCCTGCTGCTGCGCCGCGTGCTCGACGCCCAGGGCAAAAGCCGCTTCTGGATCAACGGCGTGCCCGCCACCGCCACCCAGTTGCGGCAGGTGGCGCCCGACCTGATGGACATCCACGGCCAGCACGCCTGGCAAAGCCTGATGCAACCCGAATCGGTGCGCCGCCTGCTGGACGCCTATGCCGGCGCCAGCACGGCCGAGGTCCAGCAGGCCCACGCTGCGTGGCGCGCCGCCGACAAGGCGCTGCACCACGCCCGCGACCAGCAGGAGCACAACCACCGCGAGCGCGAGCGCCTGCTGTGGCAGATCGCCGAGCTGGACAAGCTGGCGCCGCAGCAGGACGAATGGCCCGAGCTCAATGCCCAGCACACGCGGCTGTCGCATGCGCAGGCGCTGATGGATGCGGCCCAGCAGTCGCTCGCCATCCTCAGCGACGACGACGCGGGTATCGCCACGCAGGCCGCTCGCGCGTTGCACCTGCTGCAGAACCAGACCCATGTCGAGCCCTCGTTCGCCGCCATGGCCGAGGCGCTGGAATCCAGCCTGGCGCAGCTCGACGACGTGGTGCACTCGCTGAACGGCTACCTGCGCCACGCCGAACTCGACCCCGAGCGGCTGCAGGAACTGGACCAGCGCCTGGGCCAGTGGCTGTCGCTGGCGCGGCGCTACAAGCGCCCGCCCGAGGAGCTGTGGCCGCTGCTGCAGTCGTGGCGGACCGAACTCGCGGTGCTCGACCAGGCGGCCGACCTGGACGCGCTGGCCCAGGCCGAGCAGGCCGCCCGCCAGCAGTACCAGCAGGTGGCGCGCCAACTCACGCAGGTGCGCACGCGCGGCGCCAAGCGGCTGTCCGCCGCCATCACCGCGTCCATGCAGGACCTGGGCATGGCGGGCGGCCGCTTCGAGGCGGCCGTGAGCCCCGCCCGCGAGCCACGTGCGGACGGCCTGGACGACGTGGAATTCCTCGTCGCCGGCCACCCCGGCACCGAGCCCCGGCCCATCGCCAAGGTGGCCTCGGGCGGCGAGCTGTCGCGCATCTCGCTGGCCATCGCCATCTCCACCAGCCGGCTGGGCCAGGCGCCCACGCTGATCTTCGACGAAATCGATTCGGGCATCGGCGGCGCGGTGGCCGACGCGGTGGGCCGCGTGATGCACCAGCTCGGCAGCGACCGGCAGGTGCTGGCCGTTACCCATCTGGCGCAGGTGGCCGCGCGCGCCGACCACCACCTGGTGGTGGCCAAGCAGCGCAGCAGCCGCGGCACCACCAGCCACATCGAAGGCATGGAGGGCGAACGCCGCGTGGACGAGATCGCCCGCATGCTCGGCGGCGAGAAGATATCCGCCACCTCGCGCGCCCATGCGCTGGAGATGATGCACGGAGAAGGCCATGCCCACGAAGCCCGCTGACCGCCCCGCCATGCACGTCGTGCTGATCACCGGCATGGCCGGCTCCGGCAAGTCGGTCGCGCTGCATGCGCTCGAGGATATGGGCTACTACTGCCTGGACAACCTGCCGCCCGAGCTGCTGACCTCGCTGCTGTCGCTGCAGAACTGGCAGCACGGCCAGCACATCGCCATCGCCATCGACGCGCGCAGCGCCAGCTCGCTGCACCTGGTGCCGGCGCAGCTCGCCGCCATGCGCGCCGCCGGGGCGCAGGTGCAGCTCATCTACCTCGATGCGCTGCGCGACACCCTGATCCGGCGATTCTCCGAGACGCGCCGCCGCCACCCGCTGACCAACGAGGCGCTGCAAAAAGGCCCCAAGGCCCTGGTGCAGATGATCGACGAGGAGCGTGCGCTGCTGGCCGAGCTGCGCGAGCAGGCGCACGTGATCGACACCTCGTCGATCCGCGCCTCGCAGCTGCAGGCCTACATCAAGCAGCTGATGCAGGCGCCCGCCACCAGCATGACGCTGGTGTTCCAGTCGTTCGGCTTCAAGCGCGGCATTCCCATGGACTCGGACTTCATGTTCGACGTGCGCATGCTGCCCAATCCCTACTACGAAGCCGATCTGCGCGCGCTCACCGGGCTCGACGCGCCGGTGGCGCACTTCCTGGCGCAGCAGCCCGAGGTGCAGCAGATGAAGACCGACATCGTGCAGTTCCTCGACCGCTGGCTCATAGCCATGGCGCAGAACCACCGCAGCTACGTCACGGTCTCCATAGGCTGCACCGGCGGCCAGCACCGCTCGGTCTACCTGGCCGACCAGCTGGCGCGCCACTTCAGCGCCGGCTGGACCACGGTGCAGCGGCACCGCGAAATGGATTTCTCGATCTAGCCCGGCTGCGGGTTCTTCGCCAGGTCATAGAGGATGGCCGCGCTGGTCAGGCCGCCATCCACCACCAGGTCATGCCCGGTCACGAAGCGGGCGTCGTCGCTCACCAGGAAGGCGATGGCGTCCGCTACCTCGTCGGGCCGGCCGTAGCGCGCCATCGGCGTCGCGGCCCGGATCGCTTCGCGCACCACCTGGTTGTGCAAGGTGGCGGTCTGCGGCGTCTCGATGGGGCCGGGGGAGACGGAATTTACCGTGATGCCGAACGGCGCCAGGTCGATGGCGCAGGACTTGGCCAGCGCCAGCACCCCGCCCTTCGACGAGCAGTACGCCACGCGGCCCGACCAGACCTGCTGGCCCGAGATGGACGCTAGAAACACGATGCGCCCGCTCTTGCGCTCGGCCATGCGCTGCGCCACCGCCTGGGTGCAGAGGTAGCTGCCCGTCAGGTTGATGCCAATCACCCGCTCCCACGCGCTCGCCGGGTTGTCCAGGATCGAGCCCTGGTAGCTCACGCCCGCGCTGTTGACCAGCGCATCGAGGGCGCCGAAATCGGCCCAGGCCTGGGCCACCACCTGCTCGACCAGCGCCGCATCGCGCACGTCCAGCACATAGGTTCGCACACGGCCGGCGGCATCCAGTTCGCGGCTGGCCTCCTCCAGCTGCCCGGCGTTCACATCGGCCAGAGCCACGCTGGCGCCATCGGCCAGCAGGCGCCGCGCCGTCGCCAGCCCCAGGCCGCTGGCGCCGCCGGTGATGAAGGCCGTCTTGCCGGCCATGCGTCCAGATTGCATTTGCGTCATTCCTATTCCCTTCCAAGATCAATCCATCAGCAGGCCGCCGTTCATGTCCAGGATCTCTCCCGTGATGAAGCCCGACAGCGGCGAGGCCAGGAAGCGGACCGCATGCGCGAACTCCTCGGGCTCGCACCAGCGCCCCACCGGAATCTGGCGCAGCAGCTCGGCTTGCTGCTGCGGCGACAGCTGCTGCGTCACCATCGGCGTGCGCACATAGGCGGGCGCAATGGCATTGCAGGTCACGCCATGGCCAGCCAACTCGCGCGCCAGCGAGAAGGTCAGCGCCCCCATGGCGCCTTTCGATACCGAATAGGCCGTGCCCGCCGTCAACCCGCCGGTCTTGGCAGCCAGCGAGCCGGTGTTGACGATGCGCCCCCAGCGCCGCGCCTTCATCGCCGGCACCACGGCCTGGGCCCAGAAGAACGCGCCGTCGAGGTTGACCGCCAGCACCTCGCGCCATTCCTGCACCGACGTGGCCTCGGCCTTCTGGTTCGTCAGGATGCCGGCATTGTTGACGAGGATGTCCACCTCGCCGAAGCGCTCGCGCACCGCCGCATGCGCCGCGGCCACGGCGGCAGGGTCGGAGATATCGCAGGCCAGGCCCGCCGCGCGGGGGCCGTGCACGGCCTCCAGCTCGCGCAGCGGCGCCTCGGCGCGGTCGACCATGGCCACCTGGCAGCCATCGTCCAGCAGGGCCTGCACGGTGGCTCGGCCCATGGTGCCGGCGGCGCCGGTGACCACGGCCACCTTGCCCTGCAGCGGAAGGGAAGCAGTCGATTGCATGAGAACTCCCCGCCCTATGCCTTGAGGTCCAGCTTCTTGATCAGCGCGCGGAAGGTGGCATTGTCCTGCGCCATCACGGTGCCGAACTCCGCCTGGTCCAGGTAGCCTTCGCGGAGGTTGAGCTTGTGCATGGTCTCCTTGAGCGCAGGCTCCTGCATGGCCTTGGCCACGGCCTGGCGCAGCACGGCCACCACGTCCGCCGGCGTGCCCTTGGGCGCGGCCAGGCCGCGCCAGCCGGTGACCTGAACGTCGATCCCGCGCTCCTTGAGCGTGGGCACCTGCTCCCAGCCCGAACCTATGCGCTGCGCGCCCATCACCGCCAGCGGCCGCACCTTGCCGTCGGCCACGAAGGCCGCCATGTCGGGCGGCGTCAGCGACAGCGCCTCCACATGGCCGCCGGTCAAATCCAGCAGCGCCGGGCCAGCACCGCGGTACGGCACGTGGGTGAACGGCACGCCGGTTTTGTCCGACAGAACCACGGCCGCCAGATGCCCCAGCGAACCCGGGCCGGCATTGCCCACCTTCAGCCCCTCGGAGCCGGCCTTCTTGCTGGCGGCCAACAGGTCCTCGATGCTGCGGATCGGCGAATCGTGGCGCACCGCGATGGTGGCCGGGTCGGCGTTGAGCCGGGCAATCGGCACCACGTCGTCCGAGGTGAAGCGCACGCCGCCCATGTGCGGGATGATGGTGATCTCCACCGTGATGATGCCGATCTTGTAGCCGTCCGGCCGGGCGCCCACCAGCTCGGCCCAGCCCACGCCGCCGCTGGCGCCCGCCTTGTTGACGATGACCAGGCTCTGCGGCAGGTACTTGCGCGTGGCCTCGGCCAGCGTGCGCGCCAGTGCGTCGGTGCCGCCGCCGGGCGGGAAAGGCACGATCAGCTCGATGGGCTTGTGGGGATACGGGCTCTGCGCCAGAGCCGGCAGGGCCAGCGCCGCGGCGCCTGCCAGCAGCACAGTGCGGCGCGTGGCGCCCGGATGGGATGGGTGCATGGAATGTCTCCTTGTAGATATAGGGTCAGGCGCGGCTCGCGCGCCAGCCATCGATGAGTTGCCGGAAGTTCGCCGCCACGCGGGCCTGGAACTCGGCGTCGCCGATCTGCCCGGCCAGCCAGGCACGGCTGGCCTCGGCCCAGACGCTGCGGCCGACCATGAAGCCGCGCACGATGCCGCTGGCGGCGCGCGCCTCGGCAAAGCCCGCCACCAGTTGCTCCAGCGGCTGCGACAGGCCCAGGATCACCGCGCCGCGGCAGTGCGGATCGCGCTCGGCCACCAGGGCTTCCAGCACCTGCCAGTGGCGCGCGGCCATCACGCCCACCTTCCACCATTCGGGGCGCAGGCCTTGATCGTAGAAATGGCGGATCGCGCGCAGCGTGGCCTCGCCCGGGTCGCCTTGCAGCTCGCGCGGTGGGATCACCTCCAGCAGCAGCTCGTGGCCGCTTTCGCGCGTGGCCTCCCAGACCTGCTGCAGCCATTCGTCCTGCTCGGCGCGCAGCGGCGCGGGGTCGTCCGGGTGGTAGAACACCAGGCACTTGACGACCTGCTCGCGCGGCCAGTGCACGAGCTGCGAGCCCAGCGAATGCGTGCCGTCAAAGCGCAGCGGGCGCGAGCCCGGCCGCTCGATGGGCCGGCCCAGCCACCAGCCGCGGCCGGTGGCGTCGTGCAGCGCAGCCTCGCCCAGGCGCCCGTCGATCAGCACGCCGAGCTTGCCGCGCAGGCTGGCGTCATCGGCCTCGATGCCGGCCACCACGCCATTGATGAGCCGCTTGAGCGCCGGGATGCGCGCCGCATCGGCGCCCGCCTCGCGTGCCAGGTCCTCGAACTGCGAGCGGTGGTCGTAGGCCAGCACGCACAGTTCGGGCCACTGCGGGCGCGGCACGCTCACGCGGTGCAGGTGGGCGAGTTGCGGGTCCTGGTCGGGGCGCAGCTGGCGCTCGCCGCCGAACCAGTGCGCCAGCTCGGCCTGCGTGGGCATGGCCGGCGCGCAGCCGTGGCGCGAGACCACGATAGCGCCGCAGGCGTTGGCGAGGCGCGCCGATTCCGCCCAGCCCTGGCCGGTGAGCAGGCCATACAGCAGGCCCGAGGCAAAGGCATCGCCCGCGCCCAGCACGTTCAGCACCTCGATGCGCTCGCCCAGCACGGTGAGCGCATCGTCGATGTCGTTGGGCACCTCGCCGTCGATGATGCTGCAGCCCAGCGCGCCGCGCTTGACCACGAACACCGCCTGCGTGTGCCGGCGCGCGCTGCGCAGCGCGGCCATCAGCTCGGGCTCTCCGCCGGCGATCAGCCACTCTTCCTCGGTGCCGATGATGAGCTCGAAAAACGGCAGTTGCTCCTGCAGGTGGCGGCTGACCGTGTCGCTGCCGATGTAGCGCGTCTCGCCGTCGCCCCGGCCCGTCAGGCCCCAGAGCACGGGGCGGTAGTCGATGTCGAGCACCCGTACCGCGCCATGGCGCCCTGCCAGCTCCAGCGCGCGGCGGCTGGCGGCCAGCACCGTGGGCGTGCTCAGGTGCGTGCCGGTGATGAGCAGGCTGCGGCAGCCGGCGATGAAGTCCTCGCTGATCGCGGCGGCGTCGAGCGCCATGTCGGCGCAGTTCTCGCGGGCAAACAGCAGCGGGAAGCTGTGCTGGTCCTTGATGCCCAGCAGCACCATGCCGGTCAGGCGCTGCGGGTCGATCTGCACCTGGCCCACGTCGCAGCCTTCGCGGCGCAGCGTGTTCAGCAAGAAGCGGCCGTTCTGCTCGTCGCCCACGCGCGAGACCATGGCCGAGCGCAGGCCCAGGCGCGCGGTACCGAAGGCGATGTTGGCCGACGAGCCGCCGAGGTATTTGGCAAAGCTGGTCGCGTCCTCCAGGCTGCAGCCGATCTGCTGCGCATAGAGGTCGACCGCGAGGCGGCCGAGGCAGGCCACGTCGTGCGTGCGGCCGGCGGGAAAGTTCAGCGTGGGCATGGGTCTCCTGTCGATGTCGGCGCGCGCCGGGCAAGGCGGCGGGCCAGATAATGGAACGGAGTATAGTTCGATTTAGAAATTTTTTTCTAAAAATATGAAAAACAGAAAAAACAGTTCAATCGCCGAAGTGCCACCCTCGCCCTACGCGGACGCGGATGCCTTCCTGGCCGACCTGCGCGCCCAGTACCCGCAGCTCAGCCGCCAGTTGCAGGCGATCGCCCGCCATGTGGAGCACAGCGGCGCGCACATCGCGCTGCAGGGCATCCAGGAGGTGGCGCAGGACGTGGGCGTGCAGCCCTCGGCGGTGGTGCGCTTCGCCAAGCATTTCGGCTTCCACGGCTACACGCAGCTGCAGACGCTGTTCCGCGCCGGTGCAACGCGCCAGCTGGCGCCGCAGCGCGACTACCAGGACCGCATCCGCAGCCTGATCGGCACGGCCGAGGGCGCGCCGCCGCTGGCCGGCACGCGCATCGCGCACGAGGTGGTCGAGGGCGGCATCGCCAGCCTGCAGGCGCTGCAGGCCACGCTGGCCGATGCGCAGTCCGCCGCAGCCTTCGATGCGGCGGTTCAGCTACTGGTCGATGCGCCGGCGATCTGGCTCGCGGCCGCGCGGCGCGCCTTTCCAGTGGGCGCGTACCTGGCCTACGCGCTGCAGCACACGGCCAAGCCGGTGCACTGGCTGCACGGCCTGGGCGCGATGCAGATGGGCGAGCTGCGCGCCATGGCGCCGGGCGATGTGATGGTGGCCGTGTCCTTCGAGCCCTATGCGAACGAGACGCTGGGCCTGGCCGATGCGGCGCTGGCGCGCGGCGCGCGGCTGCTCGCGCTCACCGACAGCCCGCTGTCGCCGCTGGCCACGCACGCCAGCGCCACGCTGCTGGCGCAGGACAGCGCGACCTTCGGCTTCCGCTCGCTGACCGGCACGCTGTGCCTGGCACAGTCGCTGTTCATCGCGTTGGCCTACCGCATGGAGCTGGTGTCAGAGTCGCCGCAAAAACCATAGCTGCTGGCGCTCATCCACCGCCGATTTCAATATAAAAACCATTTGAATGGCTTGATGAATGAGTGCTGGCAGCTCACTTTTTTGACAGCCCCAGCAGCAGCGAGCGGATAGGCGCCGGCAGGCCCACGTCGGCCCAATCCTGCTCGGCGCACCACAGGCCCTGGCCCGGCGGCGTGGCGCCCGCGCCGGCCTGTGCGCCCACCGGATGCAGGTACAGGTCGCGGTGCGTCAGCACATGCAGAAAGGCCGGCAGGTGCGCCTGCACCGTGGCATCCAGCGGCGGCAGCGCCGCCTGCAGCGCGGCTTCCGACTCGAACACCGGCAGGCAGTGCAGTCCGGCCCAGATGCCGGGCGCGGGGCGCTTTTCCAGCCACACGGCGCCATCGGGGCGGCGCAGCAGCAACAGCCACCATTGCTGCGCGCTGCGCTTGAGCGTGCGGGTCTTGACCGGAAAGCGCTCGGGCGTGCCCAGCTGGCGCGCCCGGCAGCCGTGCTGCACCGGGCACAGCAGGCAGCTCGGGCTGCGCGAGGTGCACACCGACGCGCCCAGGTCCATCAGCCCCTGGGTGTAGCGCGGCATGTTCTGCGCCCGCTGCTTTTGCGGCAGCAGCGACTCGGCCAGCGCCCAGAGCTTCTTCTCGGATGCGGACTTGGCCAGGTCGTCATCGAAGGCGAAGGCCCGCGTCAGCACCCGCTTGACGTTGGCGTCCAGGATCGCGGCGCGCTCGCCAAAGCAGAACGAGGAGATCGCCGCCGCCGTCGAGCGGCCAATGCCGGGCAAGGTGGCCAGCTCGGCCGCGGTGCGCGGAAACGCGCCGCCAAAGCGCTCCATCACGTCCTGCGCGCAGCGGTGCAGGTTGCGCGCGCGGCTGTAGTAGCCCAGGCCCGCCCACAGCGCCATCACGTCCTCGTCGCCGGCCTCGGCCAGATCCTTGACGGTGGGAAAGCGTTCGAGGAATCGCTGGTAGTAGCCCAGCACGGTCGTCACCTGCGTCTGCTGCAGCATGATCTCGGACAGCCACACGCGGTAGGGATCGGTGGTGTTCTGCCACGGCAGGTGGTGGCGCCCATGCTCGGACTGCCACTGCACCACTTGGTCGGAAAATTCGCTCACGCTCGCCTTGTCTGGTTCAAAAAATCACGTTGCTTACTTCTGGCACCGGGCGCAATAGTAGGTGCTGCGCTGCCCTTGCTGGATCTGCAGGATGGTGCCGCCGCAGCGCCGGCACGGCTCCCCGGCGCGGTCGTACACCTTGGCCTGGTCCTGGAAAGCGCCCGCATAGCCGTCCACATGCGAGAAATCGCGCAGCGTGCTGCCGCCCGCCGCAATCGCCTGCGCCAGCACCTCACGGATGGCCGCATGCAGGCGCTGCGCGGCCGCGCGGCCCACGCGCTGGGCCGGCTTGGTGGGCGAGATACCGGCCAGAAACAACACCTCGCTCGCATAGATGTTGCCCACGCCCACCACCAGCTTGCCGCTCAGCAGCAGTTGCTTGATGGCCACCCGCGAGCGCTGCAGGCCGCGCCAGAAATCCTCGAAGGTGAAGGCATCCTCCAGCGGCTCCACGCCCAGGTGGCCCAGCAGCTTCAGGCCCATGCCGGCGTCCTCGCGCTCCACCCACACCACGGCGCCGAACCGGCGCGGGTCGTGCAGGCGCAACACACCGCCGCTGGTCTGCAGCTCGAAATGGTCGTGCGCGCCGCGCGGCGGCAGCTCGGCCGCGAAGCGCAGGCTGCCCGACATGCCCAGGTGGATGAGCAGCAGCCCCTCGTCCAGGTCCATCAGCAGGTACTTGCCGCGCCGGCGCAGCGAGCGCACCGACTGCCCGAGCAGCCGCGCCTCGGCAATGCCCAGCGGCCAGCGCAGCGGCTTGCCCAGCTGCACCCCGCGGATGCTTACCCCTTGAATCGCATCAGCCAAACCTCTGCGCGTAACCTCGACTTCCGGCAATTCGGGCACATTCGTCCTTTAGCAAACCCTTTATGTCCTTCGATTATTATCGTCCGATGAAGCAAACTCTTCGCCTACTGGCCTACGGCCTGGCCGCCAGCCTGTGCAGCCCCCTGCTCGCAGCGCCCACGCCGCACAAGCCGGCCCCGGCCAGCGAACAGAAGGCCAGCCCGAAAAGCGCGCAGAAGCTGGCCGCCGCCGAGCGCGAGGAAAGCGCCAGCGCCCAGCTCGATGCCGAACTGTTCTACGAGTTGCTGCTGGGCGAGATGTACGCCTACCGCGGCGAAGCCGCCCCCAGCGTGGAACTGCTGCTCGACGCGGCCCGCCGCTCGGGCGACGCCAAGGTCTACCAGCGCGCGGCCCAGGTCGCGCTGCTGTCGCGCTCCGCCGAGCAGGCCACCATGGTGGCCCGCGCCTGGAAGGAAGCCCATCCCCAGTCCTCGCAGGCCAACCGCTTTCTGCTGCAGGTGCTGCTCGCCACCAACCAGGGCGAGGCCACGCGCGCCCTGCTCAAGCAAGAGATCGCCAACGCGCCCGCGGCCGAGAAGCGCGAATTCATCCAGGCCCTGCCACGCATTTACAGCCGGCTCGGCAACCGGGCGCTGGCCGCCTCCATCGTGCGCGACGCGCTCGCGCCCGAGCTGGAGAACCCCGCCACCGGCGGCGACGCCTGGGTGGCCATCGGCCGCGTGGAGCTGGCCGCCGGCGAGAAGCTGCCCGCGCTGGAATCCACGCGCCGGGCCATGGCCATCGACGCCAACAACGAGGGCGCTGCCCGGCTCGCGGCCGACCTGGTGAACGAAGGGGTGAGCGAGGCCGAGCCGCTGGTCAAGGCCTATCTCGACAAATCCTCCAGCGCCGATGCCCACCTGGCCTACGCCCGCAGCCTGATGGGTGCGCAGCGCTTCGACGAGGCCCTGCAGCAAACCCGCCGCGCCACTGAGCTCGACGCCGACTCGCCCGACGCCTGGATGCTCAAGGCCATCATCGAGGCACAGACCCGGCAGTACGCCGAGGCCGACGTCTCGCTGCTCAAGCTCGACACGCTGACACCCAAGCTGCCGTCGTCCGTGCTGCAGCGCGAGGTGCGCATCCAGAGCCTGATGCTGCGCGAGCAGATGGCCGAGGCGCAGCAGAAATGGGCCGAGGCCGAGCAATGGGCCCGCCAGATCGGCGAGGCCGGCAACCAGCCGCTGTCCACGCTGCGCCTGGCCTCGATCCGCATGCAACAGGGCCGCTTCGATGACGCCGAAGCCCTGCTCGACAAGCTGCCGCAGGACACGCAGGCCGACCAGCGCACCAAGCTCGCCGCCCAGGTGCAGTTGCAAAAGACCGCCAAGAACTACACCAAGGCGCTGGCGCTGCAGGCCAAGCTGGTGCAGCTCTCGCCCAACGACAACGACGCGCTCTACGAACAGGCCATGCTGGCCGAGCGCCTGAACGACATCGACCAGATGGAGCTCCTGCTGCGCCGGATCATCGCCCGCAAGAACGACTACTACCACGCGTACAACGCGCTGGGCTACTCGCTGGCCGACCGCGGCCTGAAGCTCGACGAGGCCAAGACCCTGATCGAGACGGCGCTGAAGATGTCGCCCGGCGACCCGATGATCACCGACAGCCTCGGCTGGGTCGAGTACAAGCTCGGCAACCACGAACGCGCGGCGCAGCTGCTCGAAGAGGCCTACACCAAGATGAACGACCCCGAGATCGGCGCCCACCTGGCGCAGGTCTGGTGGACGCAGGGCAAGAAGCAGGCGGCCGAATCGCTGCTGCGCACCGTGCTGAAGGATGCCCCGGACAACGAGGCGCTGCTCAAGACCTTCCAGCAGCTGGGCCTCAAGCCGTGAGCGCATCCCCTCGCCTGCAGCGGCGCAGCCTGCTCGCGGCAGCGGCCTCGCTGCTGCTCGCGGCCTGTGCCTCGCCGGGCCGCCAGTTGGCCGCCGCGCCCGAGTCCGACTACTGGAGCGGTCGCCTGAGCGTGCAGGTGCAGACCGATCCGCCGCAGTTCAACAGCGGCGAGTTCGAGCTGTCGGGCAACGCCCGGGCCGGCGAACTGGTGCTGCTCAACCCGTTGGGCAATATCGTGGCCCGGCTGCAATGGGCGCAGGGCCAAGCCAGCATCACGCAGGGCAGCAGCACCCGCAGCTCGGATTCGCTGTCCGCGCTGGTGCAAGAGCTGCTCGGCACGCCGCTGCCCATCGAGGCCCTGTTCGACTGGCTGCGCGGCCAGGCCACGCGCGTGCAGGGCTGGGAAGCCGACCTCGGCGCCATCGCCGACGGCAAGCTCACCGCCCACCGCTACAGCCCCCAGCCCGAAGCCAGCCTGCGCATCGTGTTCACGCCGCGCTGAAACCCCTGCCCTCTTTCGTTTTTCGTATGCGCGCGCTCTACGACGTTCCGGCCCCCGCCAAGCTCAATACCTTCCTGCACATCACCGGGCGCCGCGCCGACGGCTACCACCTGCTGCAATCCGTCTTTCTGCTGATCGACTGGCAGGACCGGCTGCACTTCGAGCTGCGCGCAGATGCCACCATCGCCCGCCATGACCTGGGCAGCGCGCTACCGCCCGACGATCTGATCCTGCGCGCCGCCCGCGCGCTGCAGGCCGCCACCGGCTGTGGCCTGGGCGCGGACATCCATATAGAGAAGTCCATTCCCGCCCAGGCCGGCATGGGCGGCGGCTCGTCGGACGCGGCCAGCACGCTGCTCGCGCTGAACCGGCTGTGGAACCTGGGCCTCAGCACCCAGCAGCTCTCGCGCATCGGCCTTACGCTCGGCGCCGACGTACCTTTCTTCCTGTGCGGCCACAACGCCTGGGTCGAAGGCATAGGCGAGCTCATCACGCCGCTGCACGATGCGGCGCTGGCCGGCCAGGACATCGTCGTCGCCAAACCGCAGGCCGGACTCGACACCAAATCCATTTTTTCGCACCCTTCTTTAAAACGCGATTCAGAGCGTGCTACAATTGCGGTCTTCGCTGATAAGCACTTTGACTTCGGTCGAAATGACTTGCAGCCGGTAGCTGAAGGCTTGTGTCCCGAGATAAAAAAAACCATCAACTGGTTTGAATCGCAAGGATTACATGCTAGAATGACGGGCTCAGGCAGTGCAGTGTTTGCAGTGAAGAGGCAAGATCAAAGCCATACAGTCGGGCAAGCGCCAGACTGGATAGTGAGAGATTGCAAAAGTCTTGCGGAACACCCTTTGCGGGGCTGGTCAGCAGACTGAAGGTTTATAAGGATTGGCAAAACTGCTGCCGGTTCTTGTAGGGGAGTCGCCAAGTTGGTAAAGGCACCGGATTTTGATTCCGGCATGCGAGGGTTCGAGTCCTTCCTCCCCTGCCACCCAACATCTACGAGCAATCATCGAGGCCCATCTGCAGTGGGACGCTCATGCAAAACCATCATCCCGATTTCATGGTTTTCACCGGCAATGCCAATCCAGGCCTGGCCGCTGAAATTGCGCAGCATCTTCGTACGCCCATGGGGACGGCCGACGTAGGCCGCTTCTCCGATGGAGAAGTCACCGTCGAGATCCGCCAGAACGTGCGTACGCGCGACGTCTTCGTGGTGCAGCCCACCTGCGCGCCCACGAACGACAACCTGATGGAACTGCTGGTGATGGTGGATGCGCTCAAGCGCGCATCGGCCGAGCGCATCTGCGCCGTCATCCCCTATTTCGGCTATGCCCGCCAGGACCGCCGCCCGCGTTCGTCGCGCGTGCCTATCTCGGCCAAGGTCGTGGCCAACATGCTGCAGGCCGTGGGCGTGTCGCGTGTGCTGACCATGGACCTGCACGCCGACCAGATCCAGGGCTTCTTCGACATTCCGGTCGACAACATCTATGCTTCGCCGGTGCTGCTGGGCGACCTGCGCCAGAAGAACTACGAAGACCTGATCGTGGTCTCGCCCGACGTGGGCGGCGTGGTGCGTGCCCGTGCGCTGGCGAAGCAGCTGAACTGCGACCTGGCCATCATCGACAAGCGCCGCCCGAAGGCGAACGTATCCGAAGTGATGCACGTGATCGGCGACATCGAAGGCCGCAACTGCGTGATCATGGACGACATGATCGACACCGCCGGCACGCTGGTGAAGGCGGCCGAAGTGCTCAAGGAGCGCGGCGCCAAGCAGGTGTATGCCTACTGCACGCACCCCATCCTGTCGGGCCCGGCCATCGACCGCATCACCAACGGTGCGGCGCTGGACGAAGTGGTGGTGACCAACACCATCCCACTGTCGGATGCCGCACTGCAGTGCAAGAAGATCCGCCAGCTGTCGGTGGCACCGCTGTTCGCGCAGACCATGCAGCGCATCGCCACCGGCGAATCGGTCATCAGTTTGTTCCAGGACGCCTGATACCCCGGTAGGGGCATCCTGACATCGCCGGCCGTTGCACCGCAACGGCCTTTGTAATCGGACCCGCTGGTCGCGGTGGGTTCTTAGTGGAGTATTGAAAATGAACTTTGTCGCTTTTGAGCGCGCCAAGCAAGGTACGGGTGCGAGCCGCCGTCTGCGCAATTCGGGCCGTACGCCCGGTATCGTCTACGGTGGCGAAGCCGCTCCCGTGGCCATCGAGCTGGACCACAACGCCCTGTGGCACGCCCTGAAGAAGGAAGCGTTCCACTCCAGCGTGCTGGAAATGGACCTGGCCGGCGCCAAGAGCCAAGTGCTGCTGCGCGACGTGCAATACCACCCGTTCAAGCAACTGGTGCTGCACGTGGACTTCCAGCGCGTGGACGCCAAGACCAAGCTGCACATGAAGGTGCCGGTGCACTACAGCGGTGCTGAAGAGTCTCCCGCCGTGAAGGTGGGCAAGTGCCTGGTGACCCCCGTGGTGACCGAAATCGAAGTGAGCTGCCTGCCCACCGACCTGCCCGAGTTCATCGCCGTGGACCTGAGCAAGCTGGAAAAGGGTGCGACCCTGCACCTGAACGACATCGCTCTGCCCAAGGGCGTGACCGCCGTGTCGCACACCAACCCCGCTCTGGTGTCGGTGGCTGCTCCTGCCGGTGGCGAAGCCGCTGCCGAAGAAGCTCCGGCTGCCTAAGAAGCTCCGCCTTCCCGTCAAAAAGGCTGCACCCCGGTGCAGCCTTTTTTGTTTCTACCGCGCCTGCAGCGCACCGATAATTCCCCGCCATGATCAAGCTGTTTGTAGGGCTCGGCAATCCCGGCCCCGAGTATGAGGACACCCGCCACAACGCCGGCTTCTGGTGGCTGGACGCCATGGCCCGCGACATGGGCGTGCACCTGCAGCCCGACCGCAGCTACTACGCGCTGATGGCCCGCACCAGCCACCTGGGCGAGCCCGTGTGGCTGCTGGAGCCGCAGACCTTCATGAACCTGTCGGGCAAGTCGGTGGGCACGCTGGCGCGCTTCTTCAAGATCAAGCCGGAAGAGATCCTCGTGGTGCACGACGAGCTCGATCTGCCGCCCGGCCAGGTCAAGCTCAAGAAGGGCGGCGGCCACGGCGGGCACAACGGCCTGCGCGATATCCATGCCCAGCTGGGCAGCCCCGACTACTGGCGGCTGCGCATAGGCATCGGCCACCCCGGCCTCAAGCACGAAGTGGCGAACTGGGTGCTGAAGAAACCCGCGCCCGACCAGCGCCGCCTGATCGAGGACAGCATCATCCACTCGCTGAAGGCCTACCCCGAGATGCTGGCCGGCCAGATGGACAAGGCCACGCTGCAGATCCACACCACCAAGCCGCCCCGGCCCAAGCCGCCGCGGCCAGAACCCGCAAATTGATAGCATCCAGCGCTTGCTGGATAAGCACCAGGGCCTAGTTTGGCTTGATTTCCTGCAGGCGCTGGTACTTCTGCCACAGCGTCTCCTGGCTTTCCTCGTACTGCGGGTTCACCGGGATGCAGGCCACCGGGCAGATCTGCACGCACTGGGGCTCGTCGAAGTGGCCGACGCATTCGGTGCATAGCGCCGGGTCGATCTCGTAGATCTGTTCGCCCATCGAGATTGCGTCGTTCGGGCACTCGGGTTCGCACACATCGCAGTTGATGCATTCGTCGGTGATCATCAGCGCCATGCCGGCCCCGCCTGAGAGTCGCAAAAAGGATGTGCCATGGGCGACATTATCGGCCCGCTGCGATCCTGCAATTGGTTGCATCCGCAATTGGCATGACGCCATGTAGGCGTTATGCTGCGGCGACTCTCTCAGTTCTACCGTCGATGGGCTTATTCCTTCTCAAGCGCCTGGCCACCCTGGTGCTCACCCTGCTGGGCACCTCGGTCGTGGTGTTCCTGGTACTGGACATCCTGCCGGGCAATGCCGCCCAGATGCTGATGGGGCCCGACGCCGCGCCCGAGGCCGTGGCCGAACTGGCGCAGCAGCTCGGCCTGAACCAGCCCGCCTGGGAGCGCTACACCCACTGGATGACCGGCCTGCTGCGCGGCGAGCTGGGCGACAGCTACAGCTACGGCTCGCCGGTGCTCGACCTGATCACCGAGCGCCTGGCGCTCACCGTGCCGCTGGCGGTGCTGGCCATGGCGCTGACCGTGCTGATCGCGCTGGCGGCCGGCATCTATGCCGCGGCCAACCACAACAAATGGGGCGACGTGGGCGTGATGGGCCTGGCGCAGCTGGGCATCGCCATTCCCAACTTCTGGTTCGCCATCCTGCTGATCCTGCTGTTCTCGGTGCGGCTGCAGTGGTTCTCGGCCGGCGGCTTTCCGGGCTGGACCGAGGCGGCCGGCGGCTCGCCGGGGGCCGCGCTCAAGGCGCTGCTGCTGCCGGCGCTGTCGCTGGCCGTGGTGCAGGCCGCCATCCTGGCGCGCATGACGCGCTCGGCCGTGCTCGAGGTGCTGCGCGAGGATTTCGTGCGCACCGCGCGCGCCAAAGGGCTGAGCCGCCGCGCCGTGCTGTTCGGCCACGTGCTGCGCAACGCGATGATCCCGGTGCTCACCGTGATGGGCCTGCAGTTCGCCAACCTGCTGGCCGGCACCATCGTGGTGGAGAACGTGTTCTACCTGCCCGGCATGGGCCGGCTCATCTTCCAGTCCATCGCCAACCGCGACCTGATGGTGGTGCGCAACTGCATCATGCTGCTGGCCGCGATGGTGGTGGTGGTCAACTTCGTGGTGGACCTGCTCTATGCGGTCATCGATCCCCGCATCAAGGCCCATGACATCTAGCATCCTGCGCGCGCTGCGCAACCGCAGCCTGGCCCTGGGCGCCGTACTGACCGCGCTGCTGCTGCTCGCGGCCGCCCTCTCGTACCTGTGGACGCCCTGGCCGCCGCTCGACATCAACCTGGACATCAAGCTGCAGCCGCCCGGCGGCGCCCACTGGCTGGGCACCGATGCCTACGGCCGCGACGTGGCCTCGCAGCTGCTGGTGGGCGCGCGCAGCTCCATCCTGGTGGGCGTGATCGCGGTGGGCATCGGCCTCACGCTGGGCACGGCGCTGGGCCTGCTGGCCGCGGCGCGGCGCGGCTGGGTCGAGGAAGCGATCATGCGGCTGGCGGACTTCAGCTTCGCCTTCCCGGCCGTGCTGTCGGCCATCATGCTGACGGCGGTGTTCGGGCCGGGCGTGGTCAACGCCATCATCGCCATCGGCATCTTCAACATACCCACGTTCGCGCGCATCACCCGCGCCTCGGCCAACGCCATCTGGGCGCGCGAGTACATCCTGGCGGCGCGCGCCTGCGGCCGCAATGCCTGGCAGATCACGGGGCAGCACGTGCTGCCCAACCTGCTGCCGGTGCTGATCGTGCAGGCCACGATCCAGTTCGCGCTGGCCATCCTGGCCGAAGCGGCGCTGTCGTACCTGGGCCTGGGCACGCAGCCGCCGCAGCCCTCGTGGGGCCGCATGCTGGCCGAGGCGCAGACCCTGATGTTCCAGGCGCCGCTGCTGGCGGTGTTTCCCGGCGTGGCGATCGCGCTGTCGGTGCTGGGGCTGAACCTGATGGGCGACGGCCTGCGCGACGTGCTGGACCCGCGCCTGGCGCGGAAACGTTGATACAAAAACAATAGCTTTTAGCGCTCTTCCCTGCTGAATTTCAAATACAAACACCTTTGAAACCCATGAATAACAAGCGCCAGCAGCTCACTTTTTTGCAGATGCCATGCCGCTGATCGACGTCCGCGACCTGAGCATCCGCCTGCAGACCCAGCGCGGCCCCGCGCTGGCCGTGCAGGGCGTGAGCTTCCAGATCGAGCGCGGCCGGGCGCTGGGGCTGATCGGCGAGTCGGGCTGCGGCAAGTCCATCACCGCGATGGCGCTGATGGGCCTGCTGCCCGAATCGGCCCAGGCCGGCGGCAGCGTGCGCTTCCAGGGCGAGGAGCTGCTCGGCCTGTCCGAGCGCCAGTGGCGCGGGCTGCGCGGCAACCGCATCGCCATGGTCTTCCAGGAGCCGATGACGGCGCTGAACCCGGTGCACACCATCGGCCGCCAGATCGCCGAGCCCATGCGCCTGCACCAGGGGCTGTCGGCCGCCGCCGCGCGCGAGGCCGCCATCGCGCTGCTGGCCCGCGTGGGCATCGCCCAGCCGGCGCAGCGCTTCGACGCCTACCCGCACCAGTTCTCGGGCGGCCAGCGCCAGCGCATCACCATTGCCATGGCGCTGGCCTGCGGGCCCGACCTGCTGATCGCCGACGAGCCCACCACCGCGCTGGACGTAACCCTGCAGCGCCAGATCCTCGACCTCATCAACGAGCTGGTGGCCGAGCGCAACATGGCGCTGCTGCTGATCTCGCACGACCTGGGCCTGATTTCGCAGAACGTGGACGACCTGCTGGTGATGTACGGCGGACGCATCGTCGAGTCCGGCGCCACGGCCGAGGTCTTCGAGCACATGGCCCATCCCTACACCCGTGGCCTGCTCGCGGCTCGCCCGAGTTTGACGCCGCGCGCGCCCGGCCAGCCGCGCCCACGTCTGTCCACCATCGCCGGCACGGTGCCCGAGCTGGCCGACCTGCCCGCGGGCTGCACCTTTGCCGGCCGCTGCCGCTTCACCCAGCCGGCCTGCCACGCGCAGGTGCCGCCGGCCGTGGCGCTGTCGGCGGCGCACCGCGTGTACTGCCTGCGCCCGGAAGCCTACGCGGAGGTGGCCACGCCATGAATGCCGCCATCACCTCTGCCCTGCTCGACGTGCGCGATGTCACCCGCACCTACACGCTGCCGCGCGAAAAGCTCTGGGCGCCCGCGCCCACGGTGCAGGCGCTGCAGGGCGTGAGCTTTGCACTGCAGGCCGGGCGCAGCCTCGGCGTGGTGGGCGAATCGGGCTCGGGCAAGTCCACGCTGGCGCGCATCGTGATGGCGCTGGACGCGCCCAGCTCGGGCCAGGTGCGCCTGCTCGGGCGCGACCTGCACGCGCTGCCGCCCGCCGAACTGCGCGCGGCGCGGCGCGACTTCCAGATGGTGTTCCAGGACCCGTACGGCTCGCTTGACCCGCGCCAGACCGTGGCCCGCATCGTGACCGAGCCGCTCGCCGCGGGCAGCCCCGCCGAGCGGCGCGAGCAGGCGCTGGAGGTGCTGCAGCAGGTGGGCCTGCGCACCAGCGACGCCGACAAGTACCCGCACGAATTCTCCGGCGGCCAGCGCCAGCGCATCGCCATCGCCCGCGCGCTCATCACGCGGCCGCGGCTGATCGTGGCTGACGAGCCCGTCAGCGCGCTCGACGTCTCGGTGCAGGCCCAGGTGCTGAACCTGCTGCAGGATCTGCAGGAGCAGTTCGGCATCACCTACCTGCTCATCAGCCACGACCTCGCCGTCGTCAACCACCTGTGCGACGATGTGGTCGTGATGCACCAGGGCCGCATCGTCGAGCAAGGCCCGCCCGGCGAGCTGCTGCAGCACGCCCAGCACCCCTACACGCGCCAATTGATGGAAGCCGTGCCCCAGGTTCGGCCGCGCCGGGCGCGCTAGAAAACACGCATAGCAATCCGCGCCGGCGCTGATATATTCAACGCCATACGCTATCTTTTTTGAGAACACGGGAGACCTCCATGCTGAACCGAAGAGCCCTGATCGCCACCGGGGCGCTCGCCACCCTGCCGCTGGGCCTGCCCGGGCTGGCCCATGCCCAGGGCAAGAAGAACACCCTGGTGCTGGGCCTCACGCTGGAGCCGCCGGGGCTGGACCCCACGGCCAGCGCCGCCTCGTCCGTCGGCGAGATCACGCTCTACAACATCTACGAGACGCTGACCAAGATCAACTCCGACGGCAGCGTGTCGCCGCTGCTGGCCGAGAGCTGGGAGGTCTCGCCCGACCTCAAGACCTACACCTTCAAGCTGCGCAAGGGCGTCAAGTTCCACAACGGCGAGCCCTTCAACGCCCAGGCCGTCAAGTTCTCGTTCGACCGCGCCGGCAGCGACAAGAGCACCAACAAGGACAAGCGATTGTTCGCCAACCTCAGCACCCAGGCGGTGGACGAGCACACCGTCGTGCTGCTGAACAAGGAGATCGATCCCGACCTGCTGTTCGAGCTGGGCCAGGCCACGGCCATCATCGTCGAGCCCAAGAGCGCCGAGAAGAACGCCACCGCCCCTGTGGGCACCGGCCCCTACAAGCTCGGCAATTGGAGCCGGGGCTCGGCCGTCACCCTCGCCGCCTGGCCCGACTACCGCCAGGTCGGCAGCATCCGCATCCAGCGGGCGACCTTCCGCTTCATCCCCGACGCCGCCGCGCAGGTGGCGGCGCTGCTGGCGGGCGACGTGGACCTGTTCCCGCGCGCCACGCCCCGCGGCATCGAGCAGTTCAAGACCAACCCGCGCTACCAGGTGCTGGTCAACGGCTCGCGCGCCAAGACCATCGTGGCCATCAACGAGCGCCGCAAGCCGCTGGACGACGTGCGCGTGCGCCGCGCCATCTCGGCCGCCATCGACCGCAAAGCCATCATCGCCGGCGCCGCCGACGGCCTGGGCGCGCCCATCGGCAGCCACTACGTGCCCGGCGCCTTCGGCTATGTGGACACCACCGGCATCAACCCCTACGACGTGGAAAAGGCCAGGAAGCTGATGGCCGAAGCCGGCGTGAAGACGCCGCTCACGCTGACCATGACGCTGCCGCCCGCGCCCTACGCGCGCCAGGGCGGCGAGATCGTCGCCGCGCAGCTCGCCAAGATCGGCATCGAGCTCAAGCTGCAGAACGTGGAATGGGCGCAGTGGCTCAGCGGCACCTACACCAACCGCAACTACGACCTGTCCATCATCTCGCACGTCGAGCCCTTCGACCTGGTGAACTACACCCGCAGCGACTACTACTGGGGCTACCAGTCCGAGAAGTTCAACGCGCTGTACAACCAGATCAAGACCGCCACCCGCCCGGCCGACCGAGCCCGCCTGCTCGGCGACGCGCAGCGCATGCTGGCCGAGGACGCGGCCAACGTCTTCCTCTACCAGGCGCAGTGGGTGACCGTGGCCAACAAGAACCTGCGCGGCCTGTGGAAGGACATGCCGGTGTTCGCCAACGACCTGTCCTCCTTCTACTGGGTGTGAGATGACTGCATTGCATGATTGGTCCGCCGGCGAGCTGCTGGCCGCCTACCGCGGGCGCAGCCTGTCGCCGGTGGAGGTGATGAAGGCGGTGATCGCCCAGGTCGAGCGCTGGGAGCCGCGCCTGTGCGCCACCTACCTGTACCGCCCCGAGCAGGCGCTGGAACAGGCCCGCGCCAGCGAGCAGCGCTGGCGCACCGGCACGCCCGCGGGACCGCTCGACGGCGTGCCCTGCACCATCAAGGAAAACATCGCCACCGCCGGCGACCCGGTGCCGCTGGGCACCGCCGCCGTGGCCCTGGTGCCCGCGGCCGCCGACGGTCCGCCAGCGGCGCGCATGCGCGAGGCCGGCGCCATCCTGTTTGCCAAGACCACCATGCCCGACTACGGCATGCTTTCGTCGGGGCTGTCGAGCTTCCACCCGCTGGCGCGCAACCCCTGGGACCTGAGCAAGGGCCCGGGCGGCTCCAGCGCCGGCGGCGGCGCGGCCGCGGCGGCGGGTTACGGCCCGCTGCATATCGGCACCGACATCGGCGGCTCGCTGCGCCTGCCGGCGAGCTGGTGCGGCATCTTCAGCCTCAAGCCCAGCCTGGGCCGCATCCCCATCGATCCGCCCTACACCGGCCGCGCCGCCGGGCCGATGACGCGCAGCGTGGCCGACTCCGCGCTGATGATGCAGGTGCTGTCCCAGCCCGACGCGCGCGACAGCATGAGCCTGCCCGCGCAGGACATCGCCTGGCACGAGGCTGCCGCCGCCACGCCGGCCTTCCTGCGCGGCCTGCGCGTGGGCCTGCTGCTCGACGCCGGCTGCGGCCTGCCGCTGGAGCCCGAGGTGCGGGCGGCCGTGGAGCAGAGCGCCCGATGGCTGGAGGCCGCCGGCGCGCAGGTCACGCCGATGCAGCCCTTCCTCACGCCCGGGATGCTGGAGGGCATGGACCACTTCTGGCGCATGCGCTCGCTGGCCGACCTGCAGGCGCTGAGCGACGAACGCCGCGCCCAGGTACTGCCCTACATCCGCACCTGGGCCGAAAGCGCCGGCGCCTTCAGTGCCCGCCAGGTGTTCGATGCCAGCCAGCAGTTCCACCTGACCCGCGTGGCCACGGTGCGGGCCTGCAGCGCCTTCGACTACGTGGTCTCGCCGGTGGCGCCGCACGCGGCCTTCGCCGCCGAATGGGCCTCGCCCACCAACGACCCGCTGCGCCCGCTGGAGCACATCGCCTACACCGTGCCGTTCAACATGTCGGAGCAGCCCGCGGCGTCGGTCAACTGCGGCTATACGGCAGCGGGCTTGCCGATCGGCCTGCAGATCGCCGGCCCGCGCTTCGACGACCTGGGCGTGCTCCGGTTCGCGCGCGCCTTCGAGCAGATCCGCGGCACGCAGAAGCCCTGGCCCCTGCCCTGAATATCAATTTGATAGCTTCTCGCGCTTGACAGACAAGGGCTAGAAGCCAAAAACACCTCAAACCTCCTCGCCGAACAGCGGCAGCGTGAACGGATCGTGCGAGGCCGGCCGGGGCGTCGCCTGCCGGGCCTCGGACTCGCGCACGCGCGCCCAGTCGGCCGCCAGCCCCTGGGCCTGCGCTTCCGCCTGCGGCAGCAGGTTGCCCACGCGCACGCCCAGCAGGCGCAGGCGCTGCGACAGCGGCGCGCGCTTGAGGCTCTGGCCCGCGGCATAGCGGATGGCCTGGGCATCATTGGTGTACAGCTGCAGGCTGTGGTCGCGCGTGGCGGTGCGGAAGTCCGCATAGCGCAGCTTGACGCCGATGGTGCGGCCCACATAGCCCTTGCGCTGCAGGTCGGCCGCCACCTGCACGCACAGCTCGGTGAAGATCGCACCCAGCTCGGCCTTGTCGCGCACCGCGTGCAGGTCGCGGTCGAAGGTGGTTTCGCGGCTCATCGACACCGGCTCGCTCTCGGTCACCACCGGCCGCTCGTCGCGGCCCCAGGCCGAGTCGTGCAGCCAGGCGCCGTAGGACTTGCCGAAGTGCTGCACCAGCCAGTCGCGCGGTTTGAGCGAGATGTCACCAATGGTGTGCAGGCCCAGCGCAGCCAGCCGGGCATCGGCCTTGGGGCCGATGCCGTTGAGCTTGCGGCAGGGCAGCGGCCAGATCAGCCGCTCCAGGTCGTCCGCCACCACGATGGACACGCCATGCGGCTTGTTGAACTCGCTGGCCAGCTTGGCCAGCTGCTTGTTCGGCGCCACGCCGATGGAGCAGGTCAGCCCCGTGGCCTCGCGGATGGCGCGCTGCAGCGCCAGCGCCAGCACGCGGCCGCCCTCCTCCTGGCCACCGGGCACCTCGGTGAAGTCGATGTAGACCTCGTCCACGCCGCGGTCTTCCATCTGCGGCGCCATCGCGGTGATGATGGCCTTGAACTGCCGCGAATACTGGCGGTAACGCGCAAAGTCCACCGGCAGCAGGATGGCCTCGGGGCACAGCCGCGCCGCCTTCATCATGCCCATGGCCGAGCCTATGCCGAACTGCCGCGCCGGGTAGGTGGCCGTGGTGATGACGCCGCGGCCCACATAGCCGGAGAGCCGCACGAAGGCCTCCACCGGAATCTGCTCCAGCCGCCCGCCATAGGCGGCCGCCAGCGCATCGTCCTCGCTGCGGCGCCCGCCGCCGATCACCACCGGCAGGCCCTGCAGCTGCGGATAGCGCAGCAACTCGACGGACGCGTAGAACGCGTCCATGTCCAGGTGGGCGATGCGGCGTGGGCGGGGCTCAGGCAAGGGCGTGGTCACGCCCGGATTGTCGCAGCGTCAATGGTCGTGGTGCAGGTAGGCGGCCTGTTTGGGCAGGCGCAGGCTGAACAGGAAGGCCACCACCATCATCGCCGACACATACCAGAAGAAGGCCGGCTCGTGCCCGGCCTTCTTCAGCGCCAAGGCCACGTATTCGGCGCTGCCGCCGAAGACCGCGTTGCCCACCGCATAGGCCAGGCCCACGCCCAGCGCGCGCACCTCGGACGGGAACATCTCGGCCTTCACGATGCCCGAGATCGAGGTGTAGAAGCTGACGATGGCCAGCGCTGCGACGATGAGCACGCCGGCCATCGCCGGCGAATGCACATGCTGCAGTGTGGTCAGGATGGGCACGGTGAACACCGCGCCCAGCGCGCCGAACAGCATCATCGAGCTGCGCCGGCCTATGCGGTCCGACAGCATGCCGAACAGCGGCTGCATGCACATGTAGAGGAACAGGCAGGCCGTCATCACGTAGCTGGTGGTCTTGACCGGCAGGCCCACGCTGTTGACCAGGTACTTCTGCATGTAGGTGGTGAAGGTGTAGAAGATCAGCGAGCCGCCGGCCGTATAGCCCACCACGGTGATGAAGGCGCCCAGGTGGTTGCGGAACAGGCTGGACATGGTGCCCGAGTCCTTGCTCGCCAGCGCCTCCTTGGACTGGGTCTCGTGCAGCGTGCGGCGCAGCAGCATGGCCACCACCGCCGACACGGCGCCGAACACGAAGGGAATGCGCCAGCCGAAGTCGCGCAGCTGCTGCTCGGTCAGCAGCGCCTCGAGGATGACGATCAGCAGCACCGCCAGCAGCTGGCCGCCGATCAGCGTCACATACTGGAACGACGAGAAGAAGCCGCGCTGGCCCTTGAGCGCCACCTCGCTCATGTAAGTGGCCGTGGTGCCGTACTCGCCGCCCACCGACAGCCCCTGGAACAGCCGGCACAGCAGCAGCAGGAACGGCGCCCAGGCGCCGATCTGCGCGTAGGTGGGCAGGCAGGCGATCACCAGCGAGCCGGCGCACATCATGGTCACCGAGATCAGCATCGACTTCTTGCGCCCGTAGCGGTCCGCGATGCGGCCGAACAGCCAGCCGCCTATGGGCCGCATCAGGAAGCCGGCGGCAAACACGCCCGCGGTGTTGAGCAACTGGGCCGTCGGATCGCCCTGCGGGAAGAACGCCGCCGCGAAGTAGATGGCGGAGAAGGCGTAGACGTAGAAGTCGAACCATTCCACGAGGTTGCCCGACGATGCCGCCATGATCGCGAAGATGCGGTGGCGCCTTTCCTCGGGCGTGTAGTGCGGAGCCCCGCCGGCGACGCCGGCGCTGGTCAGGGAAGATGTAGTCATTGCTTGTGATCCCGGTTGATGATCGGAACATCTTCCTCCCGCCATCCCGGCCCATCTGTCAGACAGCCGCCTGAGAAGGCGCGCCCCGCCGGCAGGCGGGAACCTCCCCCCATATCCATGATCCAACCAAGTGCCGCCGCACCTCGATGGCGGAAGGAGGTAGCAGCCATGAAACAGATGAAACATTGGCAGGATCCACTGAATGCCTTGCTGGGTGTCTGGTTGGCCGTGTCGCCCTGGGTCCTGGGTTACCAGGACCAGACGGCGGCCATGGTCAGCGGCGTGGTCGTCGGGCTGGCGCTGATCGCCGCAGCGCTGGGCGCGATCTTCATGCCCCGCGCCTGGGAAGAGTGGACCGAGGGCCTGCTGGGGCTGTGGATGGTGATCTCGCCCTGGATGCTGGGCTTCAGCATGCACATGGACGCCATGCGCAATGCCGTGGTCTCGGGCATCGTGGTGATGGCACTGGCCCTGTGGGTGCTCATCACCGACAAGGACTACAACAGCCTCTTCCACCGCGACGGCGCAGCGCATTGACGCAACCCTTGAAAAAACCGCCTCCGGGCGGTTTTTTCTTTGCGGCGCGCAGGGCTCACAGCTGCAGGCAGATCAGCACGATGCCCAGCACCATCAGCGCCATGCCCCAGCGCTCCTCGCGCCGCAGCTGCTCGCGCAGCAGGCGGCGCGACACCAGGTAGCTGAACACCACCTCGACCATGCCCAGCGTGCGCACCGCGGCCGCGCCCTGCAGCGCATAGGCGCTGAACCAGGCCAGCGACGCGGCACAGCCCAGGCCGCCGGCGAGCATCGACACCCGCCAGGCGCGCGCGATGCGCACCAGCACCTGCGGATCGCGCCAGGCGAACCATAGCCCCATCGACACCGATTGCATCAGCTGCGCGAAGAACACGCCCCAGGCCCCGGACAGCCAGGCGCTGGGGGCATTCAGCTCCACCGCCGCGCCGCGGTAGCCGATGGTGGCGATGGCGAAGCAAGCGCCGCAGACCAGGCCGTACATGGCCGACTTGCTGCGCCAGGCCGACAGCCCTTGGCCCTTGGGCGGCAGCGACAGCAGCACCACGCCCAGCGTGGCGATCACCATGGCCACGAGCGCGATGCGGCTGGGCAGCTCGTGCAGGAAGAGCGCGGCAAACAGCGCGATCTGCAGCACCTCGGTCTTGGACAGCGTGACGGCCACCGCAAAGTTGCGCTGCTGCATGGCCAGCAGCAGCGCGCCGGTGGCGGCGATCTGGGCGAAGGCGCCGAGCGCGATCCAGCCGAAGTACGCCGGCGTCCACGGCCCCACCTGCGGCGGATGCGCAGGCAACACGTACAGCAGCACCAGGAACAGCGCCGCCAGCGGCAGGCCGTAGAGAAAACGCACCAGCGTCGCGGCCCAGGTGCCCAGCTCGGACGTGAGCGAGCGCTGCGCCGCGTTGCGCCCCGTCTGCGCCGCCGCCGCGAACAGCACCATCACCACCCAGGCCCACTGGCTGCCACCATCCATAAGACTTGCTTCCGCTCGATTGCTTGTAACCAGCGCAAGCGTATGCGAAAACCCCGCTGCGCCGCACCCGCATTTGGCGAAGGAAGGTCGCGCCAACCAGCAGCAACACAGCAGCAAGGCACAAAAAAGGCTGCCAGCGCCCCTCGGGACCCTGGCAGCCGCTGTGGCTGGAAGTGCTGCGCTTACTGCGACCGCACGGTCACGTCCACGCGGCGGGCCGCGGCATCGGAGCCAGCACCGGCCGTGGCATCGGCCGGCTTTTCCAGCACGGTCTGCGCCTGCGCTGCGCCAGCGGATACCAGCGCGGCCTGCACGGCCTGGGCGCGCTGCTTGGACAGCTCGGCATTCTTGGCCGGATCGCCCGTGGGATCGTTGAAGCCCGACACCACCGCCTTCGCATCGCCATGCGACTGCAGGTAGGCCACCAGCGCCTTGGACTTGTCGGCGAACTCGGCTGCCACCTCGGTCTTGCCCGAGTCGAAGAACACCTGCAGCATCGGGATCTCATGCGCCACCGCGGCCACCACGGCAGCGCCCTGCGGCGCAGCCTGGCCGGCATCGGCGGCACCAGCGGCGGGTGCCGGTGCTGGCGCTGCGGCCGGAACGGGTTCAGGGGCAGGAGCCGGTGCCGCTGCGGGCGGCGACGAGGATGAGGGTCCGATCGATGCCTTGGGCGCTTCGGGCGCCGGTGCGGTCGATGCGGCGGGCGGTGTGTCGCCGCCGCTAGGCTTCTTGCCGCAATAGGCCAGGCCGCCCAGCACCACCGCGGCCACGATGGCCCAGGGCAGCCACTTGCCCAGGCCGCCGCCCGAGGCCGGCGGCGGCACCGGCACGGCCGGAGGCAACGGAACGGCGGGCGGGACCGGCACGGCAGGTGCGGCGGCAGCGGCGCCAGCACCCAGTGCGGATGCAGCACCGCCCAGCAGCGCGCCGTCGCCGATCAGCGCGGTCGCCTCTGCCGGCAGCACGGTGGGCACCGCCCCCGACGGCGTGAGCCGCGAGATCAGCTGCGGCACCACGAAGGCCAGCGCGGAGGTCACGGTTTCGCGCGACAGGTTCAGGCGCGAGACCAGCGACGGGATCAGGCCGCCGGCCGAGCCCAGCACCGATTCGAGCTGGGATGGCGTGGGCGATTCGGGTTCGACGGTGGCGCCGAGCCAGCTCTGCACCACCGAGCCCAGGCCGGCGGCGCGGAATTTTTCGAGGAACCCGGCCACGCCGCCCGAGGTGGGATCGGCCATGTAGGCCAGCACCATCTGGACCAGTTCCCTCCCCTTGCCCTGCAGGCCCAGGCGGTTCTCGACGTCTTGGATCAGCGCATCAAACATTGGCTTCCTCCGGTTCTTGGATCAGAAGAGCCAGTGTAGAAAGCGCTTGTGGCAAAAAAATGTAGGACAGATGCCCTATACCGCCGCCAAATCGCCTCGATATGACAACAATATTCAGCAAAACCGGCAAAACTTTCGCCGGCGCGTGCTCACCCCTGGTGGCAGACCGCCTCGATGTTGTAGCCGTCGGGGTCGAGCACGAAGGCCGCGTAGTAGCGGGCGTGGTAGTGCGGCCGCAGGCCGGGCGCGCCGTGGTCGGTGCCGCCGGCCTGCAGGGCCGCGCGGTGGAAGGCATCGACCTGCGCACGGTTCTTGGCGCGGAAGGCGAGGTGCACGCGCGGCTCCATCAGCGGCGCCGCCGCGATCCAGAAGGCGCCGGCCGGGTCGTCCAGCGGCGCGGGCTGCTGCGCGCTGTAGCCCACCGCGTCGTCCCGCACGCTGCGCTCGACCATGCCCAACGGCGCCAGCGCCGCGGTATAGAAGCGCCGGCTGCGGGCCAGGTCGCTCACATGGATGCCGGTGTGGTCGATCATGGCGGGCCTTCCACTATCAAAAAAGGAGCTGCTTGCGCTTTCTACACCTTGATTTCAGATATAAATTAATCTAAACCCATTGATGAGCAAGCGCTAGCCGCTATCAAAAAAAGAGAGTACATCAAGCAACAGGAGCCGTGGGATAAGTGCCCGGCCGCAGGATGGAGCGGTCCACGGTCTGGATACTGGTGTGGCCGCAGAAGGCCATGGTCACGTCCAGCTCCTTGTGGATGATCTGCAGCGCCCGCGTCACGCCGGCCTCGCCGAAGGCGCCCAGGCCATAGACCATGGAGCGGCCGATCATGGTGCCGCGCGCGCCCAGGGCCCAGGCCTTGAGCACGTCCTGCCCGCTGCGGATGCCGCCGTCCATCCACACTTCGAGCTTGTCGCCCACGGCATCGACGATGGCCGGCAGCGCCTCGATGGACGAGGGCGCGCCGTCGAGCTGGCGGCCGCCGTGGTTGCTGACCACGATGGCGTCGGCGCCGTGCTGCGCGGCCAGCACCGCGTCCTCCACCTCCATGATGCCCTTCAGGATGAGCTTGCCGCCCCACTGCTGCTTGACCCAGTCCACGTCGGCCCATGACAGGCGCGGGTCGAACTGCTCGTTGGTCCAGGCGGCGAGCGAGTTCATGTCCGACACGCCCTTCACATGGCCCACGAGGTTGCGGAAGGTGCGGCGCTGCGTGCCCGCCATGCCCAGGCACCACTGCGGCTTGGTCATCAGATTGATGATGTTCTTCAGCGTGGGCCGGGGCGGCGCGGTGAGGCCGTTCTTGATGTCCTTGTGGCGCTGGCCGATCACCTGCAGGTCGAGCGTGAGCACCAGCGCGCTGCACTTGGCGTCCTTGGCTCGCTGGATCATGCGGGCCATCGCGTCGCGGTCGCGCATCATGTAGAGCTGGAACCAGAACGGCGCCGTGGTGTGCTCGGCAATGTCCTCGATGGAGCAGATGCTCATGGTCGACAGCGTGAACGGGATGCCGAACTTCTCGGCCGCGCGCGCGGCGTGGATCTCGCCGTCCGCATGCTGCATGCCCGTGAGGCCCACCGGCGCGATGGACACCGGCATCTTCGCTTGCTGGCCCACCATGGCGGTGGCGGTGCTGCGGCCTTCCATGTTGACCGCCACGCGCTGGCGCAGCTTGATGGCCTGGAAGTCGGCCTCGTTGGCGCGGTAGGTGCCCTCGGTCCACGCGCCGGAATCGGCGTAGTCGTAGAACATGCGCGGCACGCGGCGCTCGGCGACCACGCGCAGGTCTTCGATGCAGGTCATTTTGGAAAGATCGGTCACTCGCACACCCTTGCTATGGCTGGTTGGGGGGGATGGCACAGGCCAAGCGGCCCGCGCAGCATGACATGCTACCCAGGGGCTGGCAACGCAGGTTGAATGTATTGCGCGGCCCGTTGAAAATTATTACATCCGCCCCGCAGGCCCAATGGCTTCACGCTGAAATACTATGAAAAAGTGAGCACGCAAGCGTCGGGCGCGCCACACCCTAGGGTTTTCCGCAGGCCGTTGATGAGGGCAACCTTTGCCATGATCCACCACCTTTGATTTTTTCAATCCCACAAGGAGAGGCCTATGGTTTGGCAACAGATATATGACCCGCTCGGCAACATGCTGATATCAACACTGCTGGCCGCCATCCCGGTCGTGGTGATGCTGGCGGCCCTGGGCTTCTTCCACATCAAGGCGCACATCGCCGCCGGCATGGGCCTCGTCGCCGCGCTGCTGGTAGCCGTCTTCGCCTACGGCATGCCGGCCGACATGGCGGGCCGCGCGGCCGTGCTGGGCGGGCTCACGGGCCTGCTGCCCATCGGCTGGATCGTGCTGAACATCATCTTCTTGCACCAGCTGACCGAGCAGAACGGCAGCTTCAAGGTGCTGCAGGATTCGCTGTCGGGCATCACCGAGGACCGGCGCATCCAGCTGCTGCTGATCGCCTTCTGCTTTGGCGCCTTCTTCGAAGGCGCGGCCGGCTTCGGCACGCCGGTGGCGGTGACGGCCGCCATCCTGATCGGCCTGGGCTTCTCGCCGCTGGCCGCCTCGGGCCTGTCGCTGATCGCGAACACCGCGCCGGTGGCCTTCGGCGCACTGGGCACGCCCATCATCACGCTGGCCAAGGTGCACGGCTACGACGTGATGGAAGTCACCGCCATGGTGGGCCGCCAGCTGCCCTTCTTCTCGCTGCTGGTGCCGTTCTGGCTGATCTGGGCCTTTGCCGGGCGCAAGGGCATGATGGAGATCTGGCCCGCCATCCTGGTGACCGGCCTGTCCTTCGCCATCCCGCAGTTCCTGGTGTCGAACTTCATCGGGCCGGAGCTGGTGGACATCATCGCCGCCATCGTGTCGATGGCCTGCCTGGTGGGCTTCCTGCGCGTATGGCAGCCCAAGAAGGTCTGGACCTCGCCGTCGCTGCGCGGCCATGATCCCAGCGCCCACGAAACCAAGCCGCCACAGCCCGTGGTGCGCCACAGCAGGCAGGCACTGATCGCCGCGTGGACGCCCTGGGTCATCCTGTCGGTGTTCGTGTTCATCTGGGGCCTGCCGCCGGTCAAGGCCTGGCTCAACAGCCTGTTCGCGCCGGCCTTCCCCATGGGCGGCCTGCACAACCTGATCGAGAAGATGCCGCCCGTGGTGCCCAAGCCCACCAAGGAGGGCGCGGTCTACACGCTGAACCTGCTGTCGGCCACCGGCACCGGCATCCTGCTGTCGGCCATCGTCAGCGCCTTCGTGATGAAGTACAACCCCGTCGCCATCGTGCGCACCTTCTTCAAGACGCTGTGGCTGGTCAAGTACTCGCTGCTGACCATCGTGCTGATGCTGGCGCTGGGCACCCTGACCCGCTACTCGGGCACCGACACCACGCTGGGCCTGGCCTTTGCCAACACCGGCGTGCTCTACCCCTTCTTCGGCACGCTGATGGGCTGGCTGGGCGTGGCGCTGACCGGCTCCGACACCGCGTCGAACGTGCTCTTCGGCGGCATGCAGAAGGTGGCGGCCGAGCAGCTCGGCCTGTCGGGCAACCTGATGGGCGCGGCCAACAGCTCGGGCGGCGTGATGGGCAAGATGATCGACGCCCAGTCCATCGTCGTGGCCTCCACCGCCACGCGCTGGTTCGACCATGAAGGCGACATCCTGCGCTACGTGTTCTTCCACTCCATCGCGCTGGCCTGCCTGGTGGGCCTGTACGTGACCATGCAGGCCTATGTCTGGCCGTTCACCATGATGGTCGTGCACTGAACGCCATCGCCCCATAAAAAACCCGAGGCTGCGAAGCCTCGGGTTTTTGCTTTTTTGGGCTACAGCGCTTGTCCAACAAGCGCCAGCAGCTATCTTTATGGAAGCAATCTCAGTGACCGCCGATGTAGATGAACTTGAACAGGAACACCCCGCCGATCACCCACACCATCCAGTGCACTTCCTTCACGCGGCCGGTCAGCAGCTTGATGGCAGCGTAGGTGATGAAGCCGAAGGCCAGGCCGTTGGCGATGGAGTAGGTGAAAGGCATCATCAGCGCGGTGATGACGGCGGGGATCGCCTCGGTGGTCTCGTTCCAGTCGATCTCGGTCAGCTCCCTGAGCATCAGGCAGGCCACGAACAGCAGCGCGGGTGCGGTGGCATAGGCCGGCACGACGCCTGCCAGCGGGGCGATGAACAAACAGGCCAGGAAGAGCACGGCCACGGTCAGCGCGGTCAGGCCGGTGCGGCCACCAGCCTGCACGCCTGCGGCGCTCTCGACATAGGCGGTGGTGCTGGACGTGCCCAGCAGCGAGCCGGCAAAGATGGCCGAGCTGTCGGCCAGCAGCGAGCGGTTCAGGCGCTCCATCTTGCCCGGCACCAGCAGGCCGGCGCGCTTGGCCACGCCCATCAGCGTGCCGGTGGCGTCGAACAGCTCTACCAGGAAGAACACCAGGATCACGTTCAGGATGCCGCCGGTCAGCGCGGCCTTGATGTCGAGTTGCAGGAAGGTCGGCTCGATGGACGGGGGCGCCGAGAACACGCCCTTGAACTCGTTGCCGCCCCAGATGAAGGAGCCGATGGTCACGGCCAGGATGCCGATCAGGATGGCGCCCGGCACCTTCAGGCGGTCCAGCGTCACGATCAGCAGGAAGCCCAGCGATGCCAGCACCACCGGCACCGAATGCAGGTCGCCCAGCGTCACGAAGGTGGCGTCCGACTTGGCGACGACGCCGGCGCTCTTGAGCGCGATCAGCGCCAGGAACAGGCCGATGCCGACGGTGATGGACACGCGTATCGACTGCGGTATGCCCTGGATGATGAGCTCGCGCACCCGGAAGATGGTCACCAGCATGAACAAACAGCCCGAGACGAACACCGCGCCCAGCGCCGCCTGCCAGGTGAAGCCCATGTGCAGCACCACCACGTAGGCGAAGTAGGCGTTCAGGCCCATGCCCGGCGCCAGCGCGATCGGGTAGTTGGCATACAGCGCCATGATGGTGGAGCCCAGCGCGGCCACCAGGCAGGTGGCCACGAACACCGAGCCCTTGGGCATGCCGGCGTCGCCGAGGATCGACGGGTTGACAAAGATGATGTAGGCCATCGTCAGGAAGGTGGTCAGGCCTGCAATCAGCTCCGTGCGTATGTTGGTGTTGTGCTCGCTGAGCTTGAACACCCGTTCGGTCCAGTTCATAGTAGTCTCCGTGTTGTTTTCACTGGGCGGCGCAACGGTGGAAAACGCGCCAGAAATCGGCCTCGCACCCCATGTGCGAAGCCATCAAGAAAAAAGGAAACCGGTTGGCTCAGGCGCCCTGCACGGCCTCGATGGCGTTCAGGATGGCCTCGCTGGTCGCCGGGGCACGCAGCGGCACGCTCTGGCGGTGCTCGCCCACGGCCGACACCGCGTCGCGGATCGCAAAGAACACCGAGAACGGCAGCAGCAGCGGCGGCTCGCCCACGGCCTTGCTGCGGTGGATCGAGTCCTCGGCATTGCGGCCGTCGAACAGGCGCACGTTGAACACCGGCGGGCAGTCGTTGGCCGTCGGGATCTTGTAGGTGCTGGGCGCATGCGTCATGAGCTTGCCGTTCGTGGGATGCCAGACGAGTTCCTCCATCGTCAGCCAGCCCATGCCCTGGATGAAGGCGCCCTCGACCTGGCCGATGTCCACGGCCGGGTTCAGCGACTGGCCCGCATCCTGCAGCACGTCGGCGCGCAGCAGCTTCCACTCGCCGGTCAGCGTGTCGACCACCACCTCGCTCACCGCAGCGCCGTAGGCGAAGTAGTAGAACGGATGGCCCTGCATGGTGGCGCCGTCCCAGTGCAGGCCGGGCGTGGCGTAGAAGCCGTCGGACCACAGCTGCACGCGGTCCACGTAGGCCTCGCGCACCACCTGGGCAAAGGGCAGCGCCTTGCCGTTGACCTGGATCTGGTCGTTGGCGAAGCGCACGTCGGCGGCATTGCCGCCGTGGCGCTTGGCGGCGCACTCGGCCAGGCGCTCGCGCACCTGGCGCGCGGCGTCCTGCGCGGCCTTGCCGTTCAGGTCGGCGCCGGTCGATGCCGCCGTGGCCGAGGTGTTGGCCACCTTGGTCGTGTCGGTCGCGGTGACGCGCACGCTCTCGAAGCCCACGCCCAGCTCATGCGCCACCACCTGGGCGACCTTGGTGTTCAGGCCCTGGCCCATCTCGGTGCCGCCGTGGTTCACCAGGATGGAGCCGTCGCTGTACACATGGACCAGCGCGCCGGCCTGGTTGAAGTGCGCCACGTTGAACGAGATGCCGAACTTGAGCGGCGCCAGCGCCAGGCCGCGCTTGAGCACCGGGCTGGTGGCGTTGAAGGCGGCGATCGCCGCGCGGCGGGCGCGGTAGTCGCTGGTGCGCTCCAGCTCTTCCACCAGCTCGTGGATCACGTTGTCGGTCACCTTCTGGCCATAGGGCGTGACGTTGCGCTCGGCCATGCCGTAGAAGTTGGCGCGGCGCACGTCCAGCGCGTCGCGGCCCAGGGCCTTGGCCACGGTCTCGATGATGTTCTCGACCGCGATCGCGCCCTGCGGGCCGCCGAAGCCGCGGAAGGCCGTGTTGCTCTGCGTGTTGGTCTTGCCGCAGAAGCCGTGCATGGACACGTCGGGCAGCCAGTAGGTGTTGTCGAAGTGGCACAGCGCCCGCGTCATCACCGGGCCCGACAGGTCGGCCGAGTGCCCGGCACGCGACACCATGGTGATCTCGGCGCCGAGGATGCGGCCCTCGTCGTCGTAGCCCACCTCGTACTCGTACCAGAAGCAGTGGCGCCGGCCGGTGATCATGAAGTCGTCGTCGCGGTCCAGGCGCAGCTTGACGGGGCGCTGCAGCTGGTTGGCCGCCACGGCCGCCACGCAGGCGAACAGCCCCGACTGCGACTCCTTGCCGCCGAAGCCGCCACCCATGCGGCGGCACTCGACGTGCACCGCGTGGGCGTGCAGGCCCAGCGCATGCGCCACCAGGTGCTGCATCTCGCTGGGGTGCTGGGTGGAGCAATGCACGTGCATGGCCCCGCCCTCCTTGGGGATGGCGTAGCTGATCTGGCCTTCGAGGTAGAACTGCTCCTGGCCGCCCACGTCGAGCGAGCTCTTCAAGCGATGCGGCGCGCTGTCGATGGCGGCGCGGGCGCCGCCGTTGGTGGCGCGGTTCAGGTGCATGGGCGGCAGCACGTACTGGCCGCGGGCATGGGCCTGCTGCGGCGTGAGCACCGGCTCGGCGGCCTCGATGGTCGCGGCGGCCTTGGCCTGCGCGGCGGCGCGGCGGGCTTCGGCGCGCGTCTCGGCGATCACCGCGAACATCGGCTGGCCCACGTAGCGGATCTCGCCGTCGCAGAGGATGGGGTCGTCGTGGATGATGGAGCCGCAGTCGTTCGCGCCCGGGATGTCGGCGGCGGTGAGCACTGCCACCACGCCCGGCATGGCGCGGATGGCATCGAGCGACAGCGCGGTGAGGCGGCCGGCCGCCACCGGCGACAGGCCCAGCGCGCAGTGCAGCGTGCCGTTGAGCTCGGGCAGGTCGTCCACATAGGTGGCCTCGCCGGCCACGTGCAGGTGGGCGGATTCGTGCGGGCGGCTGATGCCCACGCGGGCGCCGCCGCGGTGGGCCGCGTCCTCGGCGCCGGTGTCGATGCGCGAGGCGGTGTTCTGGGTGTAGTCGGCAAAGGCCTCGGCCGCGTCGGTCTGTTGCAGCAGCGCAGGGTTGATGGCTTGGTTCATGTTGCTTGCTCCTTACGCTGCGGCCTGTGCGGTCACGTGCGGCATCACGCTGAAAACGCTGGTGGCATCCACCGGCAGCGGGTCGTTGGCGCGGGTTTCCAGCCACAGGCGCTGCAGCAGGTTCTGCGCCACCTTCAGGCGGTAGTCGGCGCTGGCGCGCATGTCGGTCATGGGCTTGAAGTCCTGCGCCAGCGCGGCCTGCGCGGCCTTCACGGTGTCCTGCGTCCAGCGCTGGCCCACGATGGCGGCCTCGGCCTGCGCGGCGCGCTTGACGGTCGCGGCCATGCCGCCGAAGGCCAGGCGCGCGGCCTTGACCACCTCGCCGTCCAGCTCCACCGCCAGGCCGGCGCACAGCGCCGAGATGTCGCAGTCGAAGCGCTTGCTGATCTTGTAGGCGCGCACGTGCAGGCCGGGTGCGGACAGAGCCGCCAGCGGCATCGACAGGCCCTGGACGAACTCGCCCGGCTCCATCTGGTTCTTCATGTAGTCGAGGTAGAACTCGGGCAGCGGCATGCGGCGCACGCGCGCGCCCTTGCGCAGCTCGATCTGCGCATCGAGCGCCATCAGCACCGGCGGCGAGTCGCCGATGGGCGAGCCGTTGGCCACGTTGCCGCCCATGGTGCCGGCATTGCGGATGGGGCGCGAGGCAAAGCGCAGCCACACGTCGGTGAGCGCGGGCACGCGCGCCGTCAGCGCCTGCCAGGCGGCTTCGAGCGAGGCGCCGGCGCCGATGTACAGCTCGTCGCCGCGCACCTCGACCGCCTTCATGTCGGCCACGTCGCCCACGTAGATGATGTCGCCCAGGTCGCGGAACATCTTGTTCACCCACAGGCCCACGTCGGTGGAGCCCGCCACCACGCGCGCCTGAGGCTTGGCCTCGCGCAGCGCGGCCAGCTCGGCCAGCGTGCGCGGGGCATGGAAATGGTCGGTGCGCTGGCCTTGCTGCGCCGTGTAGTCGAGCGCCGGCCCGCCCTGCAGCCCCTGCAGCGCGGCCACCACCGGCGCGGTATCGAGGCGTGCGGCCGGCAGGTCGAACATGCGCTGGCCGGCGTCGAGGATGGGGCGGTAGCCGGTGCAGCGGCACAGGTTGCCCGAGAGGTCATCGGCCAGCTGCTGGCGCGTGGGCTGGGTGCCGGCGGCCTGGTGGTGCTCGTAGGTGGACCACAGCGACATCACGAAGCCCGGCGTGCAGAAGCCGCACTGCGAGCCGTGGCAGTCCACCATGGCCTGCTGCACCGGGTGCAGCGGCACGGTCTTGGGACCGTGGCCGTGATCGTGGCCCTGGCCGGCGGAGGCGCAGGCCTGGCCGCTGCCGCATTGGCGCTTGAGGTCTTCCACGGTGAACAGCGCCTTGCCGTGCAGCGTGGGCAGGAACTGGATGCAGGCGTTGACGGTCTGCAGGCGCAGACCGCCGACGGCGTCCGGCGCGCCCTCCTCGGCCAGCTCGGCTATCACCACGGTGCAGGCGCCGCAATCGCCCTCGTTGCAGCCTTCCTTGGTGCCGGTGCAGTGCGCGTCCTCGCGCAGCCAGTCGAGCACCGAGCGGGTCGGATGCACGCCGCTGACATCGACCACCTGGCCGCGGTGGAAGAAGCGGATGGGCTGGGTTGTGGAAGTCGTGTTCATACCAATGGAAACCATGATCGTGGGGAATGCTTCCGAGGTTAGTGCCTAGCCACCATAGGGGATATATACCCGCATCCATAAACCCTATGCGGGGTCGCATATACCTGCTTGATTTTCCAGGGTAAACCCGCAGAAAACCGGCGCTACCGGTACCTGGGGAATGCCCTGAGACACGGCCCGGGCGGCGCGCCGGCGCCCTCCGGCGCGCGGTCGGCAGCAGTCTATCAATTTCATAGCTGCTTGCGCTTGATCCACCTGCCTTAGAAGCCAATTTTTATCCAAACCCGCCTGCGGTATATTGCAGCCCATGCACTACCACCGCCACTACCGCTTCCTGGGCGCCGCCGCGCTGCTCGCCATGGGCGCCGCCCACGCGCAATCGTCCGATCCGCAGGAGCCGCCGCAGCTCAGCAGCGCCGCCTTCCAGTCCTGCCTGCAGGAGCTGCGCGGCACCAAGGCCTATGCCGCGATCACGCCGGCCACCTTCCAGCAGTACACCGGCACGCTGCAGCCCGATGCCACGGTGCTGCCGCTGCTCAATCGCCAGCCCGAATTCACCATGCCACCGTGGGACTACCTGGCCATGCTGGTGGACGAGCAGCGCGTGGCCGACGGCCGCGCGGGCTATGCCAAGTGGAAGGACACGCTGGACCGGATCGAGACCGCCACCGGCGTGCCGCCGGCCATCGTCGTCGGCGTGTGGGGCGTGGAGAGCAATTTCGGCCAGAACCTGGGCGGACGGCCGCTGGTGCAGTCGCTGGCCACGCTGTCGTGCTTCGGCCGGCGCCAGGCGTACTTCCGCGGCGAGTTCGCCAGCGCGCTGCGCATCCTGCAGGAAGGCCACATCGCCGAGAGCAAGCTCACCGGCTCGTGGGCCGGCGCCTTCGGGCAGACGCAGTTCATGCCGTCCACCTTCTTCCGCAGTGCGGTGGACTTCGACGGCGACGGCCGCCGCGACATCGTGGACAGCGTGCCCGACGCGCTGGCCTCCACCGCCACCTTCCTGAAGAACGCCGGCTGGCGCCCGGGCCAGCCCTGGGGCTTCGAGGTGAAGCTGCCGCCGGGCTTCGACACCTCGGACGCCGGCCGCAAGAACAAGCAGCCCATCGCGCAGTGGCGCGCCGCGGGCGTGACCCTGGTAGGCGGCCGGCCGCTGCCCGACAGCCTGCCCAGCGCCGGCCTGATGATCCCGGCCGCCGGCGGCCCGGCCTTCCTGGTGGGGCGCAATTTCGACGCGCTGTACAGCTACAACGCCTCGGAGAACTACGCGCTGGCCATCGCCCAGCTGTCGAACCTGGTGGCCGACCCGGCGCAGACCCAGGTGGGCTTCGCCACGCCCTGGCCCACCGACGACCCGGGCCTGTCGCGTGCGCAGAACAAGGAACTGCAGCAGGCGCTGATCGCCCAGGGCCACGACATCGGCGAGCCCGACGGCCTGATCGGCGCCAAGACGCGCGAGGCCATCAAGGCCGAGCAAGGCAAGCGCGGCATGAAGGCCGATGGGCGGGCAGGGCAGAAGCTGTTGAAGGCGTTGACGGCGGGGAAGGTGCAGTAAGGCTGTCTATCGCTCTTTGAGGGCAGAGGCCGGGCCTTGCCCCGGCTGGCCATTGCGTTGCTAGCCGCGCTTCTGAAAAGTGAGCTACTAGCGCTTTTTATGCGTTGATTTCAAGTGGTTTTCTATTTGAATCCATTGCATATCAAGCGCCAGCAGCTCACTTTTTTGCATATGTGCTCCCTATGCTCCCCACGCAGCGGGGCATGGCGGGCGGTGGTCGTTGGGCGACTGACTCCCGGCGTATTCGTGAAAATTATTCATCTACGTTTGATTCTGCATCTCTATTGATTACTATCAAAATACTTTTTTTGATAAAAATCCTTAAAGATGACCACGATAACCAAACTCAGGGGTGGCTGGCGGCTGGGTGCTGCGCGGCCGGGGCCAGTCGCCAGTCCTGCCTCGACGGGCAGCAGGACATCCGGCGCGCGGCGCTCCCTTCGGGCCAGGCCAGCCCTGCTGCTGGCAGCGGTCACGCTGGCAGGCGGTGCCTGGGCCAACAGCGTCGCGCCTGCCGCAACCGCCGGCACCGGTGCCTATGCGAAGAACCTGCTCTGGCTCGATATGACGGGGTACAGCGATACCACAGCGGGGAGCGCTGCGGGCCAGAACTTCAGCTTCGGCCTTCCCGACGGCTCCACGCTGAGCTTCAACCTGAAAAGAACCTATGCCTCGGGCGCGACCGGCCAGCTGGCGGCCAAGGCGCCGCCGCTGATCCCCAGTGCGGTGATCGGCAATGCCGCCGGCGGCGCCTACAGCGGCATCCCGGGGCTGCCTTTCATCCACGGCGCCAAGGGCGGCTACACCCTGGCGCTGACAGGCATCCAGGTGGTGGACTCGAAGAGCACCGCCATGCCTTTCACGCTCTTTGCCACCGACACCGAGACCACCGGCCTCTGCGTCACCTGTTCCGCCACCTCGGCCTTCACGCCCGAGACCCTGCAGTTCACCACCAATGGCGGCGCCTGGCAGCAGCTCGAACTGCTGAACGCCACCAACGGGGCGGCGCCTTCCGAAACGCTGGCCGGCATCGGCAGCCCCACGGTGAACTGGACCGGCACCGCCAACCAGAACAACGGCTCGCTGGTCATCAGCACCGCCAGCCCCAGCAGCCTGACCCTGACCGCCACCGCCGGCACGCTGACGGGCACCTCGGCCCAGGCCTTCGGCTTCGGCCTCGTGATGGCGAGCGTGAGCCTGTCGAAATCCCTCGGCGGGACGCGGGTGAACGATGCGGACCAGTTTGACCTGGGCGCCGCCTACAGCGCCGACGCGGCGCCGCTGGCTGCCGCGACCACCACGGGCACCGCCGCCACGGTTGCCAACGGCACGGTCAGCGCCACCGTGCTGCCCGGCGCCGCACTGACGCTGTCCGAGGCCATGGCGGCGGGCAGTGCCTCGCCCTTCACCAGCTACCTGCCCAGCCTGAGCTGCAGCAACGCGCGCAGCGGCAGCACCACGTCCCTGCCTTCCGGCCCGGGCTTGCCCGCGCCGAACGGCACTTCGTATAGCCTGACACCGGCCGCCGGCGACCTCATCGTTTGCGGCCTGACCAACACCGCCAACCCGCCGCCGGCGAACATCACGCTCGCCAAGTCCGGCCCGGCAACGGCCTCGGCGGGCGGCAGCCTGGCCTACACCATCGGCCTGGGCAACAGCGGCCAGACCGCCAGCGGGACGACGCTGACGGTGAAGGATGCGCTGCCCGCCGGCGTGACGGCCGACAGTGTGGTGCCCGGCGCCAATGTGGCGAGCGTGGCCTGCGGTATGCTGCCGAGCGCGGCGGGTGCGGAGCTGAACTGCACGGTGACGCTTGCCAGCCCGCTGGCGGCGGGTGCGGCGAACGGCGCGGCAGCATTCACGGTCAACGCCAAGGCCCCCGGGGCCGCGGGGTCGATCACGAACTACGCGTCCACCGATCCTGCAGGCGGCACCAACCCGCCGGCGCCGGGCGCCGCCTGCGCACCGGCCACGAGCTGCGGCAGCGCGACGACCCAGGTGGATGCACCGCCCGGCAGCGGAACCCCGCCCCAGCAGCCGGCGCCCGTGCCGGTGGATGCGCGCTGGATGCTGGTGCTGCTGGGTGCGTTGTTGGCGCTGGCTTCACGGCCAGCATGGCACAAGGTCGGTTAACAATAAGCGCGGGAGATGGCCAGTCCTAGCGCACACCCGCCCCGCGCACCTCGATCCGCACTTCGTCCTGCACCTGCCCAGCCGCATCCACCAGCTGCACGCGATGCCGGCCCGGCCAGGGCAGCCAGGCCCAGCGGCGGCCCTGGGCGAGCTCCTTGCCGTCCAGGCGCCAGCGCAGGCCGTCGCGGTCGGCCGCGAACTGCAGGCGCTGGCGGGCGGGCGGAATGTCCGGGTCCAGCGCGATGATGGTGCCGCTGGCTGGCGCCATGATCCGGCCTGCGCCCTGCCCGGTCCGGCGTTCGTCCGCGCCGTTGGCTGCAGCGTCCAGTGCGAACAGTGGCTGCTCGGTGCCACGCAGAAACCATTCGCTGCGCGCCGCCTCCAGCGGGTTGCCGGTGCCCACCTGGCCCGCCGGCGCGGGGCCGTAGCGCACGGCCGCCTGCACCAAGCCCTCCGGCGGGCGCGGCGCGCGGCTGGCACGGCCCTGGTGCAGAAAGCCCATCAGCGCCGCCCACACCGGCGCGGCGCCGCTGGTGCCGCTCACGTCGTGCATGGGCGCGCCGCTGGCGTTGCCGACCCAGACGCCGACGGTGTAGCGGTCGGACCAGCCAATGGCCCAGTTGTCGCGCATGTCCTTGCTGGTGCCGGTCTTCACCGCCGTCCACGAGCGCGTGCCGAGCACGCTGTCCATGCCGAAGGTGCGCACGCGCGCGCTGCGGTCCGACAGGATGTCGCCCACGACAAAGGCCGCGCGCGCATCCAGCACCTGGGTGAAGCTGGGCGCCGCATTGCCGGCGGTGGTGGCCACCGGGCTGTAGCGCCCGCCGTTGGCCAGCGCGCGGTAGCCGTTGGTCAATTGCAGCAGCGGAATCTCGGGACTGCCCAGCGCCAGGCTGTAGCCGAAGTAGCTGCCGCTTTCGCGCATGGGCATGCCGAATTGCTGCAGCTGGCGGAAGAAGTCGTCCACGCCCACCATCACCAGCGTGCGCACCGCCGGCACGTTGAGCGATGCGCCCAGCGCCGTGCGCACCGACACCCAGCCCTTGAAGCTGCGGTCGTAGTTCTGCGGGATGTACAGGCCGCTGGCCGTGGGAATGAGCGCCGCCGAGTCCTCGACCAGCGAGGCCGCCGTGAGCCGCCGCTGCGCGATGGCACGGCCGTACAAGAAGGGCTTGAGCGTGGAGCCGGGCTGGCGCGGCGCGAGCACGCCGTCCACTTCCTGCGCCTGGCTCAGATCGCCGGACGATCCCACCCAGGCCAGCACCTGGCCGCTGGCGTTGTCGAGCACCACCAGGGCGCCGTCCTGCACCTGGTGGCGGCGCAGCTCGCGCAGCTGCTGCTCCAGCGTCTGCACCGCAAAGCGCTGCAGCGGCGCACTCAGTGTGGTGACCACGCTGACCGCGTGTTCAGGCGTGGTGCGCACGCTGGCGGCATTGGCCGGCGCATTGCGCAGGGCCATGCGGCTGTAGTGCGGCGCCACGCCCTCGCTGGCGTCGAAGGCGCGCTGCTTCAACGCAGCCTCGGTGAAGAAGGCCACGGTGTCGCAGTCCACCGGCTGCGCGGGCTGCATGTCCTTGAGCACGCCGCAGGCGCGCCGCCCCACCTGCGCGGGCGAGGCATTGGGCGCGCGGATCAGCGCCGCAGCCACCGCGGCCTCGCGCGCGTCCAGCCCGTGCGGCGCCTTGTCGAACAGCGTGCGCGACAGCGCATCGATGCCGACCAGCTCGCCGCGGAATGGCACCAGGTTCAAATAGGCTTCCAGGATCTGTGTCTTGCTCCAGCGCCGGTCCAGCACCTGGGCCGCCACCGCCTGGCCGGCCTTCTGCACCACGCTGCGCCCGCCGGGGCCCTGGCGCCAGTCGCCGTCGAGCAGGCCCGCGAGTTGCATGGTGATGGTGCTGGCGCCGCGCGTGCGCTGGTTCCACAGGTTGCCCCAGGCCGCGGCGCCCGCTGCCGCCCAGTCCACGCCGCTGTGCTCGTAGAAGCGTTTGTCCTCGCTCAGCACCAGGGCCGTGCGCAGCGCCGCCGACACCTGCGGCAAAGCCACCCATTCGCCACGCCGCACGCTGCGGTCGGTGCGCACGCGCTGCAGCACCTCGCCCTCGCGCGACAGCACCAGGGTTTCGGACGAGCGGAAATCGGCCCTCACCTCGTCGAAGCGCGGCACGGCCTGCGCCGAGGGCGCCAGCACCAGCAGCCCCACCACCACGATCCCCGCGAAACGCCGCTGGTTCATAGCTGGGCGGCCGCCAGCGCGGCCAGCTTTTCGGCCTGCCAGGCAAACTCCGGCAGAAAGGATTCGCGCTCGGCGACGGCCCCGTAGCCGCCCTGGCCGTAGACCGCCGCGTAGGCCGCATAGTCGGCCGCGCGCAGGGCCTTGCCCGCGAGCGCGTTGGCCACGGCGTAGGTGGCCGACACCGCCGCATGGCCCACGCCGTCGATGGACTTGGAGCCCGGGTGGTGGTTGGCCAATGCGGCGGCCTGCGCCGCCAGCGTGTCGAGCTGCGCATGGTCGATGGCGCCATCGAGGTAGCGGCCCAGGCCCTGCAGGCAGTCGATGACCGCCGGTTCTTCGAGCAGGTGCTGCACGCGCAGCGCGCAGGCATGGCCGAAGGCCAGCCGCAGGTGCTCCTGCCCAGGCGCCTCCAGGTCCAGTTTCATGGCCAGTCGTTCGAGCGCTTCTTTCATGATCCACACCTCCTGGATGGCACCGGAGCAAGGGCCGCCGCAACGGCCCTCGCCTCCCGAGCCATCACTTCGCGGCCTGCACCTTGACCTTGGCGTTCGGCAGCTCGCCGAACATCTCGGGTGCATACAGCGCCTCGACGCGGCTCGGCGGCAGGCTGAACTCGCCCACGCTGTTCAGGCGCACCGTGTACTCCATCTTGACCGTGCCCTTGGGCAGGTACTCGTAGTAGCTGCGGTAGGCCTCGAAGCTGCGCTCCTCGAAAGCGGGCCAGCCCCAGCCCTCGCGCTTCTCGCCGCCGCCCCGGGCCTCGGTGGCGATGGCCGAGTCGCGGCCCAGGCCGCCGCCCAGGATGGTGGCGCCGGTGGGCACGGGATCGGTGATGGCCACCCAGGTCATGTCGGCGCTGGCGTTGACCTCCAGCGTCACGCGCAGCACGTCGCCGCGCGTGTACTGGCCCTTGCTGGCCTGCTCCACCGGCGTCACGGTCTTCTTGATCTGGTAGCCCGCGGCCACCGGCGCCGCCAGCGGCACGGCCGCCAGCGACTGCACCGTGAGCCAGGGCTTGCCGGTGCCGCTCTGCTGCACCTTGAGGCTGCCGGGGCCCGTGGGCCAAGGCAGCAGCATGGTGTTGTTCAGCCAGTTGCTGGCCGCCGTGGGCGCGCCGGTGAAGGTTCGGGTGTGGGGCTTGGGCTGGTCCGGCTGCTCGGCCTTCTTCACGACCTTGCTCCAGTCCACCTCGGCCGTCTTGCCCGCCAGGCTGGCCTGGGTGGTGCCGGTGACAGGCACGGACTCGAACACGCGCGAGAAGCGCTGCAGCGCGATCGCACCCCACAGGTTGGCCGTGGTGGTGTGCCAGGCACCGCTTTGCTGGCGGGCGATGAAGCCGTTGGCCAGGCGCGGCATGTCTTCCTTCCAGGCCGGGTCCTCCATCACCGTCAGCATCAGGCGGGCGGTGTTCACGTCGCCGCTCTGCATCAGCCACCACCAGTAGTCGTCCTTCTCGGTGCTGAATATCAGCTTGGTGCCCTGGTAGGACAGGCGGCCGCGCAGGATCTGGCTGGCCTCTTCCAGGCGCTGGGCGCGCCCCTCCACGTCCTTCATCAGTTTGAGGATGGACAGCCAGTCGATCACCGCGTGCGTCGGCCACTGGTTCGGCGCGAGGGTGATGCTCGACAGCATGGCCGGCGTGGCCTTGCCGTAGTGCGCCAGCGCGTGGATGGCGGCGATCTTGCGCACGTCGAGGTCGGGGCGCGGGCTCCAGAACTTGCGCTCGATCTTGCCCTGCACGAACTTGGCCAGGCCCGCGCTCATGCGCTCGAGCGACTCGGCCGGCACCGCGTAGGCCGGGTCGAGCTTGCGCATCTCGGCGCCGGCCGTGAGCAGGTAGGCGGTCAGCGTGTCGCTGCCGTTGCTGCGGCGGCCGCCCGATGGCGGGAAGTAGTAGGCCAGGCCGTCGTCGTCCAGATAGGTGGGCAGGCGCTCCATCAGGCCCTTCCACATCGCGCCGTCGCCGAGGCCTATGGCCTTGCTGAACTGCTGCTCCAGGCAGGCGTAGGGATAGCGGCCCCACCAGTCGCGCACGCCGGGCAGGCCCTCGGCCAGCTTGGGCATCAGCGACATGGCGATGCCACCGCGCCCGGGCTGGGCCGTGGCGGGGATCTCGACCGGCAGCTCGTAGCTGCCGTCGAGCTGCACCAGCGTGGCCTGGCGCACCGTCACCGGCACGGCCGGCACGATGCGCTGGCTGACCTTGAGCGCATCGCTGGCGCCGCTGTTCTCGTCCTTGGCGGACAGCGTCCACAACACTTCGCCGGAGCGCGCCGCGATCAGGCTCTGCGGAGCGGTGACGGGCCACGACACCAGTTGGGATTCGCCAGCGGGAATCTCCACTGTCTTGGCTCCGACCTCAACCGGACTGAACAAATTGACAGTGCTCAGTTCTGTGGGAAGTTGCGCGGAGGAAAGCGATACCTTGACACGCATGGCTTTGCTGGTTGTGTTGCGCAGCGTGAGCTGCGCCTCGAACTGATCGCCCTCCCGCACCAGCGGCGGCAGGCCGCTGATGATCTGCAGGTCCTGCGTGGTGCGGATGCTGGTGCTGCCGGTGCCGAACAGCGACAGGCCGCTGTCGGCCACGGCCACGATCTTGAAGCTGGTGAGCGCATCGTTGAGCGGCACCTCGACCTCGGCCTGGCCGTTAGCGTCGAGCTGCACATTCGGGCGCCACAGCAGCAGCGTGTCGAGCAGCTCGCGCGTCTGGCCCAGGCCCCCGCCGCCGCCCGCGGCCACGGCCTTGCGGCCGTAGTGGCGCCGGCCGATGATCTCCATCTGCGCGGTGGAGTTCTCCACGCCCCAGGCGCGCTTCTGGTACATGGCCTCGAGCAGGTTCCAGGTGGTGTTGGGGCGCAGCTCGAGCAGCGCCTGGTCCACGGCGGCCAGCGCCACCTGGGCGCCGGCGGCAGGCTTGCCGTCGGGCAGCTTGGCTTCGATGCGCACCTTGGCCTTGCCGCGCACCTGGTAGCTGTCCTGGTCAGCCTTCACACTCACGGCGAGCTGCCGCTCCTGGATGCCGACACGGATCTCGGCCACGCCCAGGCGGTAGGCGGGCTTGGACAGGTCGACCAGCGCCGTGGGCGCCACGTACTCCTTGCCGTCGTACCAGAAGGAGGTCCACCACTCGCGCGGCGACTTGTAGCCCCAGGTGAAGAAGCTGTACCACGGCACCTCGACCAGGCGGCCGCGCAGCGCGAGCACGCTCACGTACACGTTCGGGCCCCAGCCGTCCTCGATCTTCAGGCTCACCGTCGGGTCGCTGCCCTCGACGTCGACCACGCGCGCGGCGATGATGCCCTCGCGCTCCACCGTGAGCAGCGCGGTCGCATGGCGGAACGGCATGCGCACCTGGAAGCGCGCGGTCTCGCCGGCCTTGTACGACTTCTTCTCGGGCAGCAGGTCCATGCGGTCATGGTCCTGGCCGCCGAACCACAGCTCGCCCTGCTTGGTGACCCAGACCGAGGTGGCGGCTTGCGCCATGCGGCCCTTGTCGTCCTTGACCTGCGCGATGAGCTGCACCTCGCCGTCCTGCTTGAACTGCGATTCGCACAGCAGCAGGCCGCGCGCATCGGTCTTGCCGGAGCAGACCACGCCCAGGTCCTTGGTCTCCTGCTGGTTGTCGTAGCTGTAGAAGCCGCCCACCATGCGCTTGCGCACCGAGGTGGTGATGCGCGCGACGGCGCGCACCTCCAGCGGCACGCCGGCGGCGGGCTTGCCGTCGGTGGACAGCGCCAGCGCCTGGTAGCTCAGCTTCTTGCCGGCCGAGGCCCAGCTCTCGGCCTTGATGCCGGCCACCACGGCCGCGGGCCACAGCGTGCTGCGGCTCGACAGCGTCTGCACCTCGCCGTTGGGGTCGGAAAAATTCGCCTCGATCACCAGGTCCTGCGCGGCGGGCGATGCCGGCAGCTCGCCCAGCGCCACCTTGCCGCTGCCGTTGCCGTCGAGCGTCAGCGCCAGCTTGTCGGCCACGATGCGGCGGTCGTTGCCGGTGGCCACCTCGGGCGCCTCGTCCTCGGCGGAGCCGCCGCCACGCCTTTGCGGCGGCGCGAACGAGTAGTCGCTGTAGTCGGCGAACTCCAGGTACTTGGACTGCACCATGGCCGAGACCTGCACCGGCAGGTTGGCCGCGGCGCCGCCGGACACGTAGGACAGCTGCACGCTGGCCGCCAGATCCTTGGGCTGCACCAGCGGCGCCGGGCTGGCGGCGGCCACGCGGCCGGTGAACACCGGCAGGCGGAATTCCTCGACGCGGAAGTCGCTGGTCGCCTGGCGGCCACTGCGCTCGCCCAGGCCCTTGAGGACGATCTGGTAGGTGCCGAGCTTGGCCGCGGGCGGAATCTTGAACTCCGACACGCCGGAGAAGCTGCCGTTGGCCTGGCGCTGCCACTTCACCGGCAGCGAGTATTCGTCGCTGCTGCCCAGGTGCGTCACCGTCACCTCGTCGGGCAGGTCGGCATCCTTCACGTTGCCCAGGCCCTCCCGGGTCTGCGCGCGGACGAAGTGCTTCATCGACACCGTCTCGCCGGCGCGCAGCAGGCTGCGGTCCAGCACCGTGTGCGCCACGTAGTCGGGCGAGGCGCTCATGCTGTGGTCGAGGTTGAAGCGCCAGCTCTCGATGCCGCGCTGCCAGTCAGTCCACACGAAGGCCATGTCGGGTGCGCCGTTCACCGTGGCGCGGGCGCTCACGAAGTAGGCGCGGTTGTAGTTGCACCGATTGCCGCCTTCGGGCGACAGGCCGTCAAAGCGGGCCACGCCGTCCTTGTCGGTCACGGCCTGCATCAGCGTGGTGCCGTCGCAGCCCGACACGCGCACCTGCGCGCCGGCCACGGGCTTGCCCTTGTCCAGCGTGGTCACCCAGGCCATGGAATTCTCGCGGCCGAGCTTGAAGTGCACGCCCAGGTTGGTGACCAGCGCCGAGCTGCGCACGTACATGGTGCGCTTGGCGCCGTACTGCTCGTTCAGCAGCGCCTCGCCCAGCATCGGCGAAGCGATCTCCAGCACATGGAAGCCCGTGGTCAGCGGGATGCCCACCACCTCGAAGGGGCGCGGGTCCTTGCCGTCGGGCTTGGGCAGGTCCAGGGTCTTCACGCCCGGCTGGCCGCCCAGCAGCGAGAGCTGGCGCGAGGCCACCCACTCCTTGTCCGAGTCGTCCAGCACGCGCGGCAGCGGGCCCTTCACGTCCCTGGCGGCCTGTTTGCGCTCCACGCGAGTCTCGTGGTAGTCATTGACCTTGCGCCACCAGCGGATGATGTCGGCGTCGGTCTGCAGCTGCAGCGACGAGACCGAGCCGTTGTCGGCCAGCGCCAGGCCGCTGACCTGCAGCTGCGGCTCGACCTTGCGCAGCGTCACCGGCATGATCGCCGGGCCCTTCTCGCCCTCGGCAAAGCGCTCGACCACGCCGAACGGCGCGGCGGCGAACTTGGCCAGCGGCGGCATCTCGCCGGTGCCCACCTTCAGCGGGAACATGGCGGCATTCGACAGCGAGCGCCCGCTCACGTCCTTCAGGCCCGAGGGCAGCTCGATGCGGTACGAGGCCTTCTCGGGGAACGGCGGCTTGAAGGTGATCGTGCTCACCTCCTCGCTCTTGTCGTCCTCCTCGAAGAAGGGCTTGGTCGAGCCCAGCCGGATGCCCTCGGCCAGCTTGCGCGCCACTGGCGCGTTGAAGTTCAGCGTCATCGGCCGGATCGGCAGGCAGGCCGCCTGGGCGTTCTCGCGCTCGCAGTTGAACTCGGCCGTGAAGGCCGGGCGCACGTTGAATTCGACGCGCTTCTCGGTCTTGCCGGCCATGCCGCTGGGCGTGGTCACGCCCTTGCCGATGACCAGCTTCATGCGCGCGCCCGAAGGCAGCGGGCGGCTGCAGGTCAGCGCCACGTAGCGCCCCGGCTGCGCGTCCAGCTCGCGCTTTTCGAAGACGCTGAGCCTTTCCTGCTCAGTGAGCAGGCGCACCGGCATGCGCTCGCCCACGCCGTCGACCACGCACCAGCTGTTCTTCTCGACGCTGGCCGGCACCACCGCGCCGTTGAAGCGCAGGCCGAAGAACTGGTCCTCGTCGATGTCCTCGTAGCTGCCGGGGCGCACCGATGCCACGAAGGGCCCGCCGGTGTTGAAGGCATAGCTGGCCGCGCCCTGCAGCGCCTGGCCGGCCAGGTCCTTGAAGCCGGCGTCCTTGGCCACGGTGCAGTTCACGCCGGGCGGCAGGTCCTGGAAGAAGTCGAACACCCACTCACGCGAGCTGGTCCAGCGGCTGGTGCTGTGCTGCATCACGGCCTTGTCGTCGCACGACACCTTGACCGGCGCGGGCCGGCTCAGGTCGCCGAAGCGCACGGCATCGCCGTCGAACCGGACGACCACCTGCCGCACCTGGGCCACCTCGCCCTGCGGCGTGACCCGGGCGATGGAGGTGGCCTGCGCCTGCAGCGCAGCCAGGGCCACGGCCCCCGCGATGATCGTTCCTCTCCCGCTGCGCCATTGTTGGCTCATGGTGCTCTCCTGAAAAGATAGCTGTCTGCGCTTGCTGGATAAGCGCTGGAGTGTGATTTTGCTTGATTTCTTGGGGACAGAGGCCGGGATTTCGCCCCGGCGGGCGACTTCCTTTCTTGTCCGCACAAGAAAGGAAGCAAAGAAGGCGCCCCTGCTGTCTGCGACCCCAACGCTTTAGCGTTGGGGCAACCTGTGCCGTGACGTTTGCGGGGTGCGCCGCAGAACTCTCTTCGCGCCGAAGGCGCTCCGTTCGGACAACCGCGGCGAGTCAGATAACGAAGCATGCGCGCTCCGACGCGCATGCCCACCCCGCAAACGCCACGCCCCAGGCGCAGCCAGAAGGGGTGGGCCAACCCAACGGGCCATCGCGTTGCTCGGCCACGGTCAAAAAACACCCGTTCACTGCGGCTTGAACCCGCTGTCCTGAATGATCTTCACCCACACATCGGTATAGGCCTTCTCGCGCGCCGCGAGCTGCTCCGGCGTCATGTAGCCCACCGTCAGCCCCATGGCCACGAGCTGGCTGTGCACATCCGGCTGGGCCACGGCCTTGGCCACGGCCTGCGACACCTCGTGCACCATCACCGCCGGCGTGCCCGCGGGCGCGTAGACGCCGTAGTACGGCATGTCCTCGAAGCCCTTGAGCCCCAGCTCACCGAAGGTCGGCACGTCGGGCAGCGCCGCCTGGCGCTTGCCGCCCAGCGTGGCCACCACGCGCAGCTTGCCGGCGCGGTGGGTTTCGATGAAGTCCTGCACCGAGCCGACACCGGCCGGGATCTGGCCCGCCATCACGTCGGCCAGCATGGGCGCGCTGCCGCGGTAGGGCGCGGCCACCAGGTCCAGCTCGTAGCGCTTGCCCAGCAGCTGCACCAGGAACTCGGGCGTCGAGGCCGGCGCGGGAATGCCCACGGCGCTCTTGCCGCCCTGGCGGCGCACCCACTGCACGTACTCGTCGAACGACTTCGCGCCCGTGCTGGGCGACACCGCCAGCGCATTGACGAAGCTGGCGAAGCCCGCCACCGGCACGAAGTCGGTGCGCGGATCGAAGCCGGGGTTCTTCACCACATGCGGCAGGATGGAGATGGTGTGGTCGTGCGTGACGAAGAAGGTCGAGCCGTCCAGCGGCGAGGCCTTGAGCTGCTGCGCGGCGATCTGCCCACCGGCGCCGGGCCGGTTCTCCACCACCACCGGCGTGCCCAGCGTGTCCTTCATCTTCTCGGCCAGCAGGCGGGCGATGGCGTCGGTGCCGCCGCCGGGCGGAAAGCCCACCAGCAGCCGCACGGGCTTGCCCTTGTTGTAGGCCGCGGCATGGCTGGGCTGCATGCCCGCGCCGGCCAGCGCCGCTGCCAGCAGTTGGAAGGAGAAGTGTCGGCGGTGGATCGGCATCATGGTGGTGCGGCGCAAGGGTTGGAGGGGAATCAGCCGGCCAGGCGAGCCTGGTGGCGCGCCAGCTGCGCACGCACCTGGGCCGGCGCGGTGCCGCCCAGCGTGTTGCGGGCGTTGAGCGAGCCTTCCAGGCTCAGCGCGTCGAACACATCGGCTTCGATGTTCGGGTTGAAGGCCTGCAGCTCGGCCAGCGGCAGCTCGGTCAAGTCCACGCCCTTTTGCGAGGCCAGCTTCACGGCATGGGCCACGGTCTCGTGCGCGTCGCGGAAGGGCAGGCCCTTCTTGACCAGGTAGTCGGCGAGGTCGGTGGCCGTGGCGTAGCCCTTGAGCGCGGCGGCGCGCATGTTGTCGGCGTTGACGGTGATGCCGCCCTCCTTCGCGCCGGTGGCCGGGTTCACCTGGCCGCCGATCATCTCGGCGAAGATGCGCAGCGTGTCCTTGAGCGTGTCCACCGTGTCGAACAGCGGCTCCTTGTCTTCCTGGTTGTCCTTGTTGTAGGCCAGGGGCTGGCCCTTCATCAGCGTGATCAGGCCCATCAGGTGGCCGACCACGCGGCCGGTCTTGCCGCGCGCGAGTTCGGGCACGTCGGGGTTCTTCTTCTGCGGCATGATCGACGAGCCGGTGGTGAAGCGGTCGGCGATGCGGATGAAGCCGAAGTTCTGGCTCATCCAGATGATCAGTTCCTCGGACAGGCGCGAGATGTGCACCATGCACAGGCTGGCGGCCGAGGTGAACTCGATGGCGAAGTCGCGGTCGCTCACGCCGTCCAGGCTGTTCTGGCATACGCCGTCCATGCCCAGCGTGCGGGCCACGCGCTCGCGGTCCAGCGGGTAGGTGGTGCCGGCCAGCGCAGCGCTGCCCAGCGGCAGCACGTTGACCCGCTTGTTGGTGTCGCGCATGCGCTCCTGGTCGCGGCGGAACATCTCCACATAGGCCAGCAGGTGGTGGGCAAAGCTCACCGGCTGCGCCACCTGCAGGTGGGTGAAGCCGGGCAGGATCACGTCCACGTTCTTCGCGGCCACCTCGACCAGCGAGCGCTGCAGTTCGGACAGCAGGCCGTCGATCAGCCCGATCTCGCCGCGCAGCCACAGGCGCACGTCGGTGGCCACCTGGTCGTTGCGGCTGCGGCCGGTGTGCAGGCGCTTGCCGGCGTCGCCCACCAACTGCGTCAGGCGCGCCTCGATGTTCAGGTGCACGTCCTCCAGGTCCAGCTTCCACTCGAACTGGCCGGACTCGATCTCGGCCGTGATCTGCGCCATGCCCTGCTGGATGCTGGCGTGGTCCTGCGCGCCGATGATGCCCTGGGCTGCCAGCATCTCGGCGTGCGCCAGGCTGCCGGCGATGTCGGCCTGCCACAGGCGCTTGTCGAAGAACACGCTGGAGGTGTAGCGCTTGACCAGGTCGCTCATGGGCTCGGAGAACAGGGCCGACCAGGCTTCGGCCTTGGTGTCGAGCTGGTTGTGGCTGGCGGCGGGGGACGTTGGGGTGGTCATGGCTGGGAAAAATCGGGTTAAGCTGCTTGCCGCATGCCGCAAGCCGGCATATCGGCCATTCATTGTGATAAATGCGTGCCGGAATTCTATAGCCATGCCGTTACCTTCCACCACCGACACCAGTCTCCCGCCGGCCAGCAGCGCCCTGGTGTTCGACGTCTGCACCGCCAGCGTCGTGATCCGCACCGTGCTGCTGGTGGAGATCGTGGTGGCCATTGGCGCGGGCTTCGGCGCTGCCGGCGCGGGCGACTGGCTGGCCAGCGTGGCCCTGCTCACCGCCGCCAGCCTGCCCGCCACGCTGCTGTGGCTGCTGGCCGCGTGCTCGCAGAAACAGTTGCTGCAGCGCTACGGCATGGCCGCGCAGTACGCCGCCGGCGCCGCGCTGGGCGCGCTGTGCGGGCTGATGGGCGCCCTGGTGTACTACTGGGCCAACATCGGCGCCGCCCCGGTGGCCTGGCCGGCCTGCGCCGCCGCCGGCGCGCTGCTGGCGGCGATGGTGGTGACCGCACTGCAGTGGCGCGCCCAGGGGCGCACGCCGGCGGCCACCACGGCGCGGCTGGCGGAACTGCAGGCGCGCATCCGCCCGCACTTCCTGTTCAACGCCCTCAACAGCGCCATCGCGCTGGTGCAGGTCGATCCGCGCAAGGCCGAGAGCATGCTCGAGGACCTGAGCGACCTGTTCCGCCACGCCCTCACCGAGCAGGGCGACACCTCGACGCTGGGCGACGAGATCCTGCTCGCGCGCCGCTACCTGGCCATCGAGCAGGTGCGCTTCGACGACCGCATGAACGTGCAGTGGAACCTGGACTCGCGCGCCGACGCCGCGGTGGTGCCGCCGCTGCTGCTGCAGCCGCTGGTGGAAAACGCCGTCAAGCACGGCATCGAGCCCGGCCAGGGCCACGGCAAGATCATCGTCGCCACCCGCCGGCGCGCGGGCACCGTGCAGATCCAGATCATGAACACCGCGCCGCCGCCCGGCCCCGCCGAGCCGGGCCGCAGGAGCGGCACCGGCATCGCGCTGGCCAATGTGCGAAAGCGCCTGCGCCTGCTCTACGATCTGGAATGCGACTTCCACACCTCGCACAAGAATGGGCACTACTGGGTGCGCATTACCATTCCGGCTTGAAAGCCCCCATCACCGACAGACACCCTGGTTCCCCGAGCATGCGCATCCTGATCGTTGACGACGAAACCCTGGCCCGCAGCCGCCTCGCGCGCCTGCTGGGCGAGGCCGGCCTCGCCCCCGGCGACATCCACGAGGCCGCCCGCGCCGACGAGGCGCTGCAGCGCCTGGCCCAGGCCGGGCCGGCGTTCGACGTGCTGCTGCTGGACATCCACATGCCCGGCCAGAGCGGCCTGGCGCTGGCCCAGGCCCTGGCCGCCCTGCCCGCGCCGCCCGAGGTGATCTTCGTCACCGCCCATGCCGAGCATGCGCTGCAGGCCTTCGACCTGAACGCGGTGGACTACCTGACCAAGCCGGTGCGGCTGGAGCGCCTGCAGCAGGCGCTGGCCAAGCTGCGCCGCAGCGCCATGGCGCCCGAGCCCGCGGACGACGGCGAGGCGCTGCTGATCCACGACCGGGGCCGCACCGAGCGCGTGCCGCTGGCCGAGGTGCTGTACCTCAAGGCCGAGCAGAAGTACATCACCGTGCGCACCGCGCGCCGCAGCTACATCATGGATGGCTCGCTCAATGAGCTGGAGCTGCGCCATACCGGCCGCTTCCTGCGGGTGCACCGCAACGCGCTGGTGGCCCGCGGCGCGATGCGCGCGGTCGAGAAGTACGTGGACCCGGAAAGCGGCGAAGGCTGGGGCGTGCGCCTGCAGGGCCTGCCCGAGCGCCTGCCGATCTCGCGCCGCCAGCTCGCGGCCGTGCGCGAGGAGATTGCGCGCTGACACCGCGCAAACGGACGGCCGCTATCAAAATCAGGAGCGCCTCGCGCTTTCTACTCAACCCATTCAGATAAAAAACCATCTGAATGGCTTATCCATTGAGCGCCAGCAGCTATTCTTTTTGAAACCAAAGAACTTCGCCCCGGCCCTGCAGAGCTGCAGGGCCGGGGCGAAGCGTGGGGTTGCGCCGGTGAAGCCGCTTACATCTTGTTGGCCAGATCCCACATGGCGTCGACCAGCTTGTCCACGTCGTTGGCGTCATGCCACAGGTGGGTGGACACGCGCACGCCGTAGTGGTCCTTGGGCGCGCCGATCACCGCGAAGTTGGCGTTGCGGACGATGAAGTGCTGCGGGTAGTCGCTGAGCATGCGCGCCACGAAGGCGCTGGACTTGGCGGCGTCCATGATGTCGTCCTTGTTCTTCTTGAAGAAGGGGTTGAACGAGGTCAGCGCCGACAGCAGCTTGGGGTCGTCCTTCGGCGAGTACAGCGAGTCCACGCCCCAGCGCTCGGCGATCTTCTCCTTCAGGTACGAGGCCAGCGTCAGGTCGTAGGTCTCGATCTTCTTGCGGCCGATCTGGTCCCACTGCTGGCAGGCCTGCACCAGGGCCAGGAACATGGGCGTGTGCACGCTGCCGCACGAGGTGACGGAAGCCGCCACGTCGTAGGCCGTGGCGTTGCGGTCGGCCATGTTGTAGCTGCTGGTGTGCACCGGGAACCACTTGGGCAGGGGCAGCGGGTTGGAGGGGCGCACCTTGTTGCGGATGATGAGGATGCCGGTGGAGCCCGGGCCGCACTGCCACTTGTGGCCGGCGCCGGACATGAAGTCCATGCCCAGCTCGGCGTAGTTGTAGGCCATCATGCCCGGCAGGTGGGCGCCGTCCACGATGCTGATCAGGCCGTGCTTCTTGACCACGCCCATCAGGTCGGCGATGGGCAGCATGGTGCCGGTCTTGTAGGTGGGCGAGGACCACATCATGGCGCGCACGTTCTTGCCCGCGGCCTTGAGTTCGGTGATGCGCTTGTCGAACAGCTCCACGTAGGTCGCGGCCGTCTGGTTGTTGCCCACCGGCATGGCAATGCGCGAGATCTCGATGCCGTAGCGGTCGCGGGCAATGTTCAGCGGGGTGTCGCCGCCGCCGTGCTCATGGTTGGTGGTGACGACCACGTCGCCGGCCTTCCAGTCCAGGCCCAGGATGGCGTGGCACATGCCCGACGAGGTGTTGGCCGAGAAGGCCAGCTCTTCGGGATCGACGCCGAAGCCGGGCGCCACGAGCTTGCGCTGGTCCAGCAGGTTGCTGTAGCCGTTGCCCGATTCGGCGGCCTTCTTGCGGTTCTCGGTGTCGAACACGTCCAGCACCAGCTTGGGCATGGAGCCGGCGGTGCCGATGTTCATGAAGGTCTTGTCCGGGTTCAGCGTGAACATGTTTTGCACGCTGGTCCAGAAGGCCTCGTCCTGCATCAGTTGGGCACGCATGGCCTCGGCCGCCGTCTGCGCGTTGCCGCTGCCGCAGGCCGCCACCAGCGGGCCCAGGGCCGTGGCGCCGGCGCCCCAGCCCAGGATGCGCAGGAAGTCGCGCCGCTTGGCTGTCCACTTGGTCGTATCACCCAGGCCCATTGTTGTATCGCAAGCCGACTGCTCGGCCGTCATCATGGAAGTTTCTTGGTTCATTGGTGACTCCATTCAGAAATTCGTTGGGAAATGCCCGGATCAGCGGCGGCCGACGACGGCTGCGATCTCGATCTTCACGTCGCGCGGCAGGCGTGCGACCTCCACGGTGGCCCGCGCCGGAGCCGCCGACTTGAAATACTCGCCATAGACCTTGTTCATGGCCGCGAACTCGTTCAGGTCCTTCATGTAGACCGAGGTGGCCAGCACATCCTCGTAGCCCAGCCCCTGCGAGCGCAGCTTGGCGCCGATGAAGTCGAGCACGGCACGGGTCTGCTCCTCGATGGTCTTGCCGTTCACCGCGTTGCCTTCGGCATTCAGCGGCAACACGCCCGAGAAGTAGATGGTGTTGCCATGCGACACCATCTGCGAATACGGCCCGATGGCCGGATAGATCTGCGAGGTCGACAGCACCTCGCGCTTGTTCGGCGCAGCGCAGCCAGCCAGTCCCACTGCCAGCACGCCCGCGCCGCACACCACGGCCAACCGACGCATATTCACTCGAATACCCATGGATTACTCCCCCATGACATGAAAACCGCGCATTCACCCGACATAACCATGCCGGATATTTTCAGGACCCTATGCGCGCCCGTTGCAGATATTGGATTCACGCGGATTCCAGCACCCGATAATCGGTCCATGGGTAAAAATTGTAGGCAGTGCCATGGGCTTCGGATAATCGTTTTTTTCCCTTACGCAGCACTACGCAGGCGGGGTATCTACGTAGCAATACGCAAGGCTTTCTCCCAGGAGGCGGCTTTTTAATTGCGATAAATTGCAACAAATATCATGCATGGCATGGAATTTGCGCTATCGTCCTGCCGCGGGAAAGCTGCGGGCTTTTTCTGCGGTGCTTTGCTGGTGCGCAGCGTGGTCATAAGCGCAGTTATGCACCGAAATCAATCATGCAATGCCCTCTATTGGAAATTGGGTTTTTCAGTTTGAATCATATTAAAAATCATTGCAGAACCTGCGCGGGCCGCCGGCATTCTCGGCCGCGCGCGGGGCTGCTCCTGTCGCCGTCCGGACTGCCTGGATGCAGCGCCATGCGCTAAAAATCCAGGCCTTCCCTTTTCACCATCGCCTATGCAACTCCGCCTCAAACTGATGTTCCTGTGCGTCATCCCGGTGCTGCTCGCACTGGGGCTGGTGGCGGTCACCGTGCAGAAGCAGACGCTGGCGCTGGCGCGGCAGGAGCGCACGCTGGTCGAGTCGGCCTACCTGAGCAGCAAGGAGACCGAGCTGCGCCACTACGTGCAGCTGGCCAACAGCGCGCTGACGCGCATCATGGGCAACGGCGAGGACGCGGCCCAGCAGCAGCGCCAGGCGCTGGCCATGCTGTCGCGCATGCAGTTCGGCAAGGACGGCTATTTCTTCGTCTACGACAAGGACGGCAACGTGCTGCTCGACGCCCAGCAGATGGGCCTGTCGGGCGTGGACCTGTGCGACCCCAACAGCCCCACGGGCGCGGTGCCGGCCAAGCTCATCCTCGACACGGCCAAGGGCGGCGGCGGCCTGGTGCGCTACGCGTGGCAGAAGCCCTCGTCGCAGCAGATGGCGCCCAAGCTGGGCTACGTCACGCCGGTGCCGCAGTGGGGCTGGGCCCTGGGCACGGGCCTGTACCTCGACGACGTGGAGACGGCGCTGCGCAAGATCGACGAGCAGGCCCAGCAGAACATCGCCGCCACGCGCTGGCGCATCTATGCGATCGCGGCGCTGTGCATGGTGCTGATCGGCGCCGCGGGCATGGCGCTGAACCTCAGCGACCACCGCGTCTCGAGCACCAAGCTGCGCCGCCTGGCGCAGCGCGTGGTCTATTCGCAGGAAGAAGAGCGGGTGCGCGTGGCGCGCGAGCTGCACGACGGCGTGGTGCAGGTGCTGGTGTCGTCCAAGTTCCTGCTCGAAACCGCCCAGTCGCAATGGCAGCGGCAGGCGCCGCAGAACGCCGCCGGTCAGCCCCTGCCGCGCCAGGCGCTCGACCAGGGGCTGGAGCGGCTGAACCATGCGCTGCTCGAGATCCGCCGCGTCTCGCACGCGCTGCGCCCCGCGCTGCTCGACGACCTGGGCCTGACCCCGGCACTGGCGCTGATGAGCGAGCAGGTCTGCGCCCAGGGCGGCATCGCCATGTACTTCGCCACGCACGGCCAGGTGCAGCAGCTGCCCACCAGCCACGGCACGGCGCTGTTCCGCGTGGTGCAGGAGGCCGTGACCAACGCCCAGAGCCACGCCCGCGCCTCGCGCGTGGACGTGGCGCTGCACTTCTACCGCCGCCACGTCATGCTCGAGGTGCGCGACGACGGCCAGGGGTTCGATCTGCGCCGCGTGCAGCGCGACTGCCAGGGCGGCATCGGCCTGCGCAACATGCGCGAACGCATCGAGGGCCTGGGCGGGCGCTTCCTGCTCAGCTCGAACCACCGCGGCACGCGCATCGCGGCGGTGCTCGATTTCCCCGGCCCGTCTTCCGCAGCGGAAGCCGCCCCCACGCCACTCCAACCCGCCCCCTTCGCGCCATGACCGCTACGATCCGCATCCTTCTGGTGGACGACCATCCCTTCGTGCGCGACGGCGTGCGCATGCGGCTGGAGGCGACCGAGAACATCCGCGTGGCCGGCGAGGCCGGCAGCGTGGCCGAGGCCCTGCCGATGGCGCAGTTGCTGGAGCCCGACATCGTCATCACCGACATCCGCATGCCCAACGCCAGCGGCATCCACCTCGCGGCGCAGTTCCGCGAGCAGTTTCCGCAGGTGCGCGTGCTGGTGCTGTCGATGCACGAAGACCCCGAGTACGTGCGCCGCGCCGTGTCGCTGGGCGCACAGGGCTATGTGCTCAAGGATGCACCCGCGCAGTGCCTGATCGAGGCCATCGAGACCGTGTACCGCGGCGAGCGCTATTTCAGCCCCGGCATCGAGCACCTGCTGGGCGACGAGCTGCCCGAGCCGCACTCCGGCAGGCGCCTCACCCCGCGCGAGGCCGGCGTGCTGCAGTGGGTGTCGCAGGGCCGCTCGAACAAGGAGATCGCGGCGCTGATGGGCATGTCGGTGCGCACCGTCGAAACGCACCGCCTGCACCTGCGCCGCAAGCTGGGCATCGAGGGCCAGGCCGCGCTGGTGAAGTACGCCGTGGCCCACGCCGATCTGGTGCACGACCCGCGCGCCGGCTGAACGGCCATCGAGCCACTCTCAAAAAAATAGCTTGCAGCGCAAGCTATTTTTCGTTTTCAGGCATTTTCACATCTGAAAACCAATGGTGACGAGCGCGGGCAGCTACGATTTTTGCAGACCACCCGCCGCCTCAGTGCGCGTGGCCGTGGTGCACCATGCCGCTCACCAGCATCACCACCGCCATGCCCAGCAGCAGCGACAGCACCTGCTGCACGGTCTGGCGCATGGTCAGGCGGCGCTGCAGCTGCGGGATCAGGTCGGCCAGCGCCACGTAGATGAAGCTGCTGGAAGCGACCACCAAAAAGTACGGCAGCACGCCCTCCAGCGACTGCACCAGGAAGTAACCCAGCACGCCGCCCAGCGCCGTCACGGTGCCCGCCAGCGACAGCTTGAGCAGGGCCGTGCCGCGCCCCTGGCCCAGCACCACCAGGTCGCCCATGTGGTGCGGCACCTCGTGCGCCAGCACCGACAGCGCCGCCACCGCGCCCAGCCAGGGATCGGCCAGGAAGGCCGACGCGATCAGGATGCCGTCGCCAAAGCAGTGCACGCTGTCGCCTGCCAGCACCGACCAGCCGCCCGAGCCGCCATGGCCGTGGGCATGGTGGTGGCCGTGGTCGTGACCATGCGGATGGTGCGCGTGTGCGCCATGGGCCGGCTCGTGGTGGCCGTGCTCGTGGCCATGGTGCCACAGCTCGGCCTTGTCGAGCAGGAAGAAGAAAACCACGCCGATCAGCAAGGTGGCGAACAGCTTGTGCGGCTCCTCGCCGCCCTCGAAGGCCTCGGGCAGCAGGTGCATGAAGGCGGTGGCCAGCAGCGCGCCGGCCGCCAGGCTCAGCAGGCGCTGGGGCATCGCGTCCGAACGGTGGCGGCCGCCCAGCCGCATCAACAACGCGGCCACCCAGACGCTGCCGAGACCGGCAGCCAGGGTGGCCAGAATGATTGCTCCCAATACCATAGCTATTTACGCTTTATTCATATGCCTTCGCAGGTGGACCCTGCGGTAGGCGAACCCGCGAATTCTCGCAGAAACCCGGGCCCGCCGCAGCAGGCCATTCATCCAGGCTACAGCAGCTGTCAAGCCCCCCGGCAAACCCCGGCCGGGTCCGGCCACGGCCCGCCGCTCAGGGCTGCTCCATGCGCGGCGGAATGCAGGCCACCAGCGCATCGATGGCGCAGCGCGTCTTTGCCGGCAGGTGGCGGCTGCGCAGCCACACGGCATGCACGGGCTGCGGCCGCGCGCGGTAGCCGTCCAGCACCGGCGCCAGCTGCCCGCTCTCCACATAGCGCGCACGCAGCCAGGTCGGCAGCCAGGCCAGGCCCAGGCCGGCGATGGCGGCATCGGCCATGGCCTGCACATCGTCGAGGCTGATGCTGGCCGGCAGCCGCACCGGCCGGGGCGCGCCGTCCGGCCCCTGCACTTCCCAGCCCCATTCGGCCCCCGCGCCGCTGTAGCCGATGCGCCGGTGCCGCGCCAGGTCGTCGATGCCGGCCGGCGTGCCGTGCCGCTCCAGGTAGGCGGGCGCGGCGGCCAGGCCGACCGCCTGCATGCCGAGCCGGCGGGCCACTAACTGGTCGCTGTCGGGCAGCCCGCCGATGCGCACGGCAAGGTCGAACCCCTCCTGCGCCAGGTCGACGACGCGGTCGCCGAAACGGATGTCGATCTGCAGCTGCGCAAAGCGCTGCGCCAGGCCCAGCAAGGCCGGCGCCGCGTAGTGGTGGCCGAAGGCCAGCGGCACGCTCACGCGCAGCGTGCCGCGCGGCTCGCGCTGGCCGCTTTGCAGACCGGCCTCCGCGGCATCCAGCTCGGCCTGGGCGCGCAGGCAGTGCTCGTAATACGCCTGGCCGTCCTCGGTCAGGCGCTGGCTGCGCGTGGTGCGATGCAGCAGGCGCACGCCCAGGCGGGCCTCCAGCCGCGCCAGCGCCTTGCCCACCGCCGATCGGGTGAGGTTCAGGCGCTCGGCCGCCAGCGTCAGGCTGCCGCTGTCCACGATATGCAGGAAGGTGGCAACGCCATCGAATCGGTCATCCATAAGGTGGCTCCTGATTGGCTCTTTTGAAGCCCCAATTATCGAAAAATAAATCGCCAATACGGAAATTAATTCCCCATACAGTGGTTCGCATGCCGGGCCTCGCTGTGGTGGCCCGCCCCAAGCACCTATGGAGATGCCCCATGTCCCCCACCTCGCCGCCGGCGGCCCCTCCCGAAGGCCGCGGCAACCTGACCGCCCTCATCGCCCTGTGCCTCGTGGCCCTGATGTTCGGCCTGGAGAACTCCAGCGTGCCCGTCATCCTGAACACGCTGGAGGACGTGCTGCACGCGGACTTCCGCGACGCGCAATGGATCATGAATGCCTACACCATCGCCTGCACCACGGTGCTGATGGGCGCGGGCACGCTGGCCGACCGCTATGGCCGCCGGCGCATGCTGCTTTTGAGCCTGTCGCTGTTCGGCCTCAGCTCGCTGGCCTGCGGCCTGGCCACCAGCGCGCCGCTGCTGATCGCCGCGCGCTTTGCGCAGGGCGTGGGCGGCGGCGCCATGCTGATCTGCCAGTTCGCCATCCTTTCGCACCAGTTCCGGCAGGGCCGCGAGCGGGCGCGGGCGTTTGCGGTGTGGGGCATCGTCGCGGGCATAGGCCTGGGCTTCGGGCCCATCGTCGGCGGGCTGATCGTGGCGCTGTCGGACTGGCGCTGGGTCTTCCTGGTGCATGCGCCGCTGTCGGCCCTGACCCTGGTGCTGATCGGCACCAGCGTGCGCGAGTCGCGCGACCCGCAGCCCGGCCGGCTGGACCTGCCCGGCATCGCCACGCTGTCGCTGGCCGTGTTCGGGCTGAGCTACTTCATCACCCAGGGCCCGGCGCTGGGCTTCGCCAGCGCCGCCGGCCTCGGCATCCTGGCGGCATCGGCCCTGTGCTTCGCGGCTTTCTTGTGGGTGGAAAAGCGCAGCCCACACCCGATGTTCGACTTCGGCGTCTTTCGCATCCGCGATTTCTCGGGCGCCCTCATGGGCTCCATCGGCATGAACTTCAGCTTCTGGCCCTTCGTGATCTATCTGCCGCTCTACTTCCAGAGCGCGCTGGGCTATGGCGTGGTGCCCGCCGGGCTGTCGCTGCTGGCCTATACGCTGCCCACCTTGCTGGTGCCGCCGCTGGCCGAGCGGCTGGCGCTGCGCTACCACGCCAGCCGGGTCATCCCGCTCGGGCTGTTCACCATCGGCCTGGGATTCCTGCTGATGCGGCAGGGCAGCCAGGCGGCGCAGGCGAGCTGGCTCACGTTGCTGCCCGGCAGCGTGCTGGCCGGCATCGGCCTGGGTCTGACCAACACCCCCGTGACCAATACCACCACCGGCGCGGTGCCGAGCGCGCGCGCCGGCATGGCCTCGGGCATAGACATGAGCGCCCGGCTGATCACGCTGGCACTGAACATCGCGATGATGGGCTTCCTGCTGCTGCAGGGCATTGCCGCACACCTGCGGCGCGCGCTGCCGCCCGCCGCCGAGGCGCTGCCGCTGAACACCTTGGCCGAGCGCATCGCCGCCGGCGGCGAAGTCCATGCCCTGGCCGCCTACGACCCCACGGGCACCGCGGTGCAGGCGGCCATGGCACATGGCTTTGGCCAGGTCATGCTGTACGGCGGGCTGGGCGTGTGGGCCCTGGCCGCGGCCAGTTTCCTGCTCTTTGAACGCCGTCCGCTCGGGCCCCGCAATGCAGACACAAACCCCGGGCCTCATTCCCGCACCAGGCGTACTCCCAGGCGCATCGGCCGCGCCTCGCAATAGATGTCGCCACCGCCGCCCAGCGCCCAGCCGCTGACTGACGCCCTGGCGGTCTTCGTTGCGGGGCTGCCGCCGCAGATGGTGGCCGACCAGTAGCCCGCGCGCAGCGGCTGCTGCTCCGGGCCGGGCCCGGGGAAGTCCGTGGCAGGGATGTCCAGCTGCTTGAACCAGCGCTCGGGCAGGCTGTTCACCTCCTTGATCGTCGGCAGGCGCCAGCCCTTCTGCAGGCTGGCGTACTGCAAGGCATGCACCAGGTTGTAGCGCCTGGCCTCGCCGGTGCAACTGCGGCCGTTCCAGCGCTGCGGCTCCTCGCAACGCCGCCAGGCCAGGCCGGTGTAGCGGTCTTCCACGATGCCGCCGGGCACGCCGCGTTCGTCGGGCGCCTCGCGCCAGCGGCCGGTCTCGGGCGCCTCCGGGCCCCGCACCAGGCGCACGAACAGCGGCGGCGGCCTGCGCTCCATCCGGCGGTTGCAGGTGAAGACATAGGCCATCACGAAGTCCACGCACCACATGCGGGTCTGGTCGCTGGGCTCGGCAGCCAGGTAGTGCCCCGGCACGGTGTGGGGAAACCAGCGCGCGTCGATGCTCAACTGGTAGCCGGGTTGTGCCGCAGGGTCGGACACCCCGTCGAACGCAGTGATGCCGAACAGCTCGAACACGGTGGGCAGGCGCCAGTCGCCAAAGCCGCACAGCCGCATCGCGTTCACCTGTGCCACATAGGCCATGGCGTCGCCCGGCCGGCCATCGCCATGGTAGGAATAGGCATCGGTGTTGGCCCGGCTGCCCGGCGCGGGCTCGTGCTGCGGACCGTAGGTGTCGATCAGCTTGCCGGTGCCCTGCGGCCCAGCCGTCCTGCGCATCCACTCCAGCTTGCCGCTGTCGGTCTTGCCCTCCCAGACCAGGCCGGAAATGCGGTCGCGCACGCACGAGGTCAGGGGGAAATCGGCCACCGCCTCGTAGGCCGGCAAGCCCGCGCCCCGCATGCCGTCCTGCTTGGGGATCAGCGCGCCCGGCCCGGCGTCGGTGCATGGCTGGGGCGTGGGCCAGCCGTCCAGTTGGGGGCCCAGGGCCAGGCAGGTTTGCGCGCCGGTGGGCGGCACCTTGGCCGGTACGGGCGGCTCGGCGGCCAGCGCCGGGGCCATGGCCAGCAGCGCCAGCGCTGCCGCAATGGCCCGGGCCATGCTCAGTGCGCCTTTTCCCAGTTCGGGCCCACGCCCACCTCGGCCAGCAGCGGCACCTCGAGCGTGGCAATCTCGGCCATCAGCCGCGGGATGGTGTCGCGCACCCAGGCCTCCTGCGAGGCGGGCAGCTCGAACACCAGTTCGTCATGTACCTGCATGATCATCAGCACATCGGGCCGCTCCGCGTCCAGCACCTGCTGCACGCGCACCATGGCCTTCTTGATCAGGTCGGCCGCCGTGCCCTGCATCGGCGCGTTGATGGCCGCGCGCTCGGCGGCGCTGCGGCGCGGGCCGTTGGGCGAGTTGATCTCGGGCAGGTACAGGCGCCGGCCGAACACGGTCTCGACATAGCCGCGCTCCTTGGCCTGGGCCTTGGTCTCGTCCATGTAGGCCTTCACGCCCGGATAGCGCTGGAAGTACTTGTCGATGTAGGCGGCGGCGGCCTTGTTCTCGATGCCCAGGTTGCGCGCAAGGCCGAAGCTGCTCATGCCGTAGATCAGGCCGAAGTTGATGACCTTGGCATAGCGGCGCTGCTCGCTGCTGACCTCGTCCGGCGCCACGCCGAACACCTCGGCCGCCGTGGCGCGGTGCACGTCCACGCCGTCGCGGAAGGCCTTGAGCAGGTTCTCGTCGCCGCTGATGTGGGCCATGATGCGCAGCTCGATCTGCGAGTAGTCGGCGCTGGCGATGACCCGGCCCTCGGGCGCGACGAAGGCCTCGCGGACGCGCCGGCCCTCGGCGGTGCGCACGGGGATGTTTTGCAGGTTGGGATCGTTGCTCGACAGCCGGCCCGTCACCGCCACCGCCTGCGCGTAGTGCGTGTGCACGCGGCCGGTGCGCGGCGACACCATCAGCGCCAGCTTGTCGGTGTAGGTGCCCTTGAGCTTGGAGAGGCTGCGGTGCTCGAGGATCTTGGCCGGCAGCGGGTAGTCCAGCGCCAGCTTCTCCAGCACCTCCTCGTCGGTGCTGCGACCGCCGGTCGCGGTCTTCTTGATGACGGGCAGGCCCAGCTTGTCGAAGAAGATCTCGCCCAGTTGCTTGGGGCTGGCCAGGTTGAAGGGCTGGCCGGCGATCTCGTAGGCCTGCTGCTCCAGCGCCACGATGCGCTGGCCCAGCGCATGGCTTTGCGCCGCCAGCTCCTGGGCGTCGATCAGCACGCCATTGCGCTCCACGCGGAACAGCGACTCGCTGGTCGCCATCTCCAGCTCGTAGATGCCGCGCAGCGGCGCATCGGCCTCGAGCTGCGGCCACAGCACCTCGTGCACGTTCAGCGTCATGTCCGAGTCTTCGCACGAGTACTGCGCGGCCCGGTCCACCGGCACCTGGCTGAACGGGATCTGGTGCACGCCCTTGCCGCACAGGTCTTCGTAGTTCAGCCCCACGCGGCCGGTGTGGCGCTCGGCCAGGCTGGCCAGGCCGTGGGGCTTGTGCACTTCGAGCACATAGCTCTGCAGCATGGTGTCGTGCGCATAGCCCTGCACGTCGATGCCGTGGTTGGCGAACACATGGCGGTCGTACTTGACGTGCTGGCCCAGCTTCTTGCGTTCAGGGTTCTCCAGCCAGGGCCTGAGACGCGCCAGCACCTCGTCGAAAGGCAGCTGCACCGGTACGTCCACGCCCTCGTGGCGCAGCGGGATGTAGGCCGCCTCGCCCACCGCCGTGCTCAGGCTGATGCCGACGATCTCGGCCTGCATCTCGTCGAGCGAGGTGGTTTCGGTATCGATGGCCGTCAGCGGAGCCGCCTCGATCTTCTGCAGCCAGCGTTCGAAGCTCTCCCAGTCGAGCACCACGTCGTAGCGGGTGGCCGGTGCGGCCGCGGCGGGCTCGGCCTCGCCAACGGCAAACAGGTCGCCGGTGCTGCCCGCGGCAGCCACCGCAGGCTCCTTCACTTCCTTGGCCTCCTTGGTCGAGCGCGCCAGCGTGCGAAAGCCGTAGCGCTCGTAGAACGCCAGCAGGTCGGCCTCGGCAGGCTTTTGCAGCGCCAGCGCATCCAGCGCGGGCAGATCCTCGCAGTCGGTCTTGATCGTGACCAGCTGGCGTCCCGTGGGCAGCCAGGCCAGCGTGTCGCGCAGGTTCTGCCCCGCCACGCCCTTGATCTCGCCGGCCCGCGCCATCAGCTGGTCGAGCGAGCCGTATTCCTGCAGCCACTTGGCCGCCGTCTTGGGGCCGACCTTGGGCACGCCGGGCACGTTGTCCACGGTGTCGCCGACCAGGGCCTGGAAGTCGATCATCAGCGCCGGAGGCACGCCGAACTCGGCCGTCACGCCCGCCACGTCGCGCTTCTTGCCGTTCATGGTGTCGATGATGGTGATGCGCTCGTCCACCAGCTGCGACAGGTCCTTGTCGCCGCTGGAGATGACGACGTTCATGCCCTGGGCGGCCGCCGCGCGCGCCAGCGTGCCAATCACGTCGTCCGCCTCCACGCCCTTCACGGCGAGCACCGGCCAGCCCAGCAGGCGCACCACCTCGTGGATGGGATCGATCTGGCTGCGCAGGTCGTCGGGCATGGGCGGGCGGTGCGACTTGTACTCCGGGTAGAGATCGTCGCGGAAGGTCGGGCCGCTGGCATCGAACACGCAGGCGGCGTAGTCGGCATGCACCTCCTTGGACAGTGCCTGCATCATGTTGATCATGCCCCGGATCGCCCCCGTGGCGGCGCTCGACGGGTCGCCGGGCACGGCGCGCAGATCGGGCATGGCATGGAAGGCGCGGTACAGATAGCTGGAGCCATCCACCAGCACAAAATTGGGGCTATTACTCATGCTGACATTGTGCCTGTGTATGCAGACAGCGGCATGCAAACTACAATCGAGGCATGCGCGCAACTGTTCACCTTCTTCTGGCCGGCCTGCTGGCGGCCGGCACCGCCCAGGCCCAGACGGCCGGCAGCTCCGCTGCGGCCGAACCCGCGGCCCAGGCGGCCCCCGCCCCGACGGAATCGTCCGCCGACGAGCCGAACAGCAAGCGCAACCAGAAGGCCGAGCACCTGCGCATCGAGGACGCCGGCAGCCGCGTCGACGAGGTTCGCATCGGCGGCCAGACGCAGAGCATCACCGTGCAGCCCAAGAAGGGCAACATGCCCGCCTACGAGGTCACGCCGTCCGACGGCGTGCGCAACCGGCCCCAGGGCTTCAACGACAACGCCAACAAGAACCCCCGCGTCTGGAAGTTCGGCAGTTTCTGACCCGCACGCATAGGCGATAATCCGTCCTTTCATGTACCCGGCCAGCCGTCTTCGGCTGGCTTTGTTTTGCGGATCGTCGTCCCATGGCCGTTTTCACCGAAGTTTCCGAAAAAGCCGCCAAGGCTTTGCTGCGCCGCGTGCCGCTGGGCCAGTTGCAATCGCTGCGCGGAATCGAAGGCGGCATCGAGAACACCAACTACTTCCTGACCACCGACCAGGGTGAGTACGTGCTCACGCTGTTCGAGCGCCTCACGGCCGAGCAGTTGCCCTTCTACCTGTACCTGATGAAGCACCTGGCGCTGGCGGGCGTTCCCGTGCCCGAGCCGCAGGCCGACGCCAAGACCGGCGACATCCTGCTCGAAGTGCAGGGCAAGCCCGCCGCCATCGTCAACAAGCTGGCCGGCAAGAGCCAGCTGGCCCCGCAGGTGCCGCACTGCCGCTCGCTGGGCGAGATGCTGGCCCGCATGCACCTGGCCGGGCGCGACTACCCGCGCCAGCAGCCCAACCTGCGCGGCCTGCCGTGGTGGAACGAGACCGTGCCCGTGGTGCTGCCCTACCTGGAGCCGGCCGCCGCCGAGCTGCTGCGCTCGGAGCTCGCCTACCAGAACCACATCGCCGCCTCGGCCGCCTACCAGGCGCTGCCGCGCGGGCCGGTGCATGCCGACCTGTTCCGCGACAACGCCATGTTCGAGGGCGAGCAGCTCACCGGCATCTTCGACTTCTACTTCGCCGGCGTCGATACCTTCCTGTTCGACATCGCCGTGTGCCTGAACGACTGGTGCATCGACCTCGCCACCGGCGAGATGGACGAAGCTCGCGCCCAGGCGCTGCTGGCCAGCTACCAGGCGGTGCGGCCGCTGACCGCGCCCGAGCGCGAGCTGCTGGGCGCCATGCTGCGCGCCGGGGCGCTGCGCTTCTGGATCTCGCGGCTGTGGGACTACTACCTGCCGCGCGAGGCCAGCATGCTCACACCGCACGACCCCACGCACTTCGAGCGCGTGCTGCGCCAGCGCGTGGCGGTGCCCCTGGCCTGGTAAACCCCGGCCCCTACCACCCATTGCCCGCTGCGCTACAGTGCAACCAGCATGAAACTCCGCATCGCAACCGCGCGCCAGGGCACCGCCTGGGTGCAGGCAGGCATCAAGACCTTCTTCGCCCAGCCGCTGGCCCTCACTTCCCTGTTCTTCTTCAGCATGATGCTGATGTCGCTGATCGGCTCCATCCCGGTGGTGGGCGCTGCCGTGGCGCTTGGCCTGCTGCCGCTGTCCACGCTGATGATGATGGTGGCGGCCGCCGTCACGCAGCAAGGCGAACGGCCCACGCTGGGCACCATCATCCAGGCGCTGCGCATGGACCCGCAGCGCCGCAACGCCTTCGTGGTGCTGGGCGGCCTGTATGCGCTGGGCTTCGTGGTGGTGCTGGGCATCTCCGCCATCGCTGACGGCGGCCAGTTCGCCAAGCTCAACCTGATGGGCGGCGCGATCAGCCGCGAGGTGGTGGAGCAGCCCGAGTTCCAGCTCGCCATGCTGCTCACGCTGGTGCTGTACGTGCCGCTGTCCATGCTGTTCTGGCATGCGCCAGGGCTGATCTACTGGCACCGCGTGCCGGCCGTGAAGGCCGTGTTCTTCAGCCTTGTGGCCTGCATGCGCAACATGTCGGCCTTCCTGATGTTCGGTCTGGCCTGGATGGGCGTGAGCCTGGGCATCGGCATGGCGCTGGCCCTGCTGGCCACGCTGCTGGGCGCCCTGCTCGGCACCTGGGCGGCCGTGGGCCTGATGGTGCTGGGCTCGCTGATGCTGGCGGCCATGTTCATGGCCTCCATCGTCTTCAGTTTCCGCGACTGCTTCGACGCACCGGACGGCTCGCCGGTGCTCGAAGACTAATCCACCAGCGTCAGTTTGGCCACGGCCAGCGCCAGCCACTTGGTGCCGTGACGCGGGAAGTTCACCTGCGCGCGTGCATCGTCGCCCTGGCCTTCCACGGCCAACACCTTGCCTTCGCCGAACTTGTTGTGGAACACCTGCCGCCCCACCTTGATGCCGTGCGCGGGCTCGGCCTTCTGCGGTGGCACCGGCGGGCTGGCAAAGCGTTCCAGGCTCGCAGATTTGGAGCCAAATCCACCTCCAGCGCCCGTCCGATAAGCGCCACCCGCTCCTGAATTGAAAGCAAGACTGCCCATGCCGCTGCCAAAGCCCGAGTGCTTGGGCGTGATCCACTTGAGCGCGTGCTCGGGCAGTTCGTCCAGAAAGCGGCTGCGGATGTTGTAGCGCGTGGAGCCGTGCAGCATGCGGGTCTGCGTGGTGCTCAGGTACAGGCGCTGGCGCGCGCGGGTGATGGCCACGTACATCAGCCGGCGCTCTTCCTCCAGGCCCTGCTGGTCGCTCATCGCGTTCTCGTGCGGGAACAGGCCCTCCTCCAGGCCCGAGATGAAGACCACGTCGAACTCCAGCCCCTTGCTGGCATGCACGGTCATCAGCTGCACCGCGTCCTGCCCGGCCTGGGCCTGGTTGTCGCCGGCCTCGAGCGAGGCATGCGCCAGGAAGGCCACCAGCGGCGACAGGGTCTCGCCGGTATCGGGGTTGACCAGGTGCGCGGGCGCCGGCGTGGCCGCCAGCGGCTCGTCCAGCACCGGCTGGTTCGGGTTCAGGCCCTGGCTGACCGGGCTTTGCCCCGCGGCGGGAATGCCCGCGGCCGCGTCGGCCAGCTCATCGGTGGGCAGCGCCACCGCATCGCGGCCAAAGCCCTCCTGCGTGACGAAGCTCTCGGCCGCCGTCACCAGTTCGCCCAGGTTGTCGATGCGGTCCGCGCCTTCCTTTTCGGTGCGGTAGTGCTCGACCAGGCCGCTGGCCTCGAGCATGCGCTCTATGGTCTGGCGCAGCGTGGCACCCTGCGTCTCCTCGCGCAGCACATCCACCAGCGCGACGAAGGCCTGCAGCTTGGCGCCGGCCTTGCCCGCCACCAGCGTGACCGCGTCATGCAGCGAGCAGCCCGCGCCGCGCGCGGCCTCCTGCAGCTGCTCGATGCTGCGGGCGCCGATGCCGCGCGGCGGAAAGTTCACCACCCGCATGAAGCTGGTGTCGTCGTGCGGCTGCTCCAGCAAGCGCAGGTAGGCCAGCGCATGCTTGATTTCGGCGCGCTCGAAGAAGCGCAGCCCGCCGTACACGCGGTACGGGATGCCGGCATTGAATAGCGAGGTTTCGAGGATGCGGCTCTGTGCGTTGCTGCGGTAGAGCACGGCGATCTCCTGCCGCGCCACGCCGTCGCTTTTGACCAGCGCCTTGATCTCCTCGACGATCCACTGCGACTCGGCCATGTCGGTCACGGCCTCGTGCACCCGCACCGGCTCGCCCGGGCCTTGCGTGGTGCGCAGGTTCTTACCCAGGCGGCCGCGGTTGTTGGCGATCAGTGCGTTGGCCGAGTCAAGGATGTTGCTGTAGCTGCGGTAGTTCTGCTCCAGCTTGATCTGCTGGCGCACGTCGAACTCGCGCACGAAGTCCTGCATGTTGCCCACGCGCGCGCCGCGGAAGGCGTAGATGCTCTGGTCGTCGTCGCCCACCGCGATCACGCTGCCGGTAGCAACGAAGCGCCCGCCCGCCTCGTGGCCCGCCAGCTGCTTGAGCCACAGGTACTGCAGGCGGTTGGTGTCCTGGAACTCGTCGACCAGGATGTGGCGGAAGCGCCGCTGGTAATGCTCGCGGATCGGTGCGTTGTCGCGCAGCAGCTCGTAGCTGCGCAGCATCAGCTCGCCGAAGTCAACCACGCCCTCGCGCTGGCACTGCTCCTCGTAGAGCTGGTACAGCTCGACCTTGCGGCGGTCGCTCTGATCGCGCGCAGGCACGTCGCCGGGGCGCATGCCCTCTTCCTTGCAGCCGGAGATGAAGTACTGCAGCTGCTTGGGCGGAAAGGCCTCCTCGTCCACGTTGAACTGCTTGCACAGCCGCTTGATGGCCGAGAGCTGGTCCTGCGTGTCGAGAATCTGGAAGCCCTGCGGCAGCTGCGCCGACTGGTAGTGCGCGCGCAGCAGGCGGTTGCACAGGCCGTGGAAGGTGCCGATCCACATGCCGCGCACGTTCACCGGCAGCATCGCGGACAGGCGGGTCAGCATCTCCTTGGCGGCCTTGTTGGTGAAAGTCACGGCCAGGATGCCGCCCGGCGAGGCGCGGCCGGTCTGCAGCAGCCAGGCGATGCGCGTGGTGAGCACCCGCGTCTTACCCGAGCCCGCGCCGGCAAGGATCAGCGCATGCCCTTCGGGCAGGGTCACGGCGGCGAGTTGTTCGGGGTTGAGGTTGTGCAGCAGCGGCAGCGGCGCATCCGGGCCGTCTGGGCCCGGCGCGGCATCGAACAGGTCATTCGGAAACATGGGTGTATTGTGCGGCAGGTGCGGAGCCTCCGATCCAATGCTGCTAGAATCAATCACCGGGCCCAAGTTTTCTTGGCCCGGTTTTTTGTGCCCGGACTCCGCTGCCGGCGCCACAAGCACCGGTTGCCAGACCAAGCGCCCATCCCACTTGTATTTATTGCATGGAGCTTGGATCTCATGGAAATCTTCGACTACGACAACATCCTCTTGCTGCCCCGCAAGTGCCGCGTGGAAAGCCGCGCCGAATGCGACACCAGCGTGGAGCTGGGCAACCGCAGCTTCAAGCTGCCGGTGGTGCCCGCCAACATGAAGACGGTGGTGGACGAGAAGATCTGCACCTTCCTGGCGCAGAACGGCTTCTTCTACGTGATGCACCGCTTCGACATCGACAACGTGGCCTTCACCAAGGACATGCAGTCCAAGGGCCTGTTCGCGTCGATCTCGCTGGGCGTGAAGCAGCCTGACTACGACACCGTCGACCGCTTCGTGGCCGAAGGCGTCTGCCCCGAGTACATCACCATCGACATCGCCCACGGCCATGCCGACAGCGTGAAGAACATGATCCAGTACCTGAAGGCCAAGATCCCCGCGGCCTTCGTGATCGCCGGCAACGTGGGCACGCCCGAGGCCGTGATCGACCTGGAAAACTGGGGCGCCGACGCGACCAAGGTCGGCATCGGCCCGGGCAAGGTCTGCATCACCAAGCTCAAGACCGGCTTCGGCACGGGCGGCTGGCAGCTGTCGGCCCTCAAGTGGTGCGCACGCGTGGCCACCAAACCCATCATTGCCGACGGCGGCATCCGCAGCCACGGCGACATCGCCAAGAGCATCCGCTTCGGCGCCACCATGATCATGATCGGCTCGCTGTTCGCCGGCCACGAGGAGTCGCCCGGCCAGACCGTCGAGGAAAACGGCCAGCGCTTCAAGGAATACTACGGCTCGGCCTCGGACTTCAACAAGGGCGAGTACAAGCACGTGGAAGGCAAGCGCATCCTCGAGCCCGTCAAGGGACTTTTGGCCGACACGCTGACCGAGATGCAGCAGGACGTGCAGTCCTCCATCAGCTACTCGGGCGGCAAGAAGCTCATGGACATCCGCAAGGTCAACTACGTGATCCTGGGCGGCGACAACCAGGGCGAGCACTTGCTGATGTGATGCACCGGGGAACGATCTGCGGGAAAATCAGGATTTTTTCCGCAGACTTCCTCAGAATTGGTGCATAATCGCTGTCTTCGCACTTTTTGATGCGAATCGGGCTCTTAGCTCAGTTGGTAGAGCAGCGGACTCTTAATCCGTTGGTCGAGTGTTCGAGTCACTCAGGGCCCACCAGCTTTTCCGGCACCTGCCATGCGGCAGGCGCTGCATGACCAAACCCTAGCGGTTTTCTTTTTTCGGGCTCTTAGCTCAGTTGGTAGAGCAGCGGACTCTTAATCCGTTGGTCGAGTGTTCGAGTCACTCAGGGCCCACCAACTCCCCACAGCCCAGGCATTGCCTGGGCTGTTTTCATTGGGGCTGCGATACCAGAGCGCCACACCGGCTTTCTGGAGCCCCTTCACCGCGACATGCGGGATTCGGTTAATCTCGCAACGATTTGCAGCAACCGCTGCGGCAGCAACCGCTGCGGCAGCAACCGCTGCGGCAGTATCCACTGCGGCAGCGCTCGCTGCACCCCTGCCCGACCGGCGACCGGCTCCGTCCATGGCCGCCAGCCCCTCGCAGGAGCCCCACTCCCCGAAATTTCACCGCACCAGCGCCACGATGGCGCCGGTGCGGCCTTGCTTGAGCCTATGAATACACCATCCGCCCCGTCATCCACGCCGTCACCGCAGTGGGCGCTCGCCATCGTCCTGGCGCTGCTGGGCATGCTGGGGCCGTTCTCCATCGACACCTACCTGCCGGCCTTCGCCGGCATCGCGCAGTCGCTGTCGGCCAGCCCGCTGCAGATGCAGCAGACGCTGTCGGCCTACCTGTTCGCGTTTGCGTTCATGAACCTGTTCCACGGCGCGTTGTCGGACAGCCTGGGCCGCCGCCCGGTGGTGCTGTGGGGCCTGGCGGCGTTCACCATCGCCTCGGTAGGCTGTGCGCTGGCGCAGGACATCGGCCAGCTGATCTTCTTCCGCGCGCTGCAGGGGGCGAGCACGGGCGCGGGCATCGTGGTCTCGCGCGCGGTGATCCGCGACCTGTTCCCGCCCGCACAGGCGCAGCGGGTGATGAGCCAGGTGACCATCTTCTTCGGCGTGGCGCCGGCCGTGGCGCCCATCATCGGCGGGCTGCTGGTCACCTCCATGCACTGGACGGCGATCTTCTGGTTCCTGACCGGCGTGGGCACCTTCCTGTGGCTGTACAGCTACCGGAAACTGCCCGAGAGCCTGCCGCCGGCCCAGCGCCAGGCCTTCGATCTGAAGAACCTGATGCATGGCTACTGGGAGCTGTGCAGCAGCCCGCGCTTCTTGCTGCTGGCCGTGGCCAGCGGCATCCCGTTCAACGGCATGTTCGTCTACATCCTGTCGGCGCCCACCTTCCTGGGCACGCACATGGGCATGCAGCCCACGCAGTTCTTCTGGTTCTTCTGCTGCACGATCGGCGGCATCATGGTCGGCGCCTGGGTCAGCGGCCGGCTGGCCGGCCGGATTCCGCCAAAGCGCCAGGTGCGCCACGGCTTCCTGATCATGTTCGTGGTGTCCATCGTCTACCTGGCGCTGAACATCGTCTTCAAGCCGCACCCGTCCTGGGCGCTGTTCCCGCTGGGCATCTACTCGTTCGGCTGGGCGCTGATGACGCCGGTGGTCACGCTGATGGTGCTGGACCTGCACCCCGAGCGCCGCGGCCTGGCCTCGTCACTGCAGGCGGTGGTGTCGTCGGCGGCCAACGGCCTGGTGGCCGGCGTGGTCGCGCCGATGGTGATGGACTCGACCGTGCTGCTCGCCATCAGCTCGGTGGCGATGATGCTGACCGGCCTGCTGAGCTGGGTGTATTTTCACCACCGCTGGCCGGACATCGGCCGGCACGCAACCAGCTAAGCATCCTTGAGCGGCGCTTCGCCGCCCTCTCTAGCATCGATTACCCATAAAAAAGCTGCCAGCGCTTATGTATCAAGCGCTGGCAGCTATTTTTTTAGGAGTTATCGCTTAGCGATTCTCGCCGCGGCCCCGGCCACCCGCGGGCACGTAGGGCCGGCTGCCGCCAGCGGGAGCTGCACGGCGCGGCGCGCCCGGCCCAGCGCGATTGCCGCCGCGATCACCGCCACGGCTGTCGCCCTGGAAGCCGCCGCGCGAGTCGCCACGGCGGTCGCCGCCAAAGCGGTCATTGCGCTCGAAGCTGCGCTCGCCGCCACCGCCACCGAAACGGCGCTCGGCCGGCTGGTCGCGGCGCTCGAAGCGGGCATCGCCACCTGCGGGGCGGCGGTCTTCGAAGCGGCCTTCGGGCCGGCCCTCGAAGCGGCCGTCACGGCGGCCTGCACCCGCATCGCCGAAGCCCGGCTTGCGGCCGTAGCCATCCTGGTCGCGGCGCGGGCCAAAGCCACGATCGCCACCACGCTCATTGCGTCCGCCGCGGTCGCCGCCGAAGCCGCCACGGTCACCGCCGAAACCGCCGCGCCCTGCCGGACGGCCACGGTCACCACGGCCACCGCCACGCGGGCCTTCATTGCGGCCGCTGGGGAAACGCTGCGTGGGCTCCAGGCCCGGCACCACATCCGCCGTGAACTGCTGGCGCGTGTAGGCCTCGATGTCGAAGATGCGGCGGCGATCGCGGAACTCGGCAAAGGTGACTGCCAGGCCGGCGCGGCCCGCACGGCCGGTACGGCCGATGCGGTGGGTGTAGTCCTCGGCCTTCATCGGCAGGCCGTAGTTGAAGACGTGGGTGATGGTGGGCACGTCGATGCCGCGTGCCGCCACGTCGGTGGCCACCAGGATCTGCACCTGGCCGTTGCGCAGCGCCATCAGGCGGCGGTTGCGCAGGCCCTGGCTCAGCGCGCCGTGCAGTGCCACGGCAGAGAAGCCCGCCTGCTGCAGGTCGCCTGCCAGGCCGTCGCACTCGATCTGGGTGCTGGCGAAGACGATGGCCTGGTTGATCGTGGTGTCGCGCAGCCAGTGGTCGAGCAGGCGGCGCTTGTGGTCCGAGTTGTCGGCCCAGAAGAGCTTCTGCTCGATGTTGGCGTGCTTTTCCTGCGGCGTGGCGATCTGGATCTTCTTCACGCTGGCGCCGTTGTCGTGCATCACGCGCATGGCCAGCTGCTGGATGCGCGGCGCGAACGTGGCGCTGAACATCATGGTCTGGCGGCGGGCGATGGTGAGCTGGTTGACCTCGGCCAGGTCGTCGGAGAAGCCCAGGTCGAGCATGCGGTCGGCCTCGTCGACCACCAGGAACTGCACCTGGTCGAGCTTGATCTGCAGCGAGCGCTGCAGGTCCAGCAGGCGGCCGGGCGTGGCCACGACCAGGTTGGCGTTCTGCAGCTTGGCGATCTGCAGCTGGTAGGGAATGCCGCCGACCACGTTGGCGATGCGCAGGCCCTTGCAGTGGCGCACCAGCTCGATCGCGTCGTGCGCCACCTGCTGGGCCAGCTCGCGCGTGGGGCACAGCACCAGCGCGCCCGGCTGCGCGGCCTTGAAGCTGCGCGGGCTCATGGGGTTCTTGCGCTTGGGGCGCTTGGGAGCCGGCTCGCCGTTGGCGGCGGCTTCGGCGCACAGGCGCTCGTATTCGGCGCGCTCGGCCGCCTGGGCCTCGGCCTGCTGCTGGAGCAGCGTGTGCAGCACGGGCAGCAGGAAGGCCGCGGTCTTGCCGCTGCCGGTCTGGCTGGAGACCATCAGGTCGATGTGGCTGCCGGCATCGCCCTGCAGCGCAAACGGGATGGTCTGCTCTTGCACGGCGGTAGGCTGGGTGTAGCCGAGTTCCTGCACGGCCTGCAGCAGCTCGGGCGCGAGACCCAGCTCCACAAAGCCGTTCGGCACTTCGACCACATCGGCCGCATCGGCCTCTGCGGCGACAACGGCTTCGGCGCCGTCGTCAGCCAGGGCGGCCTGGGCCACTACACGGTCCAGCGCGCTGGTGTTGTCGGAATCCACGGAAATGGAACGTTCTGCAGGCGCGGCATCGCCCTGCACGGAAAAATCATGCGTCATCATTGAGCTCGAAAAGCAAAGGGACAGCGCACGCGCAGGCGCAAGGCCTGAACATGGCACCGATCCGGATGGTTTCAAATACATCAACCATCAAACGGAACCGGCTTGTCAAAGAAGCAGGTGGGCTGTTCTGTCTAGCCGAGGCTTGCGCCTTGCTGGGAGCCCGATGAATGAAGGGAGATGTGCGTGTTACCCGCCACAGAATCCATAGGCATTGGCGGGTAGCCCGCAATTATCGCACAAACCCGGGTTTTCCCCAAATGGGTTCGGTTTATGCCGCTTGGCCGGCCTCGGCCCCGACCCGCAAAAACCCACCCCGGTAGTAAGCCAGCTCATCGATGGATTCATGCACATCGGCCAGCGCGGTGTGCTTCTGGGCCTTCTTGAAGGCGGTCACCAGCTCGGGGCGCCAGCGGCGGGCCAGTTCCTTCAGCGTGCTGACGTCGATGTTGCGGTAGTGGAAGAAGGCTTCGAGCTGCGGCATGTACTTGACGAGAAAGCGCCGGTCCTGGCCGATGCTGTTGCCGCACATGGGTACCTTGCCCTTGGGCGCATAGTGCCGCAGGAACTGCAGCACCGCCTTCTGCGCCGCGGCTTCGTCGATGGTGGAGGCGCGCACGCGCTCGGTGAGGCCGCTTCGGCCATGCGTGCCGCGGTTCCAGGCATCCATCTTGGCCAGCTCCTCCTCACTCTGGTGGATGGCGATGACCGGCCCTTCCACGCGCACGGCCAGGTCGGGGCTAGTGACGACGACGGCGATCTCGATGATGCGGTGCGCCTCGGGATCGAGCCCGGTCATCTCGCAGTCGAGCCAGATCAGGTTCAGGTCGGACTTGGCCAGCGCGGGAGCCTCGGCCGGTGCGGCCGCTTCAGGGATGTTCGGAATAACCATGGCCGGTATTGTCACTGATCCCCTACACTTGCCTGCTTTGCAACCCACGCTGCATCCGCTCTTGACCGCCTCCCTCCTGTTCACCCTGGCATTTGCCGTGGCACTGTGCGCCGGCACCCTGCTCAAGCTCTGGCTGGCCAGCCGCCAGATCCGCCATGTGGCGCGGCACCGCGACGCCGTGCCCGCCGGCTTTGCCGAGCGCATCAGCCTGGCCGCGCACCAGAAAGCCGCGGCCTATACCGTGGCCAAGGCGCGCTTCGGCATGCTGGAGCTGGCCCTGGGCGTGGCCGTGCTGCTGGGCTGGACGCTGCTGGGCGGGCTGGATGCGCTGAACGCCGCGCTGCTGTCGTGGCTGGGCGGTGGCCTGTGGCAGCAGCTGGCGCTGGTCGCCGCCTTCGTGCTGATCGGCGGCCTGATCGACCTGCCCGCCGGCTGGTGGCAGACCTTCGTGATCGAGCAGCGCTTCGGCTTCAACAAGATGACGCCCGGCCTGTGGCTGGCCGACCTGCTCAAGGGCACGCTGATGGGCGCGGTGATCGGCCTGCCGATCCTGGCGCTGATCCTGTGGCTGATGGGCGCCGCGGGCCGCTGGTGGTGGCTGTGGGCCTGGGCGGTGTGGATGGGCTTCAACCTGCTGCTGATGGTGGTCTACCCGACCTTCATCGCGCCACTGTTCAACAAGTTCGAGCCGCTGGCCGACGAGGCGCTCAAGGGCCGCGTGCAGGCGCTGATGCAGCGCTGCGGCTTCTCGGCCAAGGGCCTGTTCGTGATGGACGGCAGCCGCCGCAGCGCGCATGCGAACGCCTACTTCACCGGCTTCGGCGCCGCCAAGCGCGTGGTGTTCTTCGACACCCTGCTGCAAAAGCTCGATGCCGACGAGGTCGATGCCGTGCTGGCGCACGAGCTGGGGCATTTCAAGCACAAGCACATCGCCAAGCGCATGGCCGGCATGTTCGTGCTGACGCTGGCCGGCTTTGCGCTGCTGGGCTGGCTGTCGCGCCAGGGCTGGTTCTACACCGGCCTGGGAGTCACGCCCAACTTCAACATCGCGGGCGTGCCGGGTTCGGCGCCCAACGATGCGCTGGCGCTGCTGCTGTTCATGCTGGCGGTGCCGGTGTTCAGCGGATTCGTGTCGCCGCTGGTGTCGGGCTGGTCGCGCCGCCACGAGTTCGAGGCCGATGCCTACGCCGCGCGCCAGACCGATGCGCGGCACCTGCATACGGCGCTACTCAAGCTGTACGAGGACAACGCCTCGACGCTGACGCCCGATCCGCTGTACGTGCGCTACTACTACTCGCACCCGCCGGCCGTCGAGCGCATGGCCCACCTGCAACATTTGCAAGCGCAGGCGGCCGCATGAAGCGCTCTTCCCGCACATCCGCCGCCAGCGCCGCCACGGCGCTCACCGGCCTGGTCGTCGCCAGCCACGGCCGCCACTGCGTGGTCGAGACGCCCGACGGCGTGCGCCGCATCTGCCATCCGCGCGGCAAGAAGAGCCAGGCCGTGGTCGGCGACCAGGTGCTGTGGCAGCCGCCACCGCCCGGCCAGGGCGACGAGGGCACCATCGAGAAGGTGCAGGAGCGCCGCAGCCTGTTCTACCGCCAGGACGACATCCGCACCAAGACCTTCGCCGCCAACCTCGATCAATTGCTGATCCTGATCGCCGCCGAGCCGGTGTTCAGCGAGATGCAGCTGGCGCGCGCCTTGATCGCTGCCGAGGCCGCGCACATCAGGCCCATCATCGCGCTCAACAAGATGGATCTGCGCGAGCCCTTTCTGCGCGCCTGGGAGCGGCTGGAACCGTATCGCACCATGCGCGATGCCGAGGACGACCCACCGCACTACACGGTGCTGCCGTTTGCGCTGGAGGGTGCGGATGAAGAAGACCGCGACGCCATCTACGGCCTGCTCGAAGGCAAGACCACCCTGGTGCTCGGCCCGTCCGGCGTGGGCAAAAGCACCTTGATCAACCTGCTGATCCCCGGCGCCAACGTGGCCACCAACGAGATCTCGCAGGCGCTGAACACCGGCAAGCACACGACCACCAGCACCACCTTGTACTGGGTGGATGAGGCGCGCACCACGGCCCTCATCGATTCGCCCGGCTTTCAGGAATTCGGCCTCTACCATATTGAACCCACGCAGCTGGCCGCCTGCATGCCGGACATTGGCGCCCATGCCAAGGACTGCAAGTTCTACAACTGCACCCACCTGCACGAGCCGGGCTGCGGCGTGATCGATACGATCAAAAACGGCCACGACGCCCTACCCATCAGCGCGAACCGCTACTCTATCTATAGCGATCTGTTTGCCGAACTCAGCCAGCAGCGCTACTGAACTCCGGCGGCGACACCTCGGCGTGGCGCAGGTCGACCTCGGCTTTCAGGAAGTCCAGCACGGCCCGCGTGCGCGCCGGAAGGCGTTCGGGCTTGCCGAGGTAGATGGCATGGATGGGCTCGAGCACGCCGGTGTTGAAGTCCTCCAGCACCACCGCCAGCCGGCCCGCGGCCAGGTCGGGCCAGGCGTGGTAGAGCGATAGCCGCGCCAGCCCCGCGCCCTGCATGGCCAGGTTGCGCATCACGTCGCCGTCGTTCACGCGGACCAGATCGCCTATGTCCACATCGACCTTGCGCCCGTCCACGCAGAAGGGCCAGTTCGGCACCGCGCGCTGGTAGTTCCAGCCGATGCGCACATGGTGGCGCAGCTCGTCCGGGTGCTGGGGGCAGCCGCGCCGGTGCAGGTAGTCGGGCGAGCCCACGATCACCTGGCGCGTGCGGCCCAGCAGGTGGGCCACCATGTCCGACGGCGGCAGCTCGCCCCATCGGATCGCAATGTCCGCCCGCGCCTCGATCAGGTCCACCACCTGGTCGGTGAAGCTCAGGTCCAGCCGCAGCCCGGGGTGCGCCTCCATCAACCGGGACACCAGCGGCACCAGCAGCAGCTGGCCGGTGGACGAGCTGGCGTTGATGCGCACCACGCCGCGCGGCTGGCTGCGCGCGGCCGCGGCCGCCTCCGCGTCGTTCAGCTCGGCCAGCGCCCGCTTGCCGCTGTCCAGAAACTGGCTGCCCTCGGGCGTGAGCTGCAGGCGCCGCGTGCTGCGCAGCAGCAGCTGCACATTCAGCCGCGCCTCCAGCCGCGCGACGATCTTGCTCACCGCCGACGGCGATACGCCCAGCACCCGCGCCGCCGCCGAGAAGCTGCCGCGCTCGGCCACCAGCACGAATACCTCCAGCTCGCCGGAACGGTTGACTTCGACGGGAGACGGGGCCGCCGCGGCGGCGCGTGGGTGGGAGTTCATGGCAGGCCTGGGCAACACGCTGGAAGGGTAGATTGTCTGCGTTTATTTGTTCCTTGTGGGCACAAATATCTTTCCACTGTTCCATCTACACAGGTAAATACCTGCGTTCCACAATCCATGCCTCATCCACAAGAAAGGATTTCCCCCATGCCTGCGTCCCTCTGGGCCCTGGCTGCCGGCGCCTTCGGCATCGGCACCACCGAATTCATCATCATGGGCCTGCTGACCCAGGTCAGCCAAAGCCTGGACATTTCCATCCCCACGGCCGGCACCCTGATCTCGGGCTACGCGATCGGCGTGGCCGTGGGCGCGCCGGTGCTCACGCTGGCCACCCGCCGCTGGCCGCGCAAGCTGCTGCTGATGGGTCTGATGCTGATCTTCATCGCCGGCAATGCCGCCGCCGCGCTGGCCCCGGACTATGGCTGGCTGCTGGCGGCGCGGGTGCTCACTTCCCTCACCCACGGCACCTTCTTCGGCGTGGGCGCCGTGGTGGCGACCAGCCTGGTGGCGCCCGACAAGAAGGCGTCGGCCATCGCGCTGATGTTCTCGGGCCTCACGCTGGCCACCCTGCTCGGCGTGCCGGCCGGTGCCTGGGTGGGCCAGCAATGGGGTTGGCGCATGGCCTTTGCGGCGGTGGCCGTGGTGGGCGTGCTCGCGCTGGCCGTGCTGGCCGTCTTCGTGCCGCGCCATCTGCCCCAGCCAGCAGCCGCGCCGCTGGGCGAGGAGCTGGCCGTGCTGCGCCGGCCGCAGCTGTGGCTGGGCCTGGCCATCACCGTGTTCGGCTTTGCCGGCGTGTTTGCGCTCTACACCTATATCGAGCCCCTGCTCAGCCAGGTGACCCGCATGGACAGCGGCCTGATCGCCATCACCCTGCTGCTGTTCGGCGCCGGGCTCGCCGCCGGCAACCTGCTGGGCGGCAAGCTGGCCGACCGCCGCGGCGTGGCGCGTGCGCTGGTCGCCTCGCTGGCGGCGCTGGCGGTCACGCTGGCCCTGGGCCGCTGGGCCTTCGGCCAGGCGGTGCCGGCCATGGCCTATGTCGTCGTCCTCGGCGTGGTGGCGTTCGCCACCGTGGCCCCCATGCAGATGCGCGTGCTGGACGACGCCGGCCCGCAGGGAGCGAGCCTGGCCTCCAGCCTGAACATCGCCGCCTTCAACCTGGGCAATGCCCTCGGCGCCTGGGTGGGCGGCGCGATCATCGCCGGCGGGCTCGGCCTGCTCTGGCTGGGCTGGGGCGCGGCCGCCCTGTCGGCACTGGGGCTGGCGCTGGCCCTGCTTGGCCAGCGCGGTGGCACTGCGCTGGCGTCGGGCCGCGGCATCGCCCCTGCCATCCAACCATCAACCCATTGAAAGAAAACACCATGGAATACCGCTATCTGGGAAGCTCCGGCCTGAAGGTGCCGGCCCTGGGATTCGGCACCGGCACGTTCGGCGGCCAGGGCCCCTTGTTCAGCGCCTGGGGGCAAAGCGGCGTGCCGCACGCCCGGCGCATGATCGACATCTGCCTCGATGCCGGCGTCAACCTGTTCGACAGCGCCGATGTCTATTCCGACGGCGCCTCCGAAGCCGTCCTGGGCGAAGCGCTGGCCGGCCGCCGCCACCAGGCCCTGATCTCCACCAAGATCGGGCTGCGCACCGGCCCGGGGCCAAACGATCTGGGCAGTTCCCGCCAGCACCTGGTCGCGGGTGTGGAGGCGGCGCTGAAGCGCCTGAAGACCGACTACCTCGACCTGCTGCAGCTGCATGCCTTCGACGCCCACACGCCGGTGGAACAGGTGCTGCAGGTGCTGGACGAACTGGTCCGCTCGGGCAAGGTGCGCTACATCGGCGTGTCCAACTTCTCGGGCTGGCAGCTGATGAAGTCGCTGAGCGCTGCCGACCGCCTGGGCCTGAGCCGCTATGTGGCCAACCAGGCCTACTACTCGCTGATCGGCCGCGACTTCGAGTGGGAGCTGATGCCCCTGGGCCAGGACCAGGGCGTGGGCACCCTGGTGTGGAGCCCGCTGGGCTGGGGCCGGCTGACCGGCAAGCTGCGCCGCGGCCAGCCCCTGCACGAGCAAAGCCGGCTGCACCAGACCGCGCAGTTCGCGCCGCCGGTGGAGGACGAGCGGCTGTTTCGCGTCGTCGATGCGCTGGCGGCCGTGGCGGAGGATACCGGCAAGACCATCGCACAGGTGGCCATCAACTGGCTGCTGCAGCGCCCCACCGTGGCCAGCGTGTTGATCGGCGCCCGCGACGAGGCCCAGCTGCAGCAGAACCTGGGCGCGCTGGGCTGGAGCCTGAGCCCCGAGCAGCAGCGCCTGCTGGACGATGCCAGCGCGGTCATGCCGCCCTATCCCTACTACCCCTACTGGAACGGCCAGTTCAGCGAGCTGGCGCCGCCGGCCGTGCGCTCCAGCGTGCAGACGATCTGATCCGGCAAGGGGCCGGGATGCAGCTGGCCCGCCCGGACGGATGGGCCAGCTGCAGAATTCAAGGTGAAATTCGGCTGTAACGCCCTGTCAGCAAGCGCCAATAGCTACTTAGTTAATAGCGAACTTTGGCGTATTTTCGCCGATAGCCGCGCTCCTCGCGGCTCATTGTTGACAAATAGATTTTCTATATCTATTTGAAAGTATCTATAGTTTTAACAGTTTTACGCTGGAAAGAACTATATGCTGCTCCAACACCTCCTCGGTATGCGCCGCATACCACGCATGAGAAGCGCTATGCGCGCCACCTGGGCCCTGGCGGCAGGTGGACTGACGTCCGTTGCCGCCCAGGCCGCCATCGACGTCAACCACGGCTTCAGCCCGTCGACGGTCATCGTGGGCCAGCCCACGACGCTGACCGTGCACCTGATCAACCAGAATGCGGCGGCGGCGACCGGAACCGGCGTTTCCATTCCCCTCGCGGGACTGAACGTCACCAACCTCGCCACCACCTGCGCGCCCGGCACCGTCGCCATGTCGGGCTCGGATCTGGTGCTCACCAATGGCACCCTGTCCGCCGCACCCGACGGGCAATGCGAGATCACCGCCCAGGTCAGCGCCCCGTCCGCAGGCACCTATGTCAGCGACATCGCGGCGGGAACGGCCACCTCGTCGCAGGGCAGCAACACCAGCGCGTCGAGCGTGGCCCTGCGCGTGAACGCGCTGGCGCCGATCACGGGCAGCAAGGCGTTCAGCCCCACAACGATCCGCGGCGGCGGCACCTCGACCGTCAGCATCACGCTGAAGAATCCCAACAACGTTCCGCTGACGAATGCCGCGCTGACGGACAACCTGCCCGCGCGGCTGGTCGTCGCCAACCCGGCCAACGCCACCACGAGCTGCGGCGGCACGGTGACCGCCGCGCCCGGCGCGGCAAGCGCCAGCCTGGCAGGCGGCACCATCACCGCCCAGGGCGCCTGCACGCTCAGCTTCAACGTCACGCCCGCCGACCCCAATGTGTTCTTCAGCGGCGGCCAGACGAATACCATCGCGTCCAACAGCGTGACGGCGGACTACGGCGCCACCAACATCGCGCCGTTCAGCGGCTCGGCCACCGTCACCACCGGGGCGCGCATCCTGAAGAACTTCGTCGAAGACCCGGTGCCCAACGGCGGCTCCGCCCGTTTCACGCTACTGGTCCAGAATTTCAACGCCACCCCGCTGGCCAACGTCACTTTCACCGACAACGTGCCGGCGGGCATACGGCCCACGGCCATCAATGGCAACAGCTGCAATGGCACGGCCTCGTTCACCGACACCTCGGTCAGCCTGAGCGGCGGCACCGTGGCCGGCGTGAGCGACTGCACCATCGATGTGCAGTACACCCCGGTCAACACGACGGGCAACTACATCACCGCCACCAACAACCAGGCGAACTTTGCCCCCAGTCCGCTGCAGTTCGGCTCCGTCGGCGTGGCGGTGGTGGGAGACAGCGTGACCATCAACCCGGGCGGACCCGGCCCCGGCATCAGCGTCGTCAAGACCTTCAATGGCCAGCAGAGCGTGACCGACGCGAACGCGGGCCGGCAAACCAACACCCTCCAGATGGTGCTGACGCTGTCCAACAGCGCGGCAGCGCCTGCAGCGATCACCTCGATCACCGATGACCTCGGCCTGATGGGCACCTCGTTCAGCGTGGGCGGACCGGCCGGCAACACCTGCGGCAGCACCGTCAATGCGCCCGTGGGCGGCAGCCGCATCGACATCGCCGGCGGCGCGATTCCTGCCAGCGGCTCGTGCACCGTCTCGGTGCCGATCAGGATCGGCGGCGACGCCACGGTGGGCCTGCACCGCAACCGCATCGGCGGCACCTCCGGCCAGGGCGATGCCAACCTGGTCATCGCGGGCGGCGGCGTCTGGCCGAACATCCAATGGGCGGAAGTCAGCGCGAGCGCGGCGCTCACGGCAGGCAAGTCCTTCAGCCCCACCACGATCTCGTCCGGGCAGACCACGTCGACCATGACCATCACGCTGAACCGCGCCGCGGGCGCCACCGAGCTGACGAATGTCTCGTTCACCGACACCTTCCCCGGCACCCCGTTCGTGCTGGAGGCCAAGAGCCTGGTGAGCAACAGCTGCGGCGGCACGCTCGACTGGGCGACGCCGGGCCAGCTCTCGCTGACCGGCGGCACGATCCCGGTCCCGCCGGCCGGCCAGAACACGGCCAGCAGTTGCACCATCGTCGTCGAAGTGGGCGCGCCCGCCGGCGCCAACGGCACCATCACCAACAGCCTGCCGGCCCGCTCCATCACCACCGCCGAAAAGGTTGCCAGCAACAACGGCGCCTCGGCCTCGCTCACCGCATCGAGCGCCTCGCTGCAGCTGAGCAAGGAGTTCAGCAAGACGACCCTGGACCGCCTGGGCGACAAGACCACGCTGAAGCTGATCATCAGCAACACCGAGGGCGCTCCCACGCAGACGGGGATCAAGCTGGTGGACAACCTGCCCTTCGGCATGGCGGTGGCAGACCCGCCCAACCTGGCCGTCTCCGGCAGCTGCACCATCGCAGCGGCCGACCTGAAGGCCGCGGCAGGCGCCACCACCGTGGAGGTGGCCGGCGCAGGAGCCACTGCGCCCGCAGGCGCCACCTGCGCGATCGCGGTCGATGTGGTGGGCACGGCCTACGGCAACCTGACCAACCGCATCCCGGCCGGCGGCATGGTGTCGTCGACCGGCCTGAGCAACACCGGCCCGGCCCAGGCCACGGTGTCGGTGATCGGCGAGGGCGACGTGGGCGTGAGCATCACCAACAACGCCAATGGCGTGCAGCAAGGCGGCAGCACCACCTACGTGGTCGTCGCCACCAACCACGGCGACACGGATATCGCCGGCGTGACCCTGAGCAACACGCCGCCGGCCGGCATCACCTACGGCAGCTGGACCTGCACCGCCGCCGGCGGCGCCACCTGCCCGGCGGCCAGCGGCAGCGGCAACCTGTCGGAGCTGATTTCGCTGCCCGCCGGCGGCGCGCTGACCTACACCATCACCGCCGCAGTGGCCGCGGACCTCACGGGCTCGGTGACCAACACGGCCACCCTGGTCATTCCTGCCGCCGTGCACGACACCAACCCCGGCAACAACAGCGCCAGCGATACCGATCCGGTGCTGGTGCGCAACGGCGAGCCGCGCAAGGTGCCCACGACGAACCCAGCCGGCCTGGCATTGCTGGGCGCCACGCTGATCGGCGCCGCCTGGAGCATCCGGCGCAAGGGCCGCAAGTCGCAGGGCTGACGCCCGTCCAACGGCAAAGCGCCCCATCCCTGCAGCAGGGATGGGGCGCTTTGTTTTGAGGGGAACGTGCCCAGATGCGGGGCGTTAGCCCAGCAGGCGTGCCAGCGTGAGCAGCGCCAGCAGCAACATCCACACCACCACCGAGCGCCACACCAGTCCCACCACGCTGCGCAGGTGGCCGACCTCGGGGTCGCGCCCCGGCGTGGTGCTGCCATCGCCGTCCAGCGGGCCGGCCTCGTCGGCCGCGGCGCTGCGCGCGCGCAGGGCGGCGCCGCCCAGGCGGATATCGATGGCGCCGGCGGTGGCCGCGAGGATCACGCCGTCGTCGTCATTGGGGAAGAGCTGGGTCTGGAAGCGCCAGTTGTCGATGGCCTGCTCGAAGTTGCCCACCGCCGCAAAGCTCACCGCGGTGAGCCGCGCCGGCAGCCAGTCGATGGCCGACCAGGCGGCGCTGGCCGCGCGCTGCATGGCGGCGCTGGCGTCGGCCATGCGGCCGCCGGGGCCCAACACGCGGCCGACGAACTCGGCCATGCGGTAGAACACCGCGCCCGCCGGACCCAGGCCCAGCGCCGAGCCTATGGAATAGCAGGCGAGCACGCCGAACACATGGCGGTGCGCCGCCAGCACCGAATACTCGATGACGTGGCGCACGATCTCGCTGCGCGGCAGGTCATCGGCCTGCACCTGCTGCCAGTCGGCCAGGTACTGGCGCGCCTGGGCCTCGTCGCCGGATTCCAGCGCGTCGCGGATGCGGGTGAAATGGTGGCTGAACTGGCGAAAGCCCAATGTCACATACAGCACCACCACGTTCCACACCATGGCCAGCGGCCAGCCCACCAGGTAGCTCAGCAGCCAGTCCACGCCCAGCGCCAGCGCCGTGGGCAGCAGCACCGCCACGCACCAGGCAAGGCGGCCATGGTGGCGCTGTCCGGCATCGAGATTGCGGCTGACCCACTGCACCCAGGCGCGCACCGCGGCATAGACCGGATTACCCCGGTCCAGCGGCCTGGCCTGCTCCAGCAGCAATGCGATCAGCGTGGCGAAAAAACTCATGGGCGCACATCATACCCAGGCAAGGGCAATGACAGGAAGCGGTAGAAGTTGCGCAGCATGCCCGCCGTGGCACCCCATATGAAACGCTCCTTGCCGGTCGCCGGATCGGCATAGGGCATGGACAGCCAGCGCCGGCGCATGTCCTGCATCTGGAACAGCTGCCACTGGTGGTGGGCCGGGTTCATCAGGAACGACAGCGGCACCTCGAACACATCGGCCACCTCGCCGGGATTGGGGCGCAGCTCCATCGGCGGCGTCACCAGCGCCACCACGGGCGTGATGTCGAAGCCCGAGCCGGTCTCGTACTGCGGCAGGCTGCCGATGACCTCGGCCTGCGAGCGCTCCAGGCCCACCTCTTCCCAGGCCTCGCGCAGCGCGGCGTCGGCGGCGTCGCGGTCGCTCTCGTCCTGCCGGCCGCCGGGAAAGGCGATCTGGCCCGAGTGGTTCGACAGGTTGTGCGTGCGCTCGGTCAGCAGCAGGTACAGCTCCTCGCGCTGCACCAGCGCCACCAGCACGGCGGCCTTGGCGACGGGGCGGGTGCTCCAGCGGCCCTCGGTGCTGACCTCGGGCTGCCAGGGCGCGTGCTCCAGCGCAAAGCGGTGGCGCAGCGCGCCGGCGGTCAGCTGCGCGGCATCGATGGCGGGCAGTTGGGCGTCCACGCCGACCACCGGCACCTTTCGCGGATCGAAGCCGGGAATGCTGGACATCGGGCGCGGCATGCTGGTGTCTGGTGCTGGCGTCAACTCAGGAGTCCTCATCTGGGCACGGCGATGAAAAAAGCCGCTACACGCGAGCGTAGCGGCTTTCAGGGCACGAAGCGTGCGGCTGTGGATTATTCCGCAGCAGCGACAGCCACGGCTGCCTTGCGTGCCGGCAGCTTTTCCTTGATACGGGCCGACTTGCCGCTGCGCTCGCGCAGGTAGTACAGCTTGGCACGGCGCACATCGCCGCGGCGCTTGACTTCGATGCTGGCGATCAGCGGGCTGTAGGTCTGGAACGTACGCTCCACGCCTTCGCCGCTGGAGATCTTGCGCACGGTGAAGCCGCTGTTCAGGCCACGGTTGCGCTTGGCGATCACCACGCCTTCGTAGGCCTGCACGCGCTTGCGGGTGCCTTCGACCACGTTCACGTTCACCACGACGGTGTCGCCGGGGCCGAAATCGGGAACGGTCTTGTTCAGGCGGGCGATTTCTTCCTGCTCGAGGATCTGGATCAGATTCATGTTGACATCCAACGATCTTGCGCGCGCCATGGAGTTGGCTGACCGCGTGGCCCACAAGGGCCTGGCGGCGTATTGTTTCTCTCGCCATCGAGAAAAACGGCCGTGCAGAGGATCGGTAAACCGAGGATTATAGCAGCTTGCCGGATTGCTTCAAGACCTGCTCGTCCTGCTTGCCGAGCGCACCCGCCTGGCGTGCCTGCTGCAGCAGCTCGGGCCGGTGCTCGGCCGTGGTGCGCAGGCGCTCGTCGCGGCGCCAGCGCTCGATGCGCGCATGGTGGCCGGACAGCAGCGGCTCGGGCACCGGCGCGCCCTCCCACACCTCGGGCCGGGTGTAGTGCGGGCAGTCGAGCAGGCCGTCGAGCGCAGGGTTGAAGCTGTCGAGCTGGTGGCTGCCTTCGTCATGCAGCACGCCGGGCTGCAGCCGGGCGATGGCGTCGAGCAGCGCCATCGCCGCGATCTCGCCGCCGGACAGCACGAAGTCGCCCAGGCTGAGCTGCGCATCGACATGCTTGTCGATGAAACGCTGGTCCACGCCCTCGTAGCGCCCGCACAGCAGCACGGCGCCGGCGCCGTCCGACCACTGCTGCACCACGGCATGCCGGATGGTTTCGCCGATGGGCGAAAACAGCACCAGCGGCGCCTGCGCGTCCGGGGTTTCAGCCCGGTCTGCACGGATCGCCGCCAGGCAGCGCGCCAGCGGCTCAGCCATCATCACCATGCCGGGACCGCCGCCGAAGGGGCGATCGTCCACGCGGCGGTAGTTGCCTTCGGCAAAGTCGCGCGGATTCCAGCAGTGCACCGCCACCTGGCCGCTCTGGTAGGCGCGGCGCGTCACGCCGCTGGCCAGGAAGGGCTCGAACAGCTCGGGGAACAGCGTGATGACGTCAAAGCGCATGCAGAACCTGGGTTGTCAGTAGTCGGGTTGCCAGTCGACGGTGATGCGCTTGTCCTGCAGCGACACATCGTCCACAAAGGCCGCGACGAAGGGAATCATGCGCTCGCGCTCCTTGCCCTCTTCCTCGTAGCCGATGACCAGCACGGTCTGCGGGCCGGTGGACATCAGGTCGCGCACCACGCCCAGCGCCACGCCTTCGCGGTTGACCACGGCCAGGCCCATCAGGTCGACCCAGTAGTACTCGTCGTCGCCGGCCTTCGGAAAATCGGCGCGCGACACGAACACCCGCGCGCCCTTGAGGCTCTCGGCGGCGTTGCGATCGTCGATGCCTTCGGCCGATGCCACCACCGTGTCGCCATGGAAGCGCGATTGGCGCATGGCCAGCGCCACGGTGCCGCTGAAGTGCTTCGCGCCCTTTTCCGAGGGCAGCAGGAACCACTGCTTGGCCTGGAACAGCGCCTGCGGATCGGCGCTGTGCGTCAGCACCTTGAACCAGCCCTTGACGCCCCAGGCATCCAGGATGCGGGCGACCTCGATGGCGTCGGCGGGCAGTTCGGCGGGCGTGAGGGGCGTGGATGCGGGTTGCATGATTTGGAAAGCAAAAAAAGCGAAAGCCGTCAGTCCAGGACCAACGGCCTCCGCTCGGGATGGTAGCGATCTACCGGGGCTTAAGCGGCCTGCTTGGCAGCTTGCTTGGCCAGGCGGTCCACCGTGTCGGACGTCTGGGCGCCCACGCTCTTCCAGTAGGCGAGGCGGTCCTGTGCGAGGCGCAGGGTTTCTTCGCCGCCCTTAGCGGTGGGGTTGTAGAAGCCGATGCGCTCGATGAAGCTGCCATCACGGCGCACGCGCTTGTCAGCAACGACGATGTTGTAGAAAGGACGGGCCTTGGCGCCGCCGCGGGAGAGTCGAATTACGACCATAATGAATCCTTCGGGTGGAGATGTTTTCTGCCACGTTTGAGACACGCAACTAGCCACCCGGCCAGAGACACGCAGCAAAGCCACGCATTATACGATTTTCGACCGACCATGCCAAGCATTCGCGCCAGTACCGCAGCAGATATCCCCCACATCACCCGCATCTACGCCCACCACGTGCTGCACGGCACCGGCAGTTTCGAGACCGATCCCCCTTCCGAATCCGACATGGCGCAGCGCCGCAGCGACGTGCTGGCGCGCGATTTGCCCTACCTGGTGGCCGAGCAGGACGGGCAGGTGCTGGGCTTTGCCTATGCCAACTGGTTCAAGCCGCGCCCGGCCTATCGCTTCTCGGCCGAGGACTCGATCTACGTCGATGCCGATGCCCAGGGCCTGGGCCTGGGCCGGCTGCTGCTGCAGGCGCTGCTGGCGCAGGCCGAGGCCGGCGGCGTGCGCAAGATGATCGCGGTGATCGGCGACTCGGCCAACCAGGGCTCGGTGGGCCTGCACGCCGCGCTGGGCTTTGCGCACGTGGGCACGATGAAGTCGGTGGGCTGGAAGTTCGGCCAGTGGCGCGACGTGGTGCTGATGGAAAAGACCCTGGGCGCCGGCGACACGACCGCACCCGCCGCTGCCTGAGCCCCGCCATGACGAAGAACAAGACCGTGGCGACCTGGCTCGCCTTCGTGGGCGGGCCGCTGGGCCTGCACCGCTTCTACCTGCACGGGCTGCGCGACAGCTGGGGCTGGCTCTTCCCGATCCCGACGGCGCTGGGCCTGTATGGCATCGAGCGGCTGAAGGAATACGGCGTGGACGACCAGATGAGCTGGATGCTGATCCCGCTGCTGGGCTTCACCATCGCCGTGGGCGCGCTGATCGCCATCCTGTACGGGCTGTCAACGCCGGAGAAGTGGAACGCCCGGCACAACCCGCCGTTGGAGCCTGAACACCCGGCCGGCCGCACCAACTGGTTCACCGTCTTCGGCATCGCCACCGCACTGATGCTGGGCACGGCGGTGCTGATGGCCAGCCTGGCCTACAGCTTCCAGCACTACTTCGAGTACCAGATCGAAGAGGCGCGCAAGATCTCGCAAGACCCGCAATAAAAAAAAGAGCTGCTAGCGCTTACTCCGCAATGGATTCAGATAGTTTCATATCTGAAATCCTTACGGAACAAGCGCCAGCAGCTCTCTTTTTTGAATCAGCCGCTCCGGTCAGAACAGCTGCAGGCTCACCCAGTAGGCGAATGCCGCAACGAAGGCGCTGGCCGGAATGGTCAGCACCCAGGCCCAGACGATGTTGCCCGCCACGCCCCAGCGCACGGCGCTCGCGCGCTGCGTGGAGCCCACGCCGACGATGGCGCCGGTGATGGTGTGGGTGGTGGACACCGGCACGCCCAGCGCGGTGGCGATGAACAGCGTCAGCGCGCCGCCGCTCTCGGCGCAGAAGCCGCCGACCGGCTTGAGCTTGGTGATCTTCTGCCCCATGGTCTTGACGATGCGCCAGCCGCCGAACATGGTGCCCAGCGCGATGGCCGAGTAGCAGGCCACGATGGCCCAGGTCGGCGGGTTCGGGTCGCTGGCCGAGGCGTAGCCGGTGGACAGCAGCAGCAGCCAGATGATGCCAATGGTCTTCTGCGCGTCGTTGCCGCCGTGGCCCAGGCTGTAGGCGCCGGCCGAGAGCAGCTGCAGCCGGCGGAACCACTTGTCGATGCGGGCGGGGCTCTTGCGGCGGAAGATCCAGGCCACCACCACCATCATCAGCGAGCCGAGGATGAAACCCAGCAGCGGCGACACGAAGATGAACAGCACCGTCTTCCAGATGCCGCTGGCGATCAGCGCACCCGAGCCGGCCTTGGCGATCACCGAGCCGACGATGCCGCCGATCAGCGCGTGCGACGAGCTGCTCGGGATGCCGTAGTACCAGGTGATGACGTTCCAGGTGATGGCGCCCACCAGCGCGCCGAAGACCACGTGCGTGTCGACGATGCCCGGCTGGACGATGCCCTTGCCGATGGTGGCCGCCACGCTGAGGTGGAACACGAAGATCGCGACGAAGTTGAAGAAGGCCGCGAACACCACGGCCTGCGTGGGCTTGAGCACGCCGGTGGAGACGACGGTGGCAATGGAGTTCGCCGCATCATGAAAGCCGTTCATGAAGTCGAACACGATCGCCAGCGCCACCAGCACCACGATCACCCACAGGGCAGTTTGCATGGTTTCCATCGAAGTTCCGGACTCAGGAGTTTTCCAGGATGATGCCTTCGATGTCGTTGGCTACGTCCTCGCACTTGTCGGTGATGGTTTCGAGCAGTTCGTAGATCGCCTTGAGCTTGATCAGCTCGCGCACATCGTTCTCCTCGCGGAACAGCTTGCTCATGGCGCTGCGCAGCACGCGGTCGGCGTCGCCTTCGAGGCGGTCGATCTCCTCGCAGGTCTTGATGGCGGCCTCGGCCACCGACGGCTCGGCGATGCGCGACAGCATCTTCACCGCGTCGCGCAGGCGCTCGCAGCACTTGACGGCCAGGTCGGTCAGGCGCGTGATCTCGTCGGTCATGTGGCGCACGTCGTACAGCGCCATGGTCTCGGCCGTGTCCTGGATCAGGTCGGCCACGTCATCCATGGTGTTGATCAGCGAATGGATCTGCTCGCGGTCGATCGGCGTGATGAAGGTCTTGTGCAGCGCACGGTTCACCTCGGTGGTCACCCGGTCGGCCGCGCGCTCGGCGTTGTCGACGTCCTGGTTGTACTTCTCCCGCAGATGCGCGTCGCCATAGTTGGCCACGAGCTGCGAAAACGCATGGGCCGCCTCGACGATGCGATCCGCGTGCTGGTTGAACATTTCGAAGAAGTTGCCTTCGCGTGGCAAGAGCTTGCCAAAGAGCATGATGCACCTGTTGGTTTCAATGCGGATAAAGGATGTGCCACACAGCCCCTCGGAAAAACCGTCGGACTGTGCGGCACAGACGGGCGAAATTCTACGCGAGCTGTCATCCACCCGTCATATTTCGGGCAACAACACCCCAGGCCGCCGCGGGAAACCCCCGCAAAATACTAGGCACTGCGGAACACGAAATACACCGCGCCCAGCAGGCACAGGCCCGCCCACAGGTAGTCCCACTTCAGCGGCTGGTCCATGAACCACACCGAGAACGGCACGAAGACCAACAGCGTGATGACCTCCTGCAGGATCTTGAGTTGGCCCACGCTGAACTGCGTGAAGCCGATGCGGTTGGCCGGCACCTGCATCATGTATTCGAAGAAGGCAATCCCCCAGCTCACCAGCGCCGCGATGTACCACGGCGACGCCGACAGGTTCTTCAGGTGCCCGTACCAGGCAAAGGTCATGAACACATTGCTGGCGATCAGCAGGGCGATGGCCTGCACCGACACGGGGAGGTTGCTCAGAAAGCTCACGATGGCGCTCCACAAACGAGAAAAGCGCCATTGTCCAGCGCTTTTCCCCTCTTTTTCCCCGTGGGGATGCCGCTACTCGCCCAGGTAGGCGGCGCGCACCTTGGGGTCGCTCAGCAGCTGCGGGCCTGGCCCGGTCATGGTGATGACGCCCGACTCCATCACGTAGCCACGGTCGGCGATGGCCAGCGCGCGGCTGGCGTTCTGCTCCACCAGCACCACCGTCACGCCCATGGCATAGACATCGCGCACCACCTCGAAGATCTTGTCCACCATGATCGGCGACAGGCCCATCGAGGGCTCGTCCAGCAGCAGCAGCTTGGGCTGGGCCATCAGCGCGCGGGCCATGGCGAGCATCTGCTGCTCGCCGCCCGACATGGTGCCGGCCAGCTGGTCCTTGCGCTCGCGCAGGCGCGGGAAGATGTTGAACATCTTCTCTATGTCGGCCTGGATGCCGGCCTTGTCGTTGCGCAGGTAGGCGCCCAGCAGCAGGTTATCGGTGATGGTCTGGCGCGTGAAGACGCCGCGGCCTTCCGGCACCATCACCAGGCCCTTGGCCACCAGGTCCCACGGGCCCCGGCCCTTGATGCTCTCGCCCAGGTACTCGATGCTGCCGTCGTTGAGGGTCTGCGTGCCGGTGACGGCCTTCATCGTCGTGGTCTTGCCGGCGCCGTTGGAGCCGATCAGCGACACCAGCTCGCCCTGGAACACGTCCAGATCCACGCCCTTGACGGCCTGGATGCCGCCATAGGCCACCTTCAGGCCGCGTACTTTCAGCAGCGCCTGCCGGCGCTCTTGGTTGGTCGATTGGTCGGCCATGCTCAGTGTCCTCCGGTTCCGAGGTAGGCCTCGATCACTTTTTCATTCTTCTGCACTTCGGCGGGCGTACCCTCCGCCAGGCGCTTGCCGTAGTCGAGCACCGTCACGCGGTCGCACAGGCCCATCACCAGCTTCACGTCGTGCTCGATCAGCAGGATGGTGCGGCCGTCGTTGCGGATGCGGTCGATCAGCTCGCGCAGCTGCACCTTCTCGGTCGCGTTCATGCCGGCGGCGGGCTCGTCCAGCGCGATCAGCTTGGGATCGGTGGCCAGCGCCCGGGCGATCTCCAGGCGGCGCTGGTCGCCATACGACAGCGTGCGCGCCTTGTACTGCGCAAAGCGCTCGATGCCCACGTAGGCCAGCAGCTCCTGCGCACGGTCGCGGATCGCCGCCTCCTCGGCCTTGAACTTCGGGCCGCGGAAGATGGCGCCGAGCACGCCCGAGCTGGTGCGCACATGGCGCCCAACCATCACGTTCTCGAGCGCCGTCATCTCGGCGAACAGCCGGATGTTCTGGAAGGTGCGCGCGATGCCCGAGCGCGCCACCAGGTGCACGGCCTTGGGCTCGTAGGGATGGCCTTCGAGCTCGAAGCTGCCGGAGTCGGGCGTGTACAGCCCGGTGATCACGTTGAAGAACGTGGTCTTGCCCGCGCCGTTGGGACCGATCAGGCCGTAGACCTGGCCGCGCTCGATGGTCAGCGCCACGTCGGACAGCGCCTGCAGGCCGCCGAAGCGCTTGGAAATGCCGGCGACCTTCAGCACCGGCGCGGTGGTGTTCGTATTGTTCATGCTGCGGCTCCCTCAGTTCTTCTGCAAGGCGCTCTTGCCATGCTCGGGAGCAGGCCACAGGCCACGCGGGCGCAGCAGCATCACCACGATCATCGCCAGCGCGATCAGCAGCTGGCGCAGGATGGAGGCGTCGAGGCGCCCGTCGGTCATGGCCTGCAGCGGGCCGGCCACGTAGCGCAGCACCTCGGGCAGCGCCGACAGCAGCACCGCACCCAGGATCACGCCGGGGATGTGGCCCAGGCCGCCCAGCACCACCATGGCGATGATCATGATCGATTCCATCAGGCTGAACGACTCGGGCGACACGAAGCCCTGGAAGGCGCCGAACATCACGCCGGCCACGCCGCCGAAGGTGGCGCCCATACCGAAGGCCAACAGCTTCATGTTGCGGGTGTTGATGCCCATGGCCTTGGCGGCGATCTCGTCCTCGCGGATGGCCATCCAGGCGCGGCCGATGCGCGAATCCTGCAGGCGGTAGCAGATGAACACGCTGACCACCACCAGCGACAGGAACAGGTAGTAGTACAGCGACACCGACTCGATGGTGTAGCTGCCTATCTCCAGCCGCTTGGCCAGGTTCAGGCCGAATATCTTGATCGAATCGATCTGGCCCAGGCCCTTGGGGCCGTTGGTGATGTTCACCGGCTGGTCCAGGTTGAGCATGAAGATGCGGATGATCTCGCCGAAGCCCAGCGTCACGATGGCGAGGTAGTCGCCGCGCAGCTTGAGCACCGGCATGCCCAGCACAATCCCCGCGCAGGCCGCGAGCAGCGCCGCAAGCGGTATCACCAGCCAGATGGAGGTGTGCATGCCGTTCGGGAACAGGGCCTTGAAGCCCTCGAAGGTTTCCGCCAGGTGCGGCGATGCCATCAGGCCGAACATGTAGGCGCCCACCGCGTAGAAGGCCACGTAGCCCAGGTCCAGCAGGCCGGCGAAGCCGACGACGATGTTCAGGCCCAGGGCCAGCATCACGTACAGCAGGGTCAAATCGGCGATGCGCACCCAGGCGTTGCCGAAGGACTGCAGCACCAGCGGCAGCACCAGCAGCGCCACCGCGCCCACGATCCATTGTGCTTTCTTGTTCATGGCGTCTCCTTATGCCCGGTCGGCCACACGCTCGCCCAGCAGGCCCGAGGGGCGCAGGGTCAACACGATGATCAGCACAATGAACGAGAAGATGTCGACGTACTGGCTGCCCAGCACGCCGCCGGTGAGCGCGCCGATGTAGCCCGCGCCGATGGCTTCCACCAGGCCCAGGATCATCGCGCCCACCACCGCGCCGGCCAGGTTGCCGATGCCGCCGAACACCGCGGCGATGAAGGCCTTCAGCCCGGGCAGGAAGCCCATGGTGTGCTGGGCCGTGCCGTAGTTGGAAGCCCACATCACGCCGGCGATGGCGGCCAGCACCGCGCCGATCACGAAGGTGGCCGAGATCACGAAATCGGGCTTGATGCCCATCAGCGCCGCCACGCGGGGGTTCTCGGCGGTCGCGCGCATCGCGCGGCCCAGGCGGGTGTAGTTCACCAGGTACATCAGCACCGCCAGCGTGATCGCCGTCACCGCCAGGATCAGCACCTGCGTGGGCGTGATCACCGCGCCGGCCACCTCGAAGGGCTCGGACGGCAGCAGCGTGGGATAGGGCTTGTAGTTTGGCTTCCAGATGATCATCGCCAGCGTCTGCAGCAGGATGGACATGCCGATGGCGGTGATCAGCGGCGCCAGCCGCGGGCTATTGCGCAGCGGCCGGTAGGCGATCTTCTCGATGGTGAAGTTGAGCACCGCCGCCACCACGCACGCAATGAGCGTGGCGATCAGCAGGATGACCCAGCCCGGCATGTCGGGCATGGCGGTCTGCATCATGCCGATGATGCTCCAGCTGGTCAGTGCACCGACCATGAGCACTTCGCCGTGCGCGAAATTGATCAATTGAATGATGCCGTACACCATTGTGTAGCCCAAGGCTATCAATGCGTACATGCTGCCCAACACCAGACCGTTGATGATCTGTTGCAGCAAGATATCCATGCAAAACCCCTCACCGAGTGAACCACTTGGTGCGCGAAACCCGGACAGGGATAGGCCCGGCGCCGCTCACCACCAACCGCGATAACAGTCGCCTATGCGGATCGCCGTGATTCTAGCGACGGGGCCTGGGATTTCCCGAAGGGGCATGCACGGAGTTTCCCTAGGCTCCCAGTGAACGGCGGCCCGCCGCCGGGGCCTGCGGGGCTGGCCTGCGGCCCCAGTTCATCAGTGCCGTGCCCGCCACGGCCATACCGCCGCCAATGACGATGCTGGCATCGATGCGCTCACCCAGCCACAGCGCCGAACACGCCACGCCGACCACCGGCACCAGCGTGATATAGCCCGAGGCCGCGCCCGCGCCCAGCGCCTTCACGCCGTCGAAATACCAGGCGTAGGCCAGCGCCGTGGCGCCAAAGGCCAGGAAGGCCAGCGCTGCCCAGGCCTCGGCCGAGCCATGCACGGCGGCCCGCAGGCCGGCAGCGCCCTCGAACGCCAGGCTGGCCGCCAGCAGCATCAGCGCCCCCAGCGCCGAGGTCACCGCCGTGGTCGACAGCGCATCGACGCCGGTGAGCACCCAGCGGCCGACCAGCGTGTAGGCAACCCAGCAGACCACGCAGCCCAGGATCAGCAGTTCGCCCGCCCCCACCGCGCCTTCGAGCAGGCGCAGCGGCTCGCCGTGCGAGATCACGACCACGGCACCGCAGGCCGCGAGCGCCATGCCCAGCGCGATGGTGCGGTTCAGCCGTTCGCCAAACAGCCACACGGCCAGCAGCAGCGTGAGCACCGGGTTGAGCGTGATCACCAGCGCCGCCTTGCCGGCCGGCACCTGCTGCAGCCCGAGCAGAAAAAAGATCGAGTAGCCGAACACCCCCGTCGCCGCAGCGGCGGCCATGCCCAGCCAGCGCCTGGCGCTCCAGCTGCGCAGGCCCGCCATGCCGCCCGTGCCGTACATCCACGGCAGCAGCACCAGGGCCGCCAGCGCAAAACGCAGGCAGGCCGCGGCCAGCGGCGGCAGGCTCTGCGCAATGATGCGGCCCGCAGGCCAGGAGGCGCCCCAGAGCAGGGCCATGCCGACCAGCCGCAGGTGCGGGCCCAGGAAACGGTGAGAATGCATGGCGCGTACTATGTGCTCATGTCGATTCATAGACAAATGAGCAAATGCTCATAACCCAGACCCCATGACCCCATGACCTTCACCCAGCTCGAAGTATTCGCGGCGCTGGCCCGGGCCGGCAGCTTTTCGCGCGCAGCGGCGCTGCTGGGCATCACCCAGAGCGCCGTCAGCCATGCGCTGCGCGCGCTCGAGGGCGAGCTGCAGGTGCAGCTGGTGCGGCGCGAAGGCACCCACTCGCCGCTGACCGACGCGGGCACCCGGCTGCTGCAGCGCGCCAACGACATCCTGCAGCAGCAGGAGGCGCTGCGCCAGGAGGCCGACGCCGAGCGCGGCATCGCCCGCGGCACGCTGCACGTGGCCTCGTTCGGCGCCACTTCGTCGCTGCGGCTGCTGCCGCTGTTGATCGCCGAATACCGCCGCCGCCAGCCCGCCGTGCAGGTGCAGGTCGACGAACGCAACGACGACACAGTGGTCCGGTGGCTGCTGGAGCGCCGCGTGGAAGTCGGCTTCGTGGTGCTGCCCGACGAGCGCTTCGAGACCCTGCCCCTGGTCGAGGACGAGCTGGTGGCGCTGCTGCCCGCCGCGCACCGGCTCGCGGGCCAGCGCAGCATCGCCGCAGCAGACCTGCAGGGCGAGCCCTTCATCCGCACCTCGGCCGGCTCGGGGACGCAGATCGACCGCTTCCTGGCCGAGGCCGGCGCCCAGCCCGATGCGATCTACCATTTCGAGCAGATATCGTCGATGCTGGGCTTTGTGGCGCAAGGCCATGCGGTCGCCATCGCGGCGCGCCTGGCCGTGCCCGAGGAGCCGCCAGCCGGCATGGTCTACCGCAGCCTCTCGCCGCGCCAGCGCCGCATCACCGGCCTGGCCGTGCGCAACCTGCAGCGCCTGTCGCCAGCCGCAGCAGGCTTCGTGGCGCTGGCCCAGGAGATGGCGCGGCAAAAGCGCTTCGGCTAGCGAGGGTGCTGCTGCAGCGCCTCGCGCACGATGGGCTTGAGCCCTTCGGCCGCGACGGGATCGGCCAGGATCTGCGCCAGCTGGGCGCGCATGCGCGGCTCCCAGAACTTGCGGATGTGCTCGGCAATGCCCTGCAAGGCCTCGCCGCGCTCGGGCATGGCCTCGAAGAACTCGCCGATGCGGTTGGCCATGCGCACCAGGTTGCCGCTGTCCATCACCGGCCTCCCACCGCTGCCGCCTGCAGCAGCTCGAGCTGCTGGCTGTGCTGGCGCGCATGCTCGCGCTGCCAGTCCGATGGCTGGCTGACGGGCATCACCTGCACGGCCGTGACCTTGTACTCGGGGCAGTTCGTGGCCCAGTCCGAGCTGTCGGTGGTGATCACGTTGGCGCCCGACTCCGGGAAGTGGAAGGTGGTGTAGACCACGCCCGGCTGGATGCGCTCGGTGACGGTGGCTCGCAGCACGGTCTCGCCCGCGCGGCTCGCGATGCCGACCCAGTCGCCGTCGCGGATGCCGCGGTCCTCGGCATCGTGCGGATGGATCTCGAGCCGGTCCTCGCTGTGCCAGAGGCTGTTGGGGGTGCGCCGCGTCTGGGCGCCCACGTTGTACTGCGACAGGATGCGCCCCGTGGTCAACAGCAGCGGAAAGCGCGGCGTAACCTTCTCGTCGCTGGCCACGTACTGCGTGACGATGAAGCGGCCCTTGCCGCGCACGAAGCGCTCGCGGTGCATGATGGCCGTGCCGCCCTCCTCCGTGCCGTCGTGGCAGGGCCATTGCACGCTGCCCAGCCGGTCGATCTTCTCGTAGCTGACGCCGGCGAACGTGGGCGTGAGCGCCGCGATCTCGGCCATGATCTGCTCGGGATGCGTGTAGTGCATGGGATAGCCCAGCGCGTTGGACAGCATCTGCGTCACCTCCCAGTCCGCGTAGCCGCCCAGCGGCTGCATCAGCTTGCGCACGCGCGAGATGCGGCGCTCGGCGTTGGTGAAGGTGCCGTCCTTCTCGAGGAAGGAGGAACCGGGCAGGAAGACATGGGCGTACTTGGCGGTCTCGTTGAGGAAGATGTCCTGCACCACCACGCATTCCATGGCCGACAGCGCCGCCGTCACATGGTGGGTATTGGGGTCGGACTGCACGATGTCCTCGCCCTCGCAGTACAGGCCCAGAAAGCTGCCATCGAGCGCCGCGTCGAACATGTTCGGGATGCGCAGCCCGGGCTCGGGATGGAGCTCCACGCCCCAGGCGCCCTCGAACTCGGCGCGCACCGTGGCGTCCGAGATATGGCGGTAGCCCGGCAGCTCGTGCGGGAAGGAGCCCATGTCGCACGAACCCTGCACATTGTTCTGGCCGCGCAACGGGTTCACGCCCACGCCTTCGCGGCCGACATTGCCCGTGGCCATGGCCAGGTTGGCGATGCCCATGACCATGGTCGACCCCTGCGCATGCTCGGTCACGCCCAGGCCGTAGTAGATGGCGGCATTGACCGGCTGGCCTGCGGGATGGTCCTCGGCGCCCAGCGCATACAGCCGCGCCGCACCGCGCACGAGTTCGGGCGCCACGCCCGTGATCGCGGCCGTGGCCTCGGGCGAATGCTCGGGCCGCGCGGCAAAGGCCTTCCACTGCTCGAACGACTTGGCATCGCAGCGCTCGGCGATGTAGCCGTCGGCCAGCCAACCTTCGGTGACGATCACATGCGCCAGCGCGGTGATCAGGGCCACATTGGTACCGGGCCGCAGTTGCAGGTGGTAGTCGGCGCGGATGTGCGGCGACTTGACCAGCTCGATCTCGCGCGGGTCGATCACGATGAGCTTGGCGCCCGCCCGCAGGCGCTTCTTCATGCGCGAGCCGAAGACCGGGTGCGCTGCCGTGGGGTTGGCGCCGATGACCATGACCACATCGGTGTGCTCTATGGACTTGAAGGTCTGCGTGCCGGCCGAGGTGCCGTAGGTCTGGCCCAGGCCGTAGCCCGTGGGCGAATGGCAGACGCGTGCGCAGGTATCGACGTTGTTGTTGCCGAAGGCCGCGCGGATCAGCTTCTGCACCAGATAGGTCTCCTCGTTGGTGCAGCGCGACGAGGTGATGCCGCCGATGGCGTCGCGGCCATGCTTGGCCTGGATGCGGCGGAACTCGCTGGCCGCGTGCCGAATGGCCTCGTCCCAGCTCACCTCGCGCCAGGGGTCGGTGATCTTCGCTCGCACCATGGGCCTGGTGATTCGGTCCTTGTGCGTGGCGTAGCCCCAGGCGAAGCGGCCCTTGACGCAGGCGTGGCCCTCGTTGGCCTTGCCATCCTTCCACGGCACCATGCGCACGACCTGCTCGCCCTTCATCTCGGCCTTGAAGCCGCAGCCCACGCCGCAATAGGCGCAGGTGGTGATGGCGCTGTGCCCGGCCTGGCCCAGTTCGACCACGGTCTTTTCCTGCAGCGTGGCCGTGGGGCAGGCCTGCACACAGGCGCCGCAGCTCACACAGTCGCTGTCCATGAAGCTGCCGCCCTGGCCCGCGGTGACGCGCGAGTCGAAGCCGCGGCCGGTGATGGTCAGCGCGAACGTGCCCTGGGTCTCCTCGCAGGCGCGCACGCAGCGGTTGCAGACGATGCACTTGCTCGGGTCGTAGTCGAAATACGGGTTGGAAGTGTCGACCGCGGCCTTGGCCTCGCCCTGGAAGTGGTTGGCGCCGTCCATGCCATAGCGCACCTCGCGCAGGCCCACCGCGCCGGCCATGTCCTGCAGCTCGCAGTCGCCGTTGGCGCTGCAGGTCAGGCAATCCAGCGGGTGGTCGGAGATGTACAGCTCCATCACGCCCTTGCGCAGCTCCTGCAGCGCGGGGCTCTGGGTGCGCACCCGCATGCCGGCCTCGGCCGGCGTGGTGCACGAGGCCGGAAAGCCCTTGCGGCCCTCGATCTGCACCAGGCACAGGCGGCAGGAGCCGAAAGGCTCCAGGCTGTCGGTGGCGCAGAGCTTGGGCACGCCGATGCCGCCCTCCAGGGCCGCGCGCATCAGCGAGGTGCCCTGGGGCACGGTGACTTCGCGGCCGTCGATGGTCAAGGTGATCCGTGCCTCGGAAAGGCTCGCGGGCGTGCCCAGGTCGGTGGCCTTCAGAGCGTCGAGCATGGCTGCTCCTTGGGTTCGGTTGCCAGGCCGAAATCGGCCGGATAGTGGTGGAGCGCCGAGCGCACCGGGTAGGGTGTCATGCCGCCCATGGCGCACATCGAGCCGTGCTGCATGGTGTCGCACAGGCTTTCGAGCAGCGCCACCTGGGCGGCATGGCCCTCTCCTCCTCGGGAGATGCGGTCGATGACCTCGACGCCGCGCGTCGAGCCTATGCGGCAGGGCGTGCACTTGCCGCAGGACTCGACGGCGCAGAACTCCATCGCGTAGCGCGCCAGCCGCGCCATGTCGGCCGTGTCGTCGTGCACCACGATGCCGCCGTGGCCGACCACGTCGCCGCGCGCCGCATAGCCTTCGTAGTCGAGCGGCGCATCCCAGTCCGCCGGCGCCACATAGCTGCCCAGCGGCCCGCCGACCTGGATGGCCTTGGCGGGCCGGCCGCTGGCCGTGCCGCCGCCGAACTCCTCCACCAGCGCGCGCAGGCTGAGGCCAAAGGCCTTTTCCACCAGGCCGCCGCGCGCGATGTTGCCGGCGAGCTGGAAAGGCAGCGTGCCGCGCGAGCGTCCCATCCCGAAGCCCTGGTAGAACGCGGCGCCCTGAGCCAGGATGACGGGCACCGTGGCCAGCGTGATCACGTTGTTGATGACTGTGGGCCGGCCGAACAGGCCTTCGATGGCCGGCAGCGGCGGCTTGGCGCGCACGATGCCGCGCCTGCCCTCGATGCTTTCCAGCATGGCGGTCTCCTCGCCGCAGACATAGCTGCCCGCGCCCTGGCGCACCTCCATCCGAAAGGCCCGGCCGCTGCCCGCCACATCGCCGCCCAGCCAACCGGCGGCCTCGGCGCGCGCGATCGCCGCGTTCAGCGTGGCGATGGCATGCGGGTACTCGCTGCGCACATAGACATAGCCCTGGGTCGCGCCCACGGCCAGGCCGGCGATCGCCATGCCCTCGATCAGGCAGTAGGGATCGCCCTCCATCAGCAGCCGGTCGGCGAAGGTGCCCGAGTCGCCCTCGTCGGCATTGCAGGCGATGTACTTCTGCGGTCCGGCCGCCGCGGCCACGGTCTGCCACTTGATGCCGGCCGGAAACGCCGCGCCGCCGCGCCCGCGCAGGCCCGAGTCGGTCACCTGCTGCACCACGTCGGCCGGCGCCATGGCGGCGGCACGGCGCAGGCCCCGCCAGCCGCCATGGGCCTCGTAGTCCGCCAGGCTCAGCGGATCGGTGATACCCACGCGCGCAAAGGTCAGGCGCTCCTGGCGGGCCAGGTAGGGGATCGCTTCGGTCGGCCCATGGCACAGCGCATGGGGCCGGCCCTGCAGCAGCCCGGCATCGAACAGGCCCGGCACATCGCCGGCCGCCACCGGGCCGTAGGCCACGCGGCCAGCGGGCGTCTCAACCTCGAGCAGCGGCTCCAGCCACAGCAGGCCGCGCGAGCCGTTGCGCACGATCTCTACCGCCTGGCCGCGTGCCGCGCATTCTCGCGCCAGCGCCTCGGCCACCGCATCGGCCCCGGCGGCGAGCGCGGCCGCATCGCGCGGCACATAGAGGCGTATGCCGGCGGCAGTATCTTTATTATCAGATTTGATAGCTGCTGGCGCTTTCCCCATCTCGTCAAAACCGGTTTTTGGCTCAAAATCTGGCTGCAACCACTGCTGCGCCAGCTCGGCCAGCCGCGCCGGCGTGAGGTGCGCATGCACGTCGTGCCCGTCCACCATCAGCGCGGGCGACTGCGCGCACAGGCCGAGGCAGTACACCGGCTCCAGCGTCACGCTGCCGTCGGCGCGCGTGGCGTGCTGCGCGCAGCCCAGCAGCTGCTCGGCCTGCTGCGCCAGTGCATCGGCGCCGCGCGACTGGCAGGCCTCGGCGCGGCAGATCTGCACCACGCGCCGGCCCGGCGGCGCCGAGCGGAAATGCGGGTAGTACGAGACCACGCCGTGCACCTCGGCGCGCGAAAGGTTGAGCGCATCGGCGATGCGCGGCACGGCCGCCTCGGGGATATGGCCGAGCGCATGCTGCACGGCGTGCAGCAGCTCGATCAGCGCGCCCGGCCGGTGGGCGTGCTGCGCGATGGCCCAGTCCACGGCCTCGGCCTGGCGGGCATAGTGAAATGCAGGTTCGGTCTTGGCATCGGTCGCCGAAGGGTTCGCTGGCATGGAATGGGATCGCTGAGGATCTTCGCTGGCTAGGGTGGTGGAGAGGCCAGGTGCAGCCCAAAAAGGGCGGCCCTCGCCTCGCTGTCTCTGCGCTATTTCAAGCGCAATGGGTATCTACGTCAAATTCTCTTGCACTGCGGGCCTTCGCCCGGGCAGCGGGGCCCCCGATCTTTGCTAAGCTCATGCACCAAATGACCCATCCGCCAACCGCTCCAGCCGGCTATCACTTCTCCGACCAGATCGGCCACCTGCTGCGGCGCGTCTACCAGCGGCATACCGCCCTCTTCCAGCACTACATCCCCGACTCGCAGCTCACGGCGGCGCAGTTCGTCGTCCTGTGCTCGGTGCGCGACCATGGCGGCAGTTCGCTGGCCGACATCGTCAAGGCCACGGTGATCGACCAGGCCACGATCCGCGGCGTGGTCGACCGGCTCAAGCAGCGCGAACTCATCCGCGTAGACCACGACAGCAGCGACCGGCGCAAGGTCGTCATCGACCTCACCGCGGCCGGGCGCCAGCTGGTGCACGAGATGGAGCCCTTCGCCCAGCAGATCACCGAGAGCACCTACGGCCGGCTCAATCCGGCCGAGCGCCTGGCGCTCGACTTCCTGCTGCGCAAGATGCTGGAAGGCAACGAGCCCGACTGACGCGCCGGGCCCAGCGCTCAGTCGAGTGCGCGGTTGCGCGACTCCACATCCACCGCCCAGATCGACACCGCCCCCGCCACCAGCATGCTGGACAGCACGACCAGGGCCAGCGTGAAATGGCTGGCCATGATGGGCGCGATGATGGCCGGTGCGAACAGGCCGCCAAAGCGCGCCACCGCGCCGGCCATGCCCATGCCGCTGGCGCGCAGGTCGGTCGGGTAGACCTCGGGGGTGAACGCATACAGCGCACCCCAGGTGCCCAGCAGCGAGAAGCTCATCAGCAGCGTCGAGCCGATGACCACGACCGGCGACGAACCCAGGCTGTACAGCATGCAGCCCACGGCGCTCAGCAGCAGGAAGCCGATCAGCGTGGGCTTGCGGCCCCAGCGCTCGACGCCATAGGCCGACAGCGCGAAGCCCGGCAGTTGCACCAATGCCAGCACCACCAGGAAGACCTGGCCGCGCATGAAGGCAAAGCCCTCGCTGCTGAGCTTGACCGGCAGGTAGACGAAGACGCCGTAGTAAGCGATGGAGATCAGCGCCCAGGCCAGGAACAGCGCGAGGCTGCGGCGGCGCAGCTCGCCCGAGAACAGCGCGAAGACCGACTTGCGCTCCTGCTTCTCGGGCTGCAGTTCTGGAATCGGCGCCGTGTTGCCGTTGACCTTGGCGACGCGCTCTAGCACCTTGCGGGCCTGGTCCGACTTGCCGTTGCGGTTCAGGAACATGGGCGACTCGGGAATATAGAAGCGCAGCACCACGCCGATCAGCGCCGGAATGCCCGTCACGAAGAAGATCACGCGCCAGGCGTCGTCGCCCCAGGACACGGCCACCAGCGCCAGGATGGCCAGGAAGATGGTGCCCACGGCCCAGAACGACTCCAGCAGCACCAGCCAGCGGCCGCGGCGGTCGCTGGGCAGGAACTCGGCCATCATCGTGTAGTCCACCGGCAGCGTGCCGCCCACGCCGATACCGGTCAGGAAGCGCAGGAACAGCAGCCAGGCGAACTCGGGGGCGAAGGCCGACGCCACGCCGCAGCACGCATCGATGACCACGGCCATCATCAGCACCGGCCGCCGGCCGATGCGGTCGGCCAGGCGGCCGAAGACAAAGGCGCCGATCAGCATGCCGATAAAGAAGAAGGTGCCGGTCTGCAGCGCCTCGGGCACCGTCTTGCCGAAGGTCTTGGCGATCGATGGCGCGCTGAAGCCTATGGACAGCACCTGCATGGCATCGGCCAGCCACACCAGGCCGAAGATCACGAAGAGCCGGTACTGGAATTTGCCGACACCCGCGGTCTGGATGCCTTTTTCCACGGAAATAAATGCTGATGACATGCAGAGTCTCCTTTTCTCGTCATTTCAAAATGGTTGAAGCCGTATCGCCCTGCAGCGCGCCATCGCGCTGCCCTTGCCTTGCACCCCATCACCGACGCAGCCGCCCCCCCTCGGTGCCATGGACATGGCCCGATCACTGCATTCAGACAGGGGGTGGTGGGTCGGAAACCGGTTATTTCTGTGCGTGTGCCCCGTGGGCCTGCGCACGCAGCCGCTCAATCGTCGTCGTATCGTCTGGCCACGCTTTTTCCTCCGGTGCAAATCGTTTGCGCAGATAGCCGAGCAGGTCGGCGATCTGCCTGTCGTCCAGGCTGTCCCTGAATCCCGGCATGTAGCCCAGCGCGTCGTTCGCCGGGGTCTGGATGCCGTTCAGGATCACCTGGACCAGGTTGTCGGGCGCTGCCGCATGCAGGTTGGTGTTGAGCCCCAGCAGCGGCTTGACGCCGAACAGCGTGGGGCCGCTGCCCGCCTCGTGGCAGACCGCGCAGGCGTTCTGGTAGATGCGCTCGCCGTTGGCGTGGCGCTCGAAGACCTCGGCCGGCGCAGGCAGGGCTTGCGCCACGGCGGGCACCGGCATGGCCTGCGGCGCCTGGCCCGGCAGTTCCATCAGGTAGGTGACCATGGCGCGCACATCGCTTTCGGGCAGTTCGGCCAGGCCGTGGATCACCGGCGCCATCGGCCCCGCCGCCACGCCGTGGCGCGCCGAAAAGCCGCTGCGCAAGTATTGGTACAGCTCCTCGCGGCCCCAGGGCAGCTTGCCGCCGGCCAGCGCGTTGAGCGCGGGTGCGCTCCAGCCCTCGGCCTCGCCGCCACCCAGGTAGTGGATGCCGCCCTTCTCGGCCCCGAGGGCATTGCGCGGCGAATGGCAGGCCGCGCAGTGGCCCGCGCCCTCGACGAGGTAGGCGCCGCGGTTCCATTCGGCGCTGCGCGCCGGGTCGGCCTTGAACGGCGTGGCATCGTGGAACAGCAGGTTCCAGCCGGCCATGGCCGGGCGCAGGCTGTAGGGAAAGGCCAGTTGGGTCTCGGGTGCCTGGGCCTTCACGGCGGGCTGCGACATCAGGTAACCGTAGAGCGCCTGCAGGTCGCCATCGCTGAGCTTGGCAAAGGCCGTGTACGGGAATGCGGGATAGAGCTGGCGCCCGTCCTGGTGGATGCCGCGGCGCATCGCGCGCTCGAAGGCCGCATACGACCAGCGGCCTATGCCGGTCTCCGGATCGGGTGTGATGTTGGTCGAGTAGATGGTGCCGAACGGCGTCTCCAGGCCCAGGCCGCCCGCATTCGAGGCACCGCCGGGCGCCGTGTGGCACACCACGCAATCCCCCGCCGCGGCGATCAGGCGGCCGCGCTCCAGCGCCTGCGGCGAATACAGCGAGACGTCGGGCCCATCGGTCAGTGGCAGTGCGGGCTTGAGCGGCCAGGCCAACGAGGCCATGCCCGCGACGCCGGCAGCGGCGGCTGCCAGCCAGCCCCAGCCGCGGCGCAGCGGCCCGCGCGCAGGCTGAGCAGCGTCGCCCGCCAGGGCCAGGCGCAATTGCTCGGGCTGAAACGGTACCTCGCGCAGGCGCACGCCTGTCGCCTGGCGGATGGCGTTCGCAATGGCCGCGGCGGCCGGCAGCGTGACGACGCCATCGAGCCCCAGTTGCCCGTGCCGGACCAGGCCACCGGCCTGGGGCTGGGCCAGCTCGGTGGAGCTGTCACGGTGCGCGGGCAGTGCCGCGGCCGGCTCGGCCGGGCTGTGCCAATCGTCGAAAGCACCGGGCGCGCCCAGCAGCCGGCGGGCATCCGCCAGCAATTGCGGATCCTGCTGCACGATCTCGGGGCGCAGGCTGGCGCCCTGGGCGGCCTGCAAGCCCTGGCTGTCATGGCCGGCCACGACGCGCGTGACTTCGATCTCACCGGTCTGCGGATGGACCGCCACCTCGGCCACCCAGGCACTCCAGGCCATGCGGTCGGCACCATCGGCGTCCAGCGTCTGCAACTGGGCCGTGGCAAAGCCGCGTCCGCGCAGCCTGCCGTCGTCCATCTGCTCGTCCTGCCAACATGCGCTTTCGGCCACCTCGCGGGCCAGCTCGCGGCCCCGGCCTTCGGGCAGGTGCTGCAGGCGCCAGTCCAGCGGCTCCCGGCCCCCCGCAAGCGCCTGCTCGTGCCACAGGCTTTCGCTCGCGAAGACCTGGGCTGCATTGAGATCGTCGACGCTTGCCTGGGGCAGGCCGCCGGCCTGCCTGCGGGCCTGCACCGTGCCCGCGCCGCACACGCTGGCCTGGGCGGCGGCGCGCGCCAGCTCGGGCTGGCTCAGCAGCCGCGCCAGGCTGGGCCGCACGGCCCAGGGCGTGTCGGAGACCAGCGCAGTCCGCGCGTCGCCGCCCGGGCGCTGCAACACCGTGCCCGGCTCCGCGTTCGGCGGTGCAACGCGGAGCACCAGTTCGCCGGCCGGCTCTGCAGTATGGGAACGGCAGGCCACGCCGACAGGCCGGCCCACGGCCTGGGACAGCAAGGCCGCATCGGCCGCGGCATCCATGACATCGAGAGGATGCAGCGCCGCGGGCCCCGGCAAGCACACCAGGCGCAACGCCGATTCGGACAGCTGCAGCAGCGCGGCCACTTCGCGCGCCACCATGCGCTGCACCTCGGGCGTGCAAGGCGGCAGCCAGAAGCTCGCCTGGCCGTTCAGGCACCAGGCCGTGGCCTGCGCACCGGCCGGCGCCTCCGCCCGCGGCAGGCGCCAGACGAAGCGCTCGGCGCTGGCGTCGGCCTCGTCGGCGCGCGGCGAAAATCTTTCCAGTCCGGCATCGCGCCAGACGGGGTTCATGCATGCCAGGGCCTGGCGCGCATGGATGGGAGACACGGCCACCACGCCCAGGAACTGGTCGCGCTGCACGGCGGCCACCACGCCGGCCATGGAACGCACCTCGGCCAGATTCGCCTCGGCCAGCGCAGCCCCCTGGTAGCGCAGGCCGTCCCAGCCGGCAGCGGCCGGGCGCAGCGCCAGTCCGTGCAGCCGGTCCATCGGCAGCGACGCCACTGCGCCGGCCAGCAGTGCAGGATGGGTGGACGGGTTCATGCCGGGGCCCCGTCCGCATTCGCGGGCTTGGCTGGCTCGCCGCGGCCCGGGCAGCGCATGCGCAGCTCGGCGGCGCGCAAGGCGGCCTGCAGGATTTCCACATGCGTGCCGCAGCGGCACAGGTTGTGCTGCAGCTCGTTGCGCAGTTCCTGCTCGGAGGGATGGGCATTGCGGCGCAGCAGCGCCTCGACGGTCATGATCATGCCGTTGAGGCAGTAGCCGCACTGCGCCGCCTGGCAGGCTATGAAGGCCTGCTGGGTCGGGCCGGGCTGGGCGCGCGTTCCCAAACCCTCGAGCGTGGTCACCTCGCGGCCCACCGCCGCCCTCACCGGGATCACGCAGGAACGCGCCGCCACGCCGCCGATCAGCACCGTGCAGGCGCCGCACTCGCCCAGGCCGCAGCCGTACTTGGGCCCGTTGAGCTCCAGGTCGTTGCGCAGCACATGCAGCAGCGCCGTCTCTGGCGCCACCGGCACTTCACAATCGCGGCCGTTGACCCGCAGGTGCAAGGGGCTGGAAGTGCTGCTTGGATTGGCGGGTGTTCCCATGGTGGAAGGCTTCGGTCGGTCGGCGGTTGGGGTGGTCGGCTTCTGGGGGCCGGACGGCCGGGCTGGGCCTGCCTGTCCGGCGCAGGCAGCGAGTATCAGGCCGCGGCCTTGGCCTTGGCGTCGACCAGCGGCACGTTGAACACGTCGTAGCCAAAACACCACGACGGATCTTCGTTCGTGCGCAGCCAGGTGTTGTCGTGCGAGATGCGCTGCACCTTGCTGGCGCGCTCGGCCCGGTTGGCTTCGTAGAGCGCGAAGGCCAGCTCATGGTTGCTGGCGCCGACCTCCTTGAGGCAGCGTGCCAGCATGGCGCCATCCTCGATGGCCATGGCCGCGCCCTGGGCCATGTGCGGCTTCATCGGATGGCAGGCGTCGCCCAGCAGCACCAGACGGCCGCGGCTCCACAGCGGCAGCGGATCGCGCTCCAGCAGCGACCACTTGGTCACCTCCACCGTCGCGTCGATCAGGGCCTGCACCGTGGGGTGCCAGCCAGAGAAGGCCTCGCGCATCTCGTCCTTGCTGCTGGGCAGCCAGCGGTCGTCGAGGCTCCACTGCTCGACCGGCACGCCGGTCACGTAGTACAGCTCGTCGGCCTTGCCGGTGACGAAGTAGGTCATCATGTGGCGGTCGTCGCTCCACCACTTCACGCAGGCGTCGAAGGGCAGCATGCCGGCCTTGACCTCGGGCGTGGGGAACACGGCGCGGTGCGCCAGGTAGCCCGCGTACTTGGGCAGCTCGGGGCCGAGCAGCTCCTCGCGGATGCGCGAGTTCACGCCGTCGGCGCCGATCACGATGTCGGCCTCCTCCGTCGTGCCGTCGGCGAAGTGCATCACCACCACATGGCCGCGGTCCTCGACCTTGGTCAGGTGCTTGCCGTAGGCCATCACGCTGTCGGGCAGGGCCTCGATCAGCAGCGCATGGAAATCGCCACGGTGCACCGTCAGGTAGCTGGCGCCGTATTCCTTGACCGCGTAGTCGCCCAGCGGGATCTGGGCCAGCACGTCGCCGGTCTGCCAATGGCGGCTGTACCAGTAGTCGGGGTGCGAGCCCTGTTCGTTGAGCGCGTCCTCGATGCCGATGCGGCGCAGGATCTTCATCACGTTCGGCCCTACGTGGATGCCGGCACCCAGGCGCGAGAAGTTCGGCGCTTGTTCGTAGACGCGGACGTTGAAGCCTTCCTGGAGCAGCAGCTTGGCGGCGGCGGCGCCACCGAGGCCGGCGCCGACAACGGCGATGCGGGGGGATGAGGACACGGTTTTTTCTCCTTGCAGGAATGTTGAGAGGCAGACAGAACGGCCGTTGCTTCAGCCCGTCCCTGCGCCTCGGCGCCGCGGGATTCATGCCAAGCACTTCAAGCCACAATTAAGGTGTACACACTTTATTTCGTCAATCCAAACCAAGTGCATCACGGGGTCGAAGAATAAATGAGTTTCTGGATTTTTTGGCGTGCTTTCTGCGCTAATTAGGTACAAACCCCGAGAAAATTTAAATTTGCCAGGACTTGGTTTTTTTGCAAAAATTAAGCGTACACACTCATTTGACCCTCATCAAACCCGCAAAGGCAAGCCTTCCATGACCCGCACCTACCGAATCGGCCAGATCGTGCCCAGCTCCAACACCACCATGGAGACCGAGATCCCGGCCATGCTGCGTGCCCGCGAGGGCATCCGCCCCAACGAGCGCTTCACCTTCCACTCCAGCCGCATGCGCATGCACAAGGTCACCAAGGAAGAGCTGGCCGCGATGAACAAGGAAGGCCTGCGCTGCGCCGCCGAGCTCGCCGACGCGCGGGTCGACGTGATGAGCACCGCCTGCCTGGTGGCCATCATGGCCATGGGCCTGGGCTACCACCGCCAGACCGAACAGGAGCTGACCGCGGTGGCCCGCGCCAACCAGTGCCTGGCCCCGGTGATGACCTCGGCCGGCGCGCTGGTGGAGGGCCTGAAGATCATGGGCGCCAAGCGCGTCTCGATCATGGCGCCCTACATGCGGCCGCTGACCGACCTGGTGGTGCAGTACATCGAGCACGAGGGCATCGAGGTCATCGACTCCATCTGCTTCGAGATCCCCGACAACCTGGAGGTGGGCCGGCGCGACCCGCTGCAGCTGCTGGACGACGTGAAGCGCCTGAACACCCAAGGTGCCGACGTGATCGTGGCCTCGGCCTGCGTGCAGATGCCGTCGCTGCCGGCCATCCAGCGCATCCAGGATGCGACCGGCATCCCCACCGTCTCCACGGCCGTGTGCACGGTGCGCCGCATGCTGGATCACCTGGGCCTGGAGCCCGTGGTGCCGGGCGCCGGGGCACTGCTGTCGGGCGCCTATCCCCACAGCAACATGGCCAACGCCGCCCAGGCCTGAGGAGCACCCGCATGAGCAGCACCTCCAGCACTTACCTCTACGGTGGCCAGGTCCATGCCAATGGCATTCGCCAGCACTACCTGCGCTATGGCGGCGCCGAGGGCGCGCGCGCCCAGCGTGACGCCGTCATCCTGGTTCCCGGCATCACCAGCCCGGCCGTCACCTGGGGTTTCGTCGCCGAGCACCTGGGCCGCCAGTTCGACACCTATGTGCTCGATGTGCGCGGCCGCGGCCTGTCGTCGTCGGGCCCGGGCCTGGACTATGGCCTCGACGCCCAGGCGGCCGATGTGACAGCCCTGGCCCAGGCCCTGGGCCTCGCGCGCTATGCGCTGGTCGGCCATTCGATGGGCGGGCGCATCGCCGTGCGCGCCGCGCGCAGCCAGCCCGCGGGGCTCACGCGCCTGGTCATCGTCGATCCGCCGGTCTCCGGCCCGGGCCGCCGCGCCTACCCGGCCGCCCTGCCCTGGTATGTGGATTCCATCCGCCAGGCCACGTGCGGCATGAACGCCGAGGAGATGCGCGCCTTCTGCCCCAGCTGGACCGAGGAGCAGCGCCAGCTGCGCGCCCAGTGGCTGCACACCTGCCATGAGCCGGCCATCGTCCAGAGCTTCGAGGACTTCGGCCGCGACGACATCCATGCCGACCTGCCGCATATCCAACACCCGCTGCTGCTGGTGACGGCCGAGCGCGGCGACGTGGTGCGCGACGAGGACGTGGCCGAGTGGCAGGGCCTGGCGCCGCAGACCGCGCATGTGCGCGTGCCGAACGCCGGCCACATGATCCCGTGGGACAACGAGGCCGGCTTCTATGCGGCCCTGGGCGAGTTCCTCGGCGCGAAGGTGGATTGACCATGGCCGTCAGCGACATCGACCTGATCCACGCCTGGAAGCAGGTGCTCACGCTGTCCCGGCTCGAAGCCGGCCAGACCGTCACCGTGCTCACGGGCGCCGACACCCACCCGCAGACGCTGCGCTGCGCCATCGCCGCCAGCAGCGAGATGGGCGCGCGCGTCAACCGGCTCGACCTGCCGCCCGTCAACGCCGAGAAGTCGCTGAGCCGCGACTCGCTGGCCTACCTGGGCACGACGCCGCTCACCGGCAACCCGGCCGCCATCGCCGCGCTCAAGGCCAGCGACCTGGTGCTCGACCTGATGACCCTGCTGTTCTCGCCCGAGCAGCACGAGATCCTGCAGACCGGCGCCAAGATCCTGCTGGCCGTGGAGCCGCCCGAGGTGCTGTGCCGCCTGGTGCCCACCGAGGCCGACCGCGCGCGCGTGCAGGCCGCCTCCAAACTGATCGAGGCTGCCGGGCAGATGCACATCACCTCGGCCGCGGGCACCGACCTGCGCTGCCGCCTGGGCAGCTTCCCCGCGATCTGCGAATACGGCTTCGTGGACCAGCCCGGCCGCTGGGACCACTGGCCCAGCGGCTTCGTGCTGACCTGGCCCGACGAGGGCGAGAGCAACGGCCGCGTGGTGCTGGACCGCGGCGACATCCTGCTGCCGATGAAGGACTACGTGACCGAGCCCATCGAGCTGACCATCGAGAAGGGCTACGTCACCCGCATCAGCGGCGGGCTGCAGGCCGAGATCCTGCAGGAGTACATGGCCGCGTACGAGGACCCGGAAGCCTATGCGGTCTCGCATGTCGGCTGGGGGCTGCAGCCGCGCGCCCACTGGTCCATGCTGGCCCACTACAACAAGGAAACCCACATCGGCATGGACGCCCGCGCCTTCGAGGGCAACTTCCTGTGGTCCATGGGCCCGAACAACGAGGCCGGCGGCAGCCGCACCACGGCCTGCCACATCGACATTCCCATGCGCCGCTGCTCGGTCGCGCTCGACGGCCGCCCGGTCGTCATCGCCGGCGTGGTGCAGGACGAGCAAGGACTGGCGCGTGCAGCCAGACAGCCGAAGCAACGAAAGGACATCGCATGACAACGACCACCAGCGCCCAGAGCATCCCCACCGAGGGCGTGCAGGGCGATATCTCCGCCTATGCCCGCCAGGGCTTCGGCACGCCGCTGCCGCTCAAGCCTCCGTTCGGCCTGCTCATCATCGACTTCGTCAACGGCTTTGCCGACCCGGCGGTGTTCGGTGGCGGCAACATCCCCGAGGCCATTGCGCAGACGCGCCACCTGCTGGCCCACGCGCGCGAGCGCGGCTGGCCGGTGGCGCACAGCCGCATCGTGTTCTCGGACGACGATGCCGACAGCAATATCTTCTGCCTCAAGGTGCCGGGCATGCTCACGCTCAAGGAGGGCAGCCACGACAGCGCCATCGTGCCCGAGCTGGCACCGGCGCCGGGCGAGTATGTGGTGCGCAAGGCCACGCCCTCGGCCTTCTTCGGCACCATGCTCGCGCCCTGGCTGGCCCAGCGCGGCGTGCAGACCCTGCTGGTGGCCGGCTGCGTGACCAGCGGCTGCGTGCGTGCCAGCGTGGTCGATGCCATGCAATCGGGCTTCCGCCCGCTGGTGGTGGCCGACTGCTGCGGCGACCGCGCCCTGGGACCGCACGAGGCCAACCTGTTCGACATGGCGCAGAAGTATGCGGCCGTCATGCCGCTGGCCCAGGCCATTGCCGACACTCAGCTATGAAAACAAGAGCTTCTCGCGCTTGATTCACCATGAGTTCAATTGGTTTTATATTCAGTCACCTTATCCATCAAGCGCCAGAAGCTACTTTTTACATAGCATCATGATCCAGCCCCAAGCCCTGCACCAGCAGCTGCTCGCCAGCCCCGGCACCCTGCTCGTGGTGCGCCAGCCGGCGCCGCCGCCCCGGCCCGCGCCCGGCCAGCCGGGTACGGCCAGCGACTATGTGCAGCCCACCCCCGAAATCTTCGTGGCCGTGCTGGCCGACGATGCTGCACCACAGGGCTGGCGCGCCCTGGCCTTCAACGGCCATGTGGACCTGGGCACCGGCATACGCACATCGCTGGCCCAGATCGTGGCCGAAGAGCTGGAAATACCGCTGGAGCGGCTGGAGATGGTGCTCGGCCACACGGCCGCCGCGCCCAACCAGGGGCCGACCATCGCCAGCGCCAGCATCCAGATCTCGGCCGTGCCGCTGCGGCGTGCCGCGGCGCAAGCGCGCGAACAGCTGCTGGAACTGGCCGCGCAGCACTGGGGCGTTTCGGCCGGGCTGCTGCAGGCGCGGGATGGGTTGGTGCGCCTTGCCGACGGCAGCGACACACGCGAAATCAGCTACGGCCAGTTGTTGAAGAACCAGCAACTGCAGCTGACGCTGGCGCCGCCCGAACAGGAAGTCAAGCTCAAGCCCGCCAGCGACTACCGCATCGTGGGCCGGGGCGCCGCCCGCGTGGACATTCCCGCCAAGGCCACGGGCGAGCTGAGCTTTGTCCACGACGTGCGCGTGCCCGGCATGCGCCATGGCCGCGTGGTGCGGCCGCCGCATCCGGGGCGCGACGGCGGCGACTTCATCGGCCAATGCCTGATCGCCGTGGAGCGGGACTCGGTGGCCCACCTGCCCGGCAATGTGCAGGTCGTCACCGAAGGCGATTTCGTCGGCGTGGTGGCCGACCGCGAGGAACAGGCCATCGCCGCCATGCGCGCGCTGCGCGTGCAATGGCGCAGCGTGCCACCCGCGCCCGACCTGTCCGATATTGCTGGTGCGCTCCGCGCCCAGCCTGCCCAGCACCGCCCGCTGGTCGACCAGGGCGATGTGGATGGCGCCTTCGCCGGTGCCACCACCACGCTGCGCCGCAGCTATGCCTGGCCCTACCAGATGCATGCCTCCATCGGGCCGTCGTGCGCCGTCGCGGATTTCCGGGACGGCCGCCTCACGGTCTGGTCGGGCACCCAGAATCCGCACATGCTGCGCACCGACCTGGACCGGCTGCTGCAGCTCGGCGAAGGCAACATCGACATCGTGCGCCTGGAGGCCGCGGGCTGCTATGGCCGCAACTGCGCCGACGATGTCTGCGCCGACGCTGCCCTGCTGTCCATGGCCGTGGGCGCGCCCGTGCGCGTGCAGCTCACGCGCGAGGAGGAGCACCAGTGGGAGCCCAAGGGCACGGGCCAGCTCATGGACGTGAGCGCGGCCATCGATGCCCAGGGCGAACTGCTGGCCTACGACTTCGCCGTGCGCTACCCGTCCAACGACGCGCCGCTGCTGGCCCTGCTGCTCACCGGCCGCATCCCCGGCGAGCCGCGCACGCTGGAGATGGGCGACCGCACGGCCGTGCCGCCCTACCGCTACGCCAGCCAGCGCATCGCCTGCCACGACATGGCGCCGCTGGTGCGCGCCTCATGGCTGCGCGGCGTCTCGGCCCTGCCCAACTCCTTCGCCCACGACTGCATGATCGACGAGTTGGCCCAGGCGGCCGGTGCCGATCCCGTGGACTACCGCCTGCGCCATCTCGATGACCAGCGCGCCATCGAACTCATCGCGGCCACGGCCGAGCAGGCCGGCTGGCAGCGCGGCCAGTGCGGCAGCCGCGGCCAACCCGGCGCGGACGGCCTGCTGCATGGCCGCGGCGTGGCCTATGCGCGCTATGTGCACAGCCGCTTTCCCGGCTTCGGCGCGGCCTGGGCGGCCTGGGTCATCGATCTGAGCGTGGAGCCCGCCAGCGGCCGCATCACCCTGCGGCGCGTGGTCGTGGGCCAGGACACCGGCATGGTCGTCAACCCCGACGGCGTCCGCCACCAGGTCCACGGCAACGTCATCCAGACGCTGAGCCGCAGCCTGATCGAGCGCGTGGCCTTCGATGCGCAGGGCGTCGCCAGCCGCGAATGGGGCGGCTACCCGATCATCGGTTTCCGCGACCTGCCGCCCATCGAGGTGCTGCTGATGCCGCGCCAGGACGAGCCGCCCATGGGCGCCGGCGAATCGGCCTCGGTGCCCGGCCCGGCGGCCCTCGCCAATGCCTTGTTCGACGCCACGGGCCGGCGCTTCCATGCCGCGCCGTTCACGCCCGAGGCGGTGCGCCAGGCGCTCAGGTCCCCTGGCTCACCGTGATGGTCGGGAACTTGCCCGAGAAGTCCTTGGCGCGCTGCGCGATCTTCACCGCCACGTCGCGCGCCACCTTGCGGTAGATCTGCGCGGCCTCGCTGCCCGGCGCGGCCACCACGGTGGGCGTGCCGCTGTCGGCCTGCTCGCGGATCGCCAGCGACAGCGGCAGCGAGCCCAGGTAGTCCATGTGGTACTCCTCGGCCATGCGCTTGCCGCCGTCGGCGCCGAAGATGTGCTCCACATGGCCGCACTGGCTGCACACGTGCACGGCCATGTTCTCGACGATGCCCAGCACCGGCACGCCGACCTTCTCGAACATCTTGATGCCCTTCTTCGCGTCCAGCAGCGCGATGTCCTGCGGCGTGGTGACGATCACCGCGCCGGTGATGGGCACGCGCTGGCTCAGCGTGAGCTGGATGTCGCCGGTGCCCGGCGGCATGTCGACCAGCAGGTAGTCCAGGTCCTTCCAGTTGGTCTGGCGCAGCATCTGCTCCAGCGCCTGCGTGGCCATGGGGCCGCGCCAGATCATGGCCTGGTCGGGCTCCACCAGCAGGCCGATGGACATGACCTGCAGGCCGTGGCTGATGACCGGCTCCATCGACTTGCCGTCGCTGCTCTCGGGCTTCTGGTTGGCGTTGAGCATCATGGGCTGGCTGGGGCCGTAGATGTCGGCATCGAGCACGCCCACGCGGGCGCCTTCGGCCGCCAGCGCCAGCGCCAGGTTGGCGCAGGTCGTGCTCTTGCCCACGCCGCCCTTGCCGGACGCGACCGCGATGATGTTCTTCACGCCCGGCAGCAGCTGCACGCCGCGCTGCACCGCGTGGGCCACGATGTGGGTGTGGATGGACACGGACACGTTCTGCACGCCATCTACCGCCTTCGCGGCCGCCACCAGCTGGCTGCGCAGCTGCGGCTCCAGGCTCTTCGCGGGGTAGCCCAGCTCGACGTCGAAGGCCAGGTCGCCGCCGTTGATCTGCAGGTTGCGCACGGCGCGCGTGCTCACGAAATCCTTGCCCGTGTGCGGGTCTTGTACGCTTGCCAGCGCGGCCAGCACGCTCTGTTCTGTCACTGCCATTCGAATCACTCCTGTGGGCCGGATAGTCTATCGTTGCCGTGTACCCCCAGCAGAGGGACGACAATCACGGGTTTCGTCCCGCCTGCAAATCCGACCTCCAGATCCGCCCGTGAAATTCAAGATCCCGCCCAACTCGCTCTTCGCCATCCTGCTGCGCTCGTCGTGGTGGATCAGCTTCGCCATCGCCGGCGCCATCATCACGGTGTGCCTGGCGCTGCTGCCCAAGGACATCAAGATCGTCAGCGCCATGGGCAGCCTGCCCTTCGTGGTGACCGGCGTGATCGCGCTCACGCGCCAGTGGCGCGAGCCCAGCGCCGCGCGCACCGAGCAACTGCTGGCCGACGCCGCGGCGCTGTCCAGCCGCGAGTTCGGCCAGCGCCTGGCCGCCGCGTGGCGCGCCGAGGGCTACGAGGTGCAGCCGCTGAACCACGCCGCCGCGGATTGGCAGCTCACCCGCAAGGGCGCCACCACCTGGGTGCAGGCCAAGCGCTACAAGGCGGGCACGCACGGCGTCGAGCCGCTGCGCGCGCTGCACCAGGCGGCGCAGGCCGCGGGCGCCGGCAGCGCCTATGTGCTGCTGCAGGGCGCGCTGAGCGAGCAGGCCGCGCAGTTCGCCCGCGAGCAGGCCATGACCGTGCTGCAGGACAAGGACCTGGCAATGCTGCTGGCCAAGGCCTAGCTTCCAAAAAGAGAGCTGCTAGCGCTTTTTAGACAACCATTTCAGATACATTTTTATCTGAAACGTCGAAATGACAAGCACTAGCAGCTCCTGTTTTTGATAGCCCACGAGCCGGGCACCATCCCCCTCGGCGCCGGTTTGCGCTATGGTGGCGGCTATGCAGCCGCTGCCGCACTACCACCCGCCCACTGCCCGCACCGCCATCGTGCTCTCGGGCGGCGGCGCCCGCGCCGCCTACCAGGTGGGCGTGCTGCAGGCGCTGTCGCGGCTGCGCCGGGCGGCGGGGGCGGGATCGCAGGCCACGCCGTTTCCCATCGCGGTCGGCACCTCGGCGGGGGCCATCAACGCCGCCGCCCTGGCCTGCGGCGCCGACCATTTCGACACCGCGGTGCAGCGCCTGTCCAAGGTGTGGCGCAATTTCTCGACCCAGCAGGTCTACCGGGCCGATCCGTTCGGCGTGATGCGCAGCGGTGCGCGCTGGCTGACGCTGCTCACGCTGGGCTGGGCGCTGACCCGCTGGCACCGCACGCAGCCGCGCTCGCTGCTCGACAATGCGCCGCTGCACGATCTGCTGCGCGACGCGCTGCCGCTGGAGAAGATCCCGCACCTGCTGCGCAGCGGCCAGCTGGCGGCGCTGGCGGTCACCGCGTCGAGCTACACCACCGGCGAGCATGTCACCTTCTACGAGACCGGCCCGCACCTGCATCCGTGGTCGCGCTCGCAGCGCCGCGCGGTACAGGACCGCATCCGCCACGAGCACCTGGTCGCCTCGTCGTCGATACCGTTCCTCTTTCCGCCGACCGAGCTGGACATCCACGGCGAGTTCGGCTATTTCGGCGACGGCGCCATGCGCCAGACCGCGCCGCTGGCGCCCGCCGTGCACCTGGGCGCCGAGCGCATCGTCGTCGTCGGCGTGGGCCGCTCGCACGAGGTCGGCGAGTCACCGCCGGGACGGCACCCGCCCCACCCCACGCTGGCCCAGGTGGCGGGGCATGCGCTGTCCACCATCTTCCTCGATGCGCTGTCGGTGGACATCGAGCGCGCCGAACGCATCAACCACACGCTGTCGCTGTTCTCGCCCGAGCAGCAGCAGCGCAGCACGCTGCGCCCCGTCGACCTGCTGGTGTTCACGCCGTCGTGCTCGCTCGACCAGTTGGCGCTCAAGCACCTGAACGAGCTGCCGCTGCCGGTGCGCACGCTGCTGGGCGCGGCCGGCGTGTCCGAGCAAGGCAGCGCCAGCAGCGCCGCACTGGCCAGCTACCTGCTGTTCGAGCCCGGCTACACCCGCGCGCTGATGGCGCTGGGCCGCTCGGACACCCTGGCGCGGCAGGACGAGATCTGCCGCTTCTTCGGCTGGTGAGCGTTATTTTTGGCATTTTTGGCCTCCAAGCCATACCAGAAAAGCGCCAGCAGCTATCAAATTCATAACCCTTGGCGAACGCCCTGCCGGGCATACCAGCAGGCCCGCCGCCGCGGCGGGCATCGCAACCCGTTCTAAAATCGCGGTTTCGCGCCGGCCTCGGCCGCTTTCGCGCCTGTTCAGCCCCCAGCACCCCATGTCCCAACGCCACCTCTTCGTCACCACCGCCTTGCCGTATGCCAACGGCAACTTCCACATCGGCCACATCCTCGAATACATCCAGGCCGACACCTGGGTGCGCTTCCAGCGCATGCAGGGCCATGTGGTGAACTTCGTGGGCGCGGACGACGCCCACGGCGCGCCGATCATGATCGCCGCCGAGAAGGCCGGCAAGACGCCGCAGCAGTTCGTGGCCGACATCGCCGCCGGCCGGCCGCAGTACCTCAAGGGCTTCCACATCGAGTTCGACAACTGGAGCAATACCGACAGCCCCGAGAACCACGAGCTGTCGAAACAGATCTACCTCGACCTGAAGGCCGCCGGCCTGATCGAGACGCGCTCCATCGAGCAGTTCTTCGACCCCGAGAAGAACATGTTCCTGCCCGACCGCTTCATCAAGGGCGAGTGCCCCAAGTGCCACGCCAAGGACCAGTACGGCGACAACTGCGAGGTCTGCGGCGCGGTGTACGCGCCCACCGACCTGATCAACCCGTACTCGGCGCTGTCCGGCGCCAAGCCGGTGCTCAAGTCGTCCGAGCACTTCTTCTTCACGCTGTCCGATCCGCGCTGCGTCGAGTTTCTGCAGGAGTGGACGCAGAACGGCGAGCACGTGCAGCCCGAGGTGGCCAACAAGGTCAAGGAATGGTTCAGCGTGCGCACCAACCCCGACGGCACCACCAGCGAGGGCCTGGGCGACTGGGACATCTCGCGCGACGCGCCCTACTTCGGCATCGAGATCCCCGATGCGCCGGGCAAGTACTTCTACGTCTGGCTGGACGCGCCCATCGGCTACCTCGCATCGCTGAAGAACCTGCTCGACAAGCGCGGCGAGGACTTCGCCGCCTACATGGGCCGGCCCGACCTGGAGCAGTACCACTTCATCGGCAAGGACATCGTCACCTTCCACACGCTGTTCTGGCCGGCCATGCTCAAGTTCAGCGGCCGCAAGACGCCGACCAAGGTCTGCGTGCACGGCCACCTGACGGTGAACGGCGAGAAGATGAGCAAGAGCCGCGGCACCGGCCTCGATCCGCTCAAGTACCTGGGCCTGTCGATGAACCCCGAGTGGCTGCGCTACTACCTGGCGGCCAAGCTCAACGGCAAGAACGAGGACATCGACTTCAACGCCGATGACTTCCTGCAGCGCGTGAACGCCGACCTGGTGGGCAAGTACATCAACATCGCCAGCCGCGCCGCGGGCTTCATCGCCAAGCGCTTCGGCGGCCAGCTCGGCACCATCAGCGCCGACGGCCAGACCCTGCTGCAGCACCTGCGCGGCCAGAGCGGCGTGATCGCCGACGCCTACGAAAAGCGCGACACCGCCCGCGTGGTGCGCGAGGTGATGCTGCTGTGCGACCGCGTGAACGCCTACGTGGACGCCAACAAGCCCTGGGAGCTGGCCAAGCAGGAGGGCATGGACGCCCGCCTGCAGGACGTGTGCAGCACCTGCATCGAGGCCTTCCGCATCCTCACGCTGTACCTGCAGCCCGTGCTGCCGGCGCTGGCCTCGCAGGTCGAATCCTTCCTGCAGGTCCAGCCGCAGAGCCTGGCCGACGCGCAGCAGCCGCTGGGCGCGGGCCACGCCATCGGCAAGTACGAGCACCTGATGCAGCGCGTGGCGCCCGAGCAGCTCGCCGCGCTGTTCGAGCCGCCGGCGCCCGCCGAGCCCGTCGTGCAGGCACCGCTGCCCGGCGGCGAAGCCATCGCGCCCACCATAGCCATCGACGACTTCGCCAAGATCGACCTGCGCATCGCCAAGATCGTGGAATGCAAGCCGGTCGAGGGCTCGACCAAGCTGCTGCAGCTCACGCTGGACGTGGGCGAGGGCAAGACGCGCAATGTCTTCAGCGGCATCGCCAGCATGTACAAGCCCGAAGACCTGCAGGGCAAGCTCACCGTGCTGGTGGCCAACCTCGCGCCGCGCAAGATGAAGTTCGGCGTGAGCGAAGGCATGGTGCTGGCCGCCAGCCATGCCGACGAGAAGGCCGAACCCGGCATCTACGTGCTGGAGCCCTTCCCCGGCGCGCAGCCGGGCATGCGCATCCACTGACGCGCATGCGGTTCCCTCCCGCTCGAAAGCCTCTGAGCCTCCTGGCCGCAGGGGCTTTTTTCTGCGCCCTGCAGGGCTGCACCGTCGTCAGCGTGGGTGCGGCGGCCGTCAGCGTCACGGCCACCGCCGTGGGCGTGGCCGCCGATGTGGCCGTGGGCACGGCCAAGGTCGTCGGCAAGGGCGTGGGCATGGCCTATGACGCCGCGACCGGGGACAAGCCGGACAACAGCGGCATCGGCATCAAGTACCGCGAAAGCGACCCCAACCACCCCTACCAGCCCGGCCCCGGCGCCAGCAATTCGCGCCCGCCCGAAGAGGCCTTGCCCTAAGCCAGCGCGGCTTCTGGCAATACCGGCCACTCCTCGCCGGTGTAGTCGCCGTCCGGCTCCACCTGGCCGCTCAGCAGCCGGTGGCTCCATTCGTCGAGCTGCGCGCGGATCGATGCCGGCACGTCGCCGCGCAGCGCCAGGCGCACCAGCGCCGGCTCTTCCAGGCCGAAGCGCCTGAGCTCGCCCAGAGCCAGCTCGCCGCGCGCCGCATCGGCCACGGCGCGGACGATGGCTTCGCCCGAATCGGCGACCGCCGACGCCACGAACACCTGCGGATCGCGCGCCACCCAGTCCAGCACATTGCCGATCTGCGCCACGCCGCGCGCGCGGCAGGCCGCCGTCACGCCCACCCGGCCGCCGTCGATCATCGCGAACAGCACGTCGGCGCCGGCATCCGCCATGGTGTGGATGCACAGCTCGGCCAGTTGCGGCTGGTGCTGGTGGCCGCAAAACTGGGTCAGCAGCCGCCCCGGCCAGCCCGCGGCGCGCAGGCCGTGGGCATAGGCCGCGCGGCCCTTGAGGCCGGGGCGCACGCGCTCGCCCGAGAAATGCGCGGCCACGCCCGAGCGGCTGTGCAGCGCCGCCAGCACGCCGGCCAGAAAGGCCGACTGCTCCTGCAGCACCTCGTAGCGCGCCACCTGCGGCGCCTGCAGGCTGCCCTGGGTGATGGCGAAGCGCTGGCCCGGCCAGCGCTGCAGCGCGCGCGCCACCGGCACGTCGCCCTGCCCGCCGTGCGCCACGATCAGATCGAAGCCTTGCGCGCACAGCTGCTCGACCGCGGCGGTGCGCGCGGCCTCGTCGCGCGGCGCGATCCAGAACGGCGTCACGTCATGGCCGGCGGCCAGGGCGCGCTGCGCGCCCAGCAGGCCGGCCTCGTTGAAACTGCCCTGCCCCTCGGGGCCGAACAAGGCGACCGCCACGCGCGGGCGGCGAGAAAGAGAAGTCATAGCGTAGCTCCCGTGGCCCGGGCCACATGGCCCCAGGCGCTTGATTGATCCTGCACCAGGCGCGCAAACGCCTGGCGGTCCAGCGGCGGCTGCACAAAGCCCTGCGCCGCCAGGCTCTGGCGCACGGCCGCATCGGCCAGCGCCGCCTGCAGCGCGGCGCCCAGCCGCTCGACCACCGCGGCGGGCAAGCCCGCCGGTGCCGACAGGCCGACGTAGTTGTCGGCCACCAGCTGCGGCAGGCCCAGCTCGGCCACCGTGGGCACCTCGGGCGCCTGCGGCACGCGCTGCGCCGCCGTCACCGCCAGCAGGCGCACGCGGCCGTCGCGGGCCAGCGGCAGGTTCTGCGGCAGTGCGTCGACGGCCAGTGGGATGTGGCCGGCCAGCAGGTCCGAGCGCATCGGCCCCGCGCCGCGGTAAGGCACGTGCGCCAGCCGCAGCCCCTGCAGGCGCGCCAGTTCGGCGCCCACCAGGTGGCCGACCGAGGCCGCGCCGCCGCTGCCGTAGGGCACGGCCTGGGGCTGGGCGCGCACCCACTGCAGCAGCTCGGCAAAGCTGCGCACCGGCAGCTCCTGCCGCACGACCAGCGCCGTGGGCACCGAGCCGATGTAGCCGAGGTGGGTGAAGCTGCGCGCCGCGTCGTAGGGCGGCTGCGCCAGCAGGTGCGGCGAGATCGACAGCGCGGCCGAGTTCGACAGCAGCAGCGTGTGGCCGTCCGGCGCGCTGTGCGCCACCGCCTGCGCGCCCAGCGTGGAGCCGGCGCCGGGCCGGTTGTCGATGACCACCGGCTGGCCCAATTGGGCCGACAGCAGCGGCGCCAGCAGCCGCGCCGCGATGTCGCTGGCGCCGCCGGGCGGAAAGGTCACCACCAGCCGGATCGGCTTGCGCGGCCAGGCGGCATCGGTGGCGGCCGCGGCGGGGCGCAGGGCGCACAGGGCAGGCAGCGCCGCGGAAAAGGCGCCCATCAGCAAACGGCGGCGGTGCAGCATGGCAAGCAACTCCTGGAAAGAAAACCGCCATGCTAGGAAAGGCGCCGCTTGTATACAAACTCGGATTTCGGCTATCGATCTGCGAAAAAATGCCATGCGCCGCCCGGTATGGGTACACTGGCCCGGCCATGTCGCACACACCGATCCTGCCGCTGTCGCGCCGCAGGCGTTTCATCACCCGGCTGCACCACTGCGGCCCTCCGGCGAAGCACTGAACCCCGCGTTCCAGTTCCACTTCCCCGGAGGTCAGATTGCACGTTCATCTTTCATTCAGGCCGCGCCTGCTCGCGGCTTTGCGCGGCTACGACCGCGCCCGTTTCCTGCAGGACGTGGGCGCCGGCCTCACGGTCGCCGTCGTCGCCCTGCCGCTGGCCATGGCCTTTGCCATCGCCTCGGGCCTCAAGCCCGAGGCGGGCCTGTTCACCGCCATCATCGCGGGCTTCTTGATCTCGGCGCTCGGCGGCAGCCGGGTGCAGATCGGCGGGCCGGCCGGCGCCTTCATCGTCATCGTCTACGACATCGTGCAGCAGTACGGCGTGGCCAACCTCATCATCGCCACCGCGCTGTCGGGCGTGCTGCTGTTCGCGATGGGGCTGCTGCGGCTGGGCACGCTGGTGCGCTTCATCCCGGTGGCGGTCATCATCGGCTTCACCAACGGCATCGCGGTGCTGATCGCGCTGTCGCAGGTCAAGGACTTCCTGGGCCTGTCCATCGCCAAGATGCCGGGCGACTTCTTCGGCATCCTCGGCACGCTGGGCAGCCATTTGTCCACCACCAACCCCTGGGCCGCCGGCGTGGCCGTGGTGTCGCTCGCGGTGGTCGTGGGCTGGCAGCGCTGGCTGCCGGCCTGGGGCGGACAGCGGCGCTGGGCCGTGCGGGCCGCCCGCGTGCCCGGCTCCATCGTCGCGCTGGTGCTGGCCATGGCCGCGGTGGCCGGCTTCGGGCTGCCGGTGGAGACCATAGGCAGCCGCTTCGGCGGCATACCGGCGGCGCTGCCCGCGTTCACGCTGCCGGCCTTCAGCTGGGAGTCGGCGCGCTTTCTGCTGATGCCCACGATCACGCTGGCGCTGCTGGGCGCCATCGAGTCGCTGCTGTGCGCCCGCGTGGCCGACGGCATGATCGGCGACCGCCACGATCCCAACCAGGAGCTGATGGCCCAGGGCCTCGCCAACTTCGTCACGCCCTTCTTCGGCGGCATGCCGGCCACCGGCACCATCGCCCGCACGGTGACGAACGTGAAAAGCGGCGCCACCAGCCCGGTCGCTGGCATGGTGCACGCGCTGGTGCTGCTGCTGGTGATCCTGGTGGCGGCGCCGCTGGCCGCGTCGATACCGCTGGCCACGCTGGCGGCGATCCTGATGTTCGTGGCCTGGAACATGGGCGAGTGGCGCGAGTTCGCGCGGCTCAGGACCTACCGCCTGCCCTACCGCATCACGCTGGTGTCGGTGTTCCTGCTGACGGTGGTGTTCGACCTGACGATCGCGGTGGAGTTCGGCATCTTCGCGGCCTGCGTGACCTTCATCTACCGCATCTCCAGCCTGTCGCGCGCCGAGCGCCTCACGGCCGCCGAGCAACCGGTGCTGGCGGGGCACGAGGCGCGGGTGCAGGTCTGGCGGCTGTATGGCGCGGTCTTCTTCGGCGCGACCAAGCTGGTCGAGTCGCTGGAGGACCAGCTGCCCGCGCGGGCGCTGGTGCTGGATCTGAAGAACGTGATCTACGTGGACTCGACCGGCGCCGAGGCGCTCGAAGGCCTGAGCCAGGTCTGCGACGCGCGCCAGGTGCGGCTCATCGTCTCGGGCCTGATGGGCCAGCCGCTGGACATCGCCCAGCGCACCGGCCTGTACGAGCGGCTGCAGGCGCAGCTCCAGCCCGACGTGGCCAGCGCCACGGCCGCCGCCGTGGCTGCGGCCCGCGAGGATGGCGTGGATCTATGAAAACCATAGCTTCTGGCGCTTGATATACCTTGGTTTCAGAGATAAAACCATCTGAAACCATTATTTAGAGAGCGCCAGCAGCTCTCTTTTTTAAGAATCAGTGGTTCGGCATGGGCTGCGTGCTGCCCTTGCGCACGACCTTGCCCTGGGCGTCGAACACCACGGTGAACAGCATCTTGGTGCTGGGCGGATCGATCCAGTTCCAGTCCCACTCGGCCTCGTTCTTCAGTGGGTAGCTCATGCGCTTGGCGGGCTGGCCCAGCAGCTTGCGCACCTGCTGCTGGTCCATGCCCGGCGCCACCTGCGCGAAGTACTCGGGCGCCATCACCTGGCGCAGCTTGGTCATCTTGCCGTCCTGGCCGATGGTGATCATGAAGTTCTGCGCGCCGGCCGGCTGGCGGGTGTACTCCAGCGTGTGCGAGCCGTCGCTCTCGTCCCAGACCTGGTTGGGCGGACCGAAGCGGTCGCGCACATCCTGCTCGGTCGAGACGAACTCCTCCAGTTCCTTGATGCGCTGCTGGTCGCAGCCGGCCAGGAACAGCAGGCCGGCGGCGGCCACCAAGGTCAATGCAAGCTTGGAAACGAAGGGCATGGTAGGAATCGTTAAAATCACGGCCAAATCCAACTATACCTTCCTATGTCTTTCTTCCGCCGCCCCGACTACGAATCCGATGTAACGCAATTCATCAACCAGATGAAGGCAGAGAATCCCGCCGTGGAAGCCGGCCAGCGCCAGGGCCGCTCGCTGCTGTGGGACAAGCAGGTCGACCGCGACCTGCAGGGCGAATTCCGCGAAGGCCGCGTGGCGCAAAAGCCCTACGTCTACCAGAACGGCGCCGAATAATGCCTGCGGCGCTTGAGCAGCAAGCGCCGACAGCTCTCTTTTTGGAAGCACTCCCCCGCCCATGTCCGCCGACGACACCGACGTGAACGCTACGGTGGCCGTCACTACGGCGGCCGTCGACACGGCGGCGCTCGGCCCCGCGGGCGCGCCCATGCCCGACGTGATCGACCAGGTGGCGCTGGCGCGCCTGTACGGCGAGCCGCTGTTCGCGCTGCCGCAGGACCTGTACATCCCGCCCGACGCGCTGGAAGTCTTCCTCGAGGCCTTCGAAGGCCCACTGGACCTGCTGCTGTACCTGATCCGCAAGCAGAACTTCAACATCCTCGACATCCCGATGCTCAGCGTCACGCGCCAGTACCTGGTGTATGTCGACGAGATCCGCAGCCGCAACCTGGAGCTGGCGGCCGAGTACCTGCTGATGGCGGCGATGCTGATCGAGATCAAGTCGCGCATGCTGCTGCCGCCCAAGAAGCAGGAAGGCAGCGACGAGGCCGAGGACCCGCGCGCCGAGCTGGTGCGCCGCCTGCTCGAGTACGAGCAGATGAAGCTCGCCGCGCTGCAGCTGAACAACCTGCCGCACTTCGGGCGCGACTTCGTCAAGGCCCAGGTGTTCATCGAGCAGGCGCTGGCGCCGCGCTTTCCCGACGTGGCCATCGTCGACCTGCAGGACGCCTGGCGCGACATCCTCAAGCGCGCCAAGCTGGTGCAACACCACAAGATCACGCGCGAGGAGCTGTCGGTGCGCGAGTACATGAGCACCATCCTCAAGCGCCTGCACGGCCGCCGCTTCGTGGAGTTCGAGGACATCTTCGACCCGAGCAAGGGCAGCACCGTGCTGGTGGTCACCTTCATCGCGCTGCTGGAGCTGGCCAAGGAAACGCTGATCGAGATCACCCAGGCCGAGGCCTTCGCGCCGATCTACGTGCGCCTGGCCTATACGCCGGCCTGAGCGGCCCGCCTGCCCCATCGATGGCCGGCGACTGGCACTTGCCCCCGGCCGGCCGGCACCGCAGAATGGACCGCTCTGCCACCAGCCTTCCGGAGCCCGGGCCTTGCCTTCCCATCCCATTCCCCTGACCGTCATCGGTGGCTTTCTCGGCGCCGGCAAGACCTCGCTGCTCAACCACCTGCTGCGCACGCCCGACATGCCGCGCTGCGCGGTGCTGGTGAACGACTTCGGCGCCATCAACCTCGACGCCGGCCTGCTGGCCGGGGTGCAGGGCGACACGATCGCGCTGACCAATGGCTGCGTGTGCTGCTCCATCGGCGACGACCTGTCGAACGCGCTGATCCAGGTGCTCGCGGCCGATCCTCCCTTCGACAGCATCGTGGTCGAGGCCAGCGGCATCTCGGACCCATGGCGCATCGCCCAGATCGGCCTGGCCGACCCGGACCTGCGGCTGGAAAGCGTGGTGGTGGTGGTGGACTGCGACAGCCTGCTGCTGCAGGCAGAAGACCCGCTGCTGCGCGATGGCCTGCGCCAGCAACTGGTGCATGCCGACCTGCTGGTGCTCAACAAGGCCGACCTGGCCACGCCGGCGCAGATGGCGCAAGTCCTGGCCTGGTGCCAGTCGGCCTGCCCGCAGGCGGTGGCCGTGCAGGCCACGCAGGGCGAGGTCGATCCGGCCCTGCTCGGCTCCGGCTTCGGCCAGGCCGCCCGGCCCCGCGCGGCCGCCACCGGCGATGCCGAACGCTTTGCGGGCCGGCCGATCCAAGCCCCGCAGCCGTCGCGCCAGCATGCGCAGGCCTTCGAGACCTGGTCCGCCTCCACCGCCGCCCTGCCGGCCTTCGGCAGCGAGGCATTGCGCAGCGGCCTGGCGCCGCTGGCCGGCCGGCTGCTGCGCCTCAAGGGCCATGTGCGCACGCTGGAGCATGGCTGGGCCGAGGTCCAGTTCGCGGGCCGGCGCATCAACTTCCGCCGCCTCGCGCAGGCGCCTGACCCGGCGTTGCAGCAGCTCGTGGCCATAGGCCTGGACGGCCGGCTGCCGCGCGAACAACTGGCCGAGCTGTTTTCTTCTGCAGCAGCTCACCCAAAGGCCTGACGGGGCGCGACTCCGGGTGCAGAAGACCATGTTGGGCCCGCAATAGTGCGTCTACATCAATGCCACACTAAATTTGCTCTTGATCCATCAAGCTGGCCCTCGGAACCAGGGTCCCTGGAGGCAGAATAGCGCCAGGCGCAATGACGGCATTGGCTCCGACTTTGGAACCGTGGCCGACCAAGGCTCCAAACTTCCCGCCGATTCGTTGGAGCCGCTCGTCGACTCTGACATAGACCGTCCCGTCACTCCGCTCATTTCGATAATTGCATATGATGCTGCCGGCCTCCAGATTCACTGCCGAGCCGACCAGTGAATCACCCACAAAATTAAAGTGGGCAAACTTGGTTCCGTCGAGGATGACACTCGTCTTGACCTCGACAGAAGGGCCCAGAATGCAACGCGCCCCCAGCCAGACACCGCCCCTCAGGTAACTGCCATGGGCAACAAATGCAGCCTCTCCGATGACTACTGGCCCCTTCAATACAGCGCTGGACTCAACGATTGCCCTTTTATGAATGGCTATATCCCCCGCCACAACATAGTCCTCGGGTGACAGCAAAGCTATTTGCTCAAGCAGCACATTCTCCAACGAGGCGATCAAATCCCAGGGGGCCATACCGGAATCGGATATGAAAAGAGGAAGAGCAGAAGGTTCCGGCGTCAAGGACTCATAGAACATCATCAAGCCTCATCAATGGAAGCAATGGAGCCAAATGGATGGCTGGCTAAAGCATCAGGCGCTGTAACGCGATGGCAACGCAAATAGCAGACCAGGCCGCTTTCCGCAGCGCCCTGGGAGCCTCGCGGAAAGCCCCTTTGACAAGAAAGTGCGCCTAACCCACCGAGTGCCGCATGCTGGTGGCCTCGAAGACGCGGCCGGACAGCATGGTGCCCCAGACCCGCAGGTCCTTGAGCGCCATCGGATCGACGGCCAGCGGGTCGTCCTCGAGCACGCACAGGTCGGCGCGCTTGCCGCATTCGAGACTGCCGATCTCGGCGTCGAGCTTCAGCGTCCAGGCGGCGCCCAGCGTGATCGCGTGCAGCGCCTGCGGCACCGAGATGCACTCGCTCGCGCCCAGCACCTGGCCCGAGGCGGTGCGGCGGTTGACCGCGCACCAGGCGGTGAACAGCGGCCCCAGCGGCGTGACCGGCGCATCCGAGTGGATGGCCAGCGCCACGCCATGGGCCAGCGCGCTGGCGCAGGCGTCCATGCGCGCGGCGCGGTCCGGCCCCATGGTCATCTGCGCGTGCTGGTCGCCCCAGTAGTAGACATGGTTGGCAAACAGGTTGGCGCACAGGCCCAGTGCCGCCATGCGCTGGAACATGGCGCCGTCGATCATCTGGCCATGCTGCAGCGTGTGGCGGTGATCGGGCCGCGGCGCGCGCGCCAGCACCCGCTCGATGGCGTCGATGGCCACCAGGCTGGCCTCGTCGCCATTGGTGTGCACGTGGATGGTCAGACCCGCGCGGTGGTAGGTCTCGAAATCGGCCTCGAACTGCACCGGCGACGTGACCCAGATGCCGTTGGGCGCGCCGTTGAAATAGCCCGGCCAGCGCAGCCGCGCCGAGAAGCCCTGGATGGAGCCGTCCAGCATCATCTTGACCACGCCGAAGCGCAGCCGGTCCATGCCGCCGTGCCGGCCCTGCAGCTGCGCGATGCGGGCCACGCCGTCCTGCGCGCCCCAGGTGCCGTGGAAGGCCTTGAAGGCCGGCACCACGCGCACGTTGTAGTCGTCGCGCTCGCAGGCCCCGAGCAGCACCTGCATGTCGTGGTCGGCCAGCTGGTTGACGAGGTCGGTCGCCGTGGTCACGCCGCGCATGCAGGCGATGGCGCCGAAGCCGCGCATGCCATCGTCGTCCATGGGCGCGAGCAGGCCCGAGCCCGAAGGCCCCAGGCGCCGCGCCACCGGGAACATGGCCGCCGGCTCCTGCAGCTCGCCCGTGGGCTCGCCGTCGGCGAACTTGACCACGCCCTCGATGTCGGTGTCGCGCGTGATGCCGGCCATGGCCATCATGCGCGAGTTCACGTTCATCAAATGGCCGTTGGAGTGGCAGACCACCAGCGGCCGCGTCTGGCTGGCGCGGTCGAGGTGCAGAACGCTCATGCGCTCCCGGCCGAAGTAGATCGGGTCGAACCCCCAGACCACCAGCGGCTCGTCCGCCGGCCGGCCCGCCGCGTCCCAGGCGTCGGCGGTGGCCTTCATGGCATCGACCACCGCGTCCATGGATTGCAGGCCTTGCCAGAGGCGGCCGTCGGGCCCCGTGCGGTCGAACCAGCCCACATAAGGAAAGACCCACATGCCGCCCTCCTTGAGGTGGCAGTGCCCTTCGACCAGGCCGGGCATCAGCACCTTGTCCTCGAAGCGGGTGTCCAGCCGGTACTCGCCCCAGGCCTGCATGCGCGCCAGATCGCCCACCGCGAGGATGCGGCCATCGCGCACCGCCAGGTGGGTCGCCTCGGGCTGGCGGGGGTTCATCGTGAGGATCTTCCTGGCTACATAGACCGTGGTGTCAGACATTCGTGCCGCTCCTGATGGCGTGGTTTCAAACAATGGATTTTCAGGCGGCCTGCAGCTGCAGCACCGGCTGCGCCACGCCGCCGCGCGTTTCCACGCGGTGGCAGCGCACCCAGTGGCCGGGCTCGACCTCGCGCAGTTCGGGCAGGGCCTGCGAGCACTCGGGCAGCGCCACCGGGCAGCGCTTGGCAAAGCGGCAGCCGGGCGGCGGCGAGATCGGGCTGGGCGGATCGCCCACCAGCTTGATGCGCTGGGCCGCGCGCGCCCGGCCGCCGCCCACCGTGGGCACGGCCGACATCAGCGCCACGCTGTAGGGATGCAGCGGCCGCGTGAAGAACGGCCTGCGGGGCGCCTGCTCGACGATCTGCCCCAGGTACATCACCGAGATGTCGTCGCACAGGTGCTCCACCACCGCCATGTCGTGCGAGATGAACATGTAGGTCAGGCCCAGCTCCTGCTGCAGCCGCGACAGCAGGTTGAGCGTCTGCGCGCGGATGGCCACGTCCAGCGCCGAGACGGGCTCGTCGCAGACCACCAGGTCGGGCTTGGTGGCGAGGGCCCGCGCGATGTTGATGCGCTGGCGCTGGCCGCCCGAGAACTGGTGCGGGAACAGCTGCTTCTGCTCGGGGCGCAGGCCTACCTGCAGGAACAGCTCGTCCACCCGGTCTTCGCGCTCGGCCTTGCTGCCTATACGCATCAGCTCAAGCGGGCTGCGCACCACCTCGCCGGCCCGCTGGCGCGGGTTGAGCGCGCTGAACGGGTCCTGGAACACGATCTGCGCATGGCGCCGCGCCAGGCGCAGCGGCTCGCCCTCCAGCGCCGTCATGTCCACGCCGCCCAGTTGCACCCGACCCGAGGTGACGGGCGCCAGGCGCAGCACGCCCAGCGCGGTCGTGGTCTTGCCCGAGCCGGACTCGCCGACGATGGCCATGGTGCGGCCGCGCGCCACGTCGAAGCTCACGCCGTCGACGGCGCGCACCAGCTCCTGCGGTTGGCCCCAGCCGCGTTTGCCGACCGGGAAATGGATCTTCAGGTCGTGCACCGAGACCAGGGGCTGGTCCTGGCGCGCGTTGGAATGGATAGATGCGTTCATGCCGGCACCTCCTCGAGCGCCTGCGCCTGCGTGGCCGGGTACAACCAGCAGGCCACGCCGTGGCCCTGCGCCTTCTGCGCCATCGGCGGCACCTGGCTGCGGCACAGGTCGGTCGCATGGGCGCAGCGCTGGTGGAAGGCGCAGTTGCTGCCCAGCTCCCAGATCGACGGCACCATGCCGGGGATCTCGGGCAGCACCGCGCGCTCGCCGCCGGCGCTGCTGCCCAGCTCGGGCAGGCAGGCGATCAGGCCCTGGGTGTAAGGGTGCAGCGGCTGCTGCAGCACCTGGTCGACCGTGCCCTCCTCGATCACGCGCCCGGCGTACATGACCATCACGCGGTCGGCCATCTCGGCCACCGCACCCATGTCATGCGTGATCATCACGATGGCCGTGCCGCGGTCGGCCTGCAGCTGGCGCAGCAGGTCGAAGATCTGCGCCTGCACCGTCACGTCCAGCGCCGTCGTGGGCTCGTCGGCGATCAGCACCTCGGGCTCGCAGGCCAGGGCCATGGCGATCATCACGCGCTGGCGCATGCCGCCCGACATCTGGTGCGGGTAGTCGTCGACGCGGCGCTCGGGCGCCGGGATGCCCACCTGGCGCAGCATGGCGATGGTGCGTTCGCGCACCTGGCGGGCGTCGAGCCCGGTGTGCAGCTGCAGCGCCTCGCCGATCTGCTGGCCCACGGTGTAGACCGGGTTCAGCGAGGTCATGGGCTCCTGGAAGATCATCGAGATGCGGTTGCCGCGGATCTCGCGCATGCGCGCCGGGCTGGCCTGCAGCAGGTCCTCGTCGCCGTAGAGCACGCGGCCCGCGGCAATCTTGCCGGGTGGCGTGGGGATCAGGCGCAGCAGGGCCAGTGCCGTCATGCTCTTGCCGCAGCCCGACTCGCCCACCACGCACAGCGTCTCGCGCGGGCGCACCTGGAAGTTCACGCCATTGAGCACCGAGGCCACGCCGCGGCGGGTCTTGAATTCCACGCGCAGGTCTTCCACGCGCAACAAAGCTTGTTCAGTCATCAACGCTCCCGCAGCTTGGGGTTGAAGGCATCGTTGAGCCCGTCGCCGATCAGGCTGATGGCCAGCACCACGACGAAGATGGCCAGGCCCGGGAAGGTCACCGCCCACCAGCTCGTCAGCACATAGGCCCGGCTGGAACCGATCATCAGGCCCCAGCTCATCTGGTTGGGATCGCTCAGCCCCAGGAAGGACAGGCCAGCCTCGAACAGGATGGCCGTGCCGATGGCCAGCGTGGCCGACACGATCAGCGGCGGCAGCGCATTCGGCAGGATGACCTGCCAGATGAGGCGGCCGTTCTTCGCGCCGATGGCGCGCTCGGCACGCACGTAGTCGATGTTGCGCAGGCGCAGGAACTCGGCCCGCGTCAGCCGCGCCGTGGCCGTCCAGCTCACGATGCCGATGGCGATGGTGACCGTGACAAGCGTGGGCGAGAACAGGCTGGTCACCACCATGGCGAACAGCAGGGCCGGCAGCACCTGGAAGAACTCGGTGATGCGCGACAGCAGGCTGCTGAACCAATTGCCTTCGTAGAAGCCGGCCAAGGCCCCCAGCGTGACGCCGATGGAGACCGACAGCAGCGCAGCCACCGCGCCCACCAGCAGGGTGATCCGACCGCCGAAGAGCAGCATGTTCAGCACATCGCGGCCCAGGTAGTCGGTGCCCAGCCACACATCGGGCTCGGTGAACGGCGGCGTCATCGGCGCCGCGGCGATCTCGAACGGGTCCGCCGGGTAGATGTAAGGCATGAGCACCGAGGCGATCACCACTGCCAGCAGCACCAGCAGCCCGACGACGGCGGATTTGTTGCGCACGAACATGCGCGCGGCCTCCAGCCAGGGGTTCTCGGCCTGAAGCACTGCGGGAGAGGAGGCTGTGTTCATGAGGTCTTGATGCGGGGGTCCACCAGGCGGTAGACCAGGTCGGTGAGCACGTTCATCACCACCACCAGGATGGACGAGAACAACAGGATGCCGAGGATGGTGGGGTAGTCGCGCCGCAGCACCGAGTCGAAGGCCAGGCGCCCCAGGCCGGGCCAGTTGAAGACGGTCTCCACCAGCACGGCGCCGGCCAGCACGTTGCCGAACTGCAGGCCCAGCACCGTGATGACGGGCAGCACCGCATTGCGCAGCGCGTGCTTGTAGAGGATGTTGCGCTCCGACACGCCCTTGGCGCGCGCGGTGCGCACATAGTCCGAGCCCAGCACATCGACCATCGAGGCGCGCGAGAGCCGGCTGTACTGGGCCATGTAGACGAAGGCCAGCGTCGTCGCCGGCAGGATGGTGTGCAGCAGCACGTCCGGCAGCGCAGCCCAGCCGGTGGCCGTGGACGCGGAATCCGTCATGTCGCCCACCGGCAGGACGGGCCATATCGACGCGAACAGGATGATGAGCATCATCCCGGTCCAGAACACCGGCGCCGAGAAACCCGCGATCGAGAACACCGTGGTGAACTGCGACAGCCAGCCATTGGGATTGCGCGAGGCGCGCACTCCCAGCCAGGTGCCGACGGAAAAGGCCAGCAGCACCGACACCACCACCAGCAGCAGCGTGGGCGCCAGCCGGTCCAGGATCAGCGATGACACCGGCATGTTGAAGTAGTAGGAGTGGCCCAGGTCACCCTGCACCACCTTGCCCAGGTAGCGGCCCAGTTGCACCGGCAGGGGCTGGTCCAGCCCGTACTGCGCGCGCAGCTGCGTCCTGAGCTCCTCGCTCATGCCGCCGCTCTCGCCCGCGATGGTTTCCACGGGATCGCCCGGCGCCGCGTGGATCAACACGAAGTTGAGCACGACGACGGCCAGCACCAGCACCAGTCCGTTCAGGAGCTTGGAAATCAGGCTTTTCATGTCAGCAGATCGGTGGTCGCCGCGCTACTTCAGGAACACTTCGTCCAGCGGGCTCACCGCGCCCCAGATCGTCGTCGGCACATTGCCGACGTTGCCTTGGGTCAGCGTGTAGTACGGCACCAGGTCGAGGAAGCGGATCGGTACCTCGTCCGTCACGATCTTCTGGAATTCGGCGTACAGGGCCTTGCGCTTGGCGAGGTCCATCTCCTGCCCGGCCTGCTCCAGCAGCGCATCCACCTTGGGGTTGCTGTAGTTCTGGGTGTTGGTCCACACGGCCGGCTTGATGTTGGACGTGAGGTAGGTGCGGTGCACACCGATGACCGGATCGCCCCAGTTGAAGACCGTGTCGATGCTCATGTCGTAGTCCCGGTCCGCCATGCGCTTGGCCCAGCTCGGGAAGTCAGCCGAGGTGCGCACCTCGGCAGCGATGTTGAGCTTGCGCAACTGCGCGGCGATGTACTCGGCCTGCGTCTTGCCGCTGCCCGTGCCCGGCACGAAGTCCAGGACCAGCTTCATGCGCGGCTTGTCGCCCTCGACCTTGTAGCCCGCCTCGTCCAGCAGCGCCGCGGCCTTCTTCAGATCGACGGGGTAGGTCTCGATGTCCTTGGTCGCAAAAGGGCTGGACGGCACGATGGGGCCATTGGCCGAGGTGGATAGGCCGGCGTTCAGCGCCTTGTTGATGAAGTTCATGTCGACGGCATAGGCGATGGCCTTGCGCACACGCACATCCGAGAACTCCTTCTTCTTGAGGTTGAAGGCCAGCCAGTTCATGGCGCCCACACCCTCGTAGCCCTTGGAGGTCATTGCGATCTGCTTGTTCGGCTGCAGGCGGCGCAGGTCCACGGTGCGGTTGAAGAACGGCATCATCTGGATCGAGCCCCGCTCGAAGGCCAGCGTGGTGGCCGTGATGTCGGGCGACACGTCGATCACGATCTTGTCGAGGTAGGGCTTGCCCTTGAGGAAATACTTGTCGAAGCGCTCCAGGACCACGCGGCGTCCGGGCTCGAAATCGACGAATTTGAACGGTCCGGAACCGACGATATCCTTGCTGTTGCGCGGATGGGTCTTCAAATCCTTGCCGTCGCCATAAATATGCTTGGGCAAAATGGGCGCCAATGCCGGCGACATGGCCAGGATAATGGCCGGGTGCGGCTTGTTCATGCGGACCACGGCCGTATATTTATCCGGCGTCTCCACTTTTTCCACCGGCGCCATCATGCTTTCAAAAGGATGGTTCTGCTTGATGGCCATCAGGGAAAATGCCACGTCCTCGGAGGTAATCGGTTTTCCGTCATGGAAAACCGCGTCCTTGCGCAAATGCAGGGTCAGGCTCTTGCCGTCGGGCGCCAGCTCCCAGGATTCGGCCAGGTAGGGCTGGGGCTTCCAGTTGTCGTCGAAGCGCAGCGGGCTGGCAAACAATTGCGTGGCTGGGATCTGCGTGGCCACGCCGGACTGCACGGCGCTGTTGAGGTGCCGCGGCGTCTGGGGGAACGCCATGACCAGGGTGCCGCCCTTCTTGGGCGCCTCCTGGGACCAGGCCGATGGCGCCGCGACAGCCATCGCGACCGCCAGGGATGCCATGCCAGCTCGAAAGAAAATTCGCATTTCACGCCTCACCACGCAGTAAAAGAACCGGGTTCATGGTAGGGAGGCCAGTGGGCATAACATGGGTCCAGATGAATCCTTTTTGTGGAACCAGTTACACAAACGGGTGATATTACTTAAGGGTATTCACTGAAATCATTCATAAATACAATCCCATCATATTCAAAACATAATGGATTAATTTTCATGCAATCAATCTACCCCAGATAATATATTTGCTGCATTATCATTCTGCGGCCAGAAGCAGAATCCCCAACCCGACCGCGAGGCTCAGCGCCGCGGCTGCATCGCCACCAGCCGCGACACCTCGCCGGCGGCATTCAGCAGGTGCGGCAGCATCTGCTCGCGCATGATCTCAGGTGTGGTGCGGTTGGCCTGGCCGCTGATGTTGAGCGCGGCCACGGTTTCGCCGCGTGCGTTGCGCAGGGGCGCGGCGATCGAGATCAGGCCCTCTTCCAGTTCCTGGTTCAGCAGGCACCAGCCCTGCAGGCGCACCTGGTCGATCTCGCGCTGCAGCGCCTCGTCGTCCTGCAGGGTGTAGCGGGTGAAGCGCTCGCGCGTGCGCTCGGCCAGCACCTGCGCCAGTTGCTGCGGCGGCAGGCCCGCGAGCAGCACCCGGCCCAGCGAAGTCCAGCAGGCCGGCAGGCGCGAGCCAATGCCCAGGTTGGTGCTCATGATCTTGTGCGTGTGCAGGCGCATCACGTAGACCACGTCCTGCGCGTCCAGCACGGCGATGGAGCAGGACTCGTGCACCCGCTCCACCAGCGCGTCCATCACCGGCTGGGCCAGGTTCCAGACCGGCGTGGACGACAGGTAGGCAAACCCCAGGTCCAGGATGCGCGGCGTCAGTTCAAAGTACTTGCCGTCGCTCTTCACATAGCCCAGGGTCTGCAGCGTGAGCAGGATGCGCCGCGCGCCGGCGCGCGTCATGCCGGTGGCGACGGCCACCTCGGTGAGCGTCTGGCTCGGGGCGCGGTCGCTGAAGCTGCGTATCACCTCCAGCCCGCGGGCGAAGGATTGGACATAGCTGTCTCCGGGGCGCAATGCGTTGTTTTCGTCGGACATGGATGGCCTGCCTCCCGTCGCTCCCAGGGCGGTGCCTGGCTCCCAGGCGACAGGAAAAGTGTTGACAGCCAGGATTATGGGGCCGGATAATAATTCTATTAACGAACTTTTGTTCTTTATACGAACATTTTTTCTTCCAGGAGACAAATCCATGATCAACAAAATCGCCGACTCCGTCGCCGAGGCCCTGAGCGGCATCCAGGACGGCTCCACCGTGCTGATCGGCGGCTTCGGCACCTCGGGCAATCCCAACGAGCTGATCGACGGCCTGCTGGCCCAGGGCGCGCGCGACCTGACCGTGGTCAACAACAATGCCGGCAATGGCGACACCGGCCTCGCCGCCCTGCTCAAGAGCGGCCAGGTGCGCAAGATCATCTGCAGCTTCCCGCGCCAGGTCGACAGCTGGGTGTTCGACGAGCTGTACCGCGCCGGCAAGATCGAGCTGGAGCTGGTGGCCCAGGGCAACCTGGCCGAGCGCATGCGCGCCGCGGGCGCCGGCATCGGCGCCTTCTTCTGCCCCACGGCGTACGGCACCGAGCTGGCCAAGGACAAGGAAACGCGCGAGATCAACGGCCGCCAGTACGTGCTCGAATACCCCATCTACGGCGATGTGGCGCTGATCAAGGCCGAGACGGGCGACCGCTGGGGCAACCTCAACTACCGCATGGCAGCGCGCAACTTCGGCCCGGTGATGGCCACCGCCGCCAAGCGCACCATCGCCACGGTGCACGAGATCGTCGAGCTGGGCCAGCTCGACCCCGAGGCCGTGGTCACCCCCGGCATCTACGTGAACAAGATCGTGAAGATCGAGCGCACGGCCACGCAGGCCGGCGGCTTCAAGAAGTAAAGCAGGAGACAACCGTGAGCTACCAGAAACGCAGCAAGCAGGAACTCGCCCAGCGCGTGGCGCAGGACATCTTCGACGGCGCCTATGTGAACCTGGGCATCGGCATGCCCACCCAGGTGGCCAACTACATCCCGCAGGGCCGCGAGGTCATCCTGCAGAGCGAGAACGGCATCCTCGGCATGGGCCCGGCCCCGGCGCCCGGCCACGAGGACTACGACCTCATCAACGCCGGCAAGCAGCCGGTGACGCTGTTGCCCGGCGGCTGCTACTTCCACCACGCCGACAGCTTCGCGATGATGCGCGGCGGCCACCTCGACATCTCGGTGCTCGGCGCCTTCCAGGTGTCGGCCACCGGCGACCTGGCCAACTGGAGCACCGGCGAGCCCGGCGCCATCCCCGCCGTGGGCGGCGCGATGGACCTGGCCGTGGGCGCCAAGCAGACCTGGGTGATGATGGACCTGATGACCAAGACCGGCGAATGCAAGGTGGTGCAGGCCTGCAGCTACCCGCTCACCGGCCTGGCCTGCGTCAAGCGCATCTACACCGACCTGTGCTCGCTGGAATGCACGCCCGAGGGCCTGCGCCTGATCGACACCGTGGCCGGCCTCTCGCACGCCGAGCTGGAGACCATGATCGGTCTGCCTCTGCTGCCCGCACAGTAAGCATCAAAACAGCCGCCAGCGCTCATCCATCAAGCGCTGATAGCTATCTTTTTTGAAATCACTCCAGGAGACACCATGACCCAAGCCTTCATCTGCGACGCCGTGCGCACCCCCTTCGGCCGCTACGGCGGCGCCCTGGCCGGCGTGCGCACCGACGATCTCGGCGCCGTGCCCATCAAGGCCCTGATGGAACGCAACCCCAACGTGGACTGGACCGCCGTCGCCGACGTGCTCTACGGCTGCGCCAACCAGGCCGGCGAGGACAACCGCAATGTGGCGCGCATGTCGTCGCTGCTGGCCGGCCTGCCCATCGACGTGCCCGGTGCCACCATCAACCGCCTGTGCGGCTCCGGCCTGGACGCCATCGGCTCGGCCGCGCGCGCCATCAAGGCCGGCGAGGCCCGCCTGATGATCGCCGGCGGCGTGGAGAGCATGAGCCGCGCCCCCTTCGTGATGCCCAAGGCCGAGAGCGCCTTCAGCCGCAGCAACGCGGTGTACGACACCACCATCGGCTGGCGCTTCGTCAACAAGCTGATGAAGGCGCAGTTCGGCGTGGACTCCATGCCCGAGACCGCCGAGAACGTGGCCGACGACTTCAAGATCGAGCGCGCCGCCCAGGACCGCATGGCCCTGGCCTCCCAGCAGAAGGCCGCCGCCGCGATCGCCGCCGGCTACCTGGCGAAGGAGATCGTGCCCGTGTCCATCGCCCAGAAGAAGGGCGACCCCATCGTCGTGAGCCAGGACGAGCATCCCCGCGGCACCACCCTCGAGGCGCTGGCCAAGCTCAAGGGCGTGGTGCGGCCTGACGGCTCGGTGACCGCCGGCAACGCCAGTGGCGTGAACGACGGCGCCTGCGCCCTGCTGCTGGCCAATGAAGAAGCCGCCAAGCAATACGGTCTCACGCCGCGCGCCCGCGTGGTCGGCATGGCCACGGCCGGCGTGGCGCCGCGCATCATGGGCTTCGGCCCCGCGCCCGCCGTGCGCAAGGTGCTGGAGCTGACCGGCCTGTCGCTGGCCCAGATGGACGTGATCGAGCTGAACGAAGCCTTCGCCGCACAAGGCCTGGCCGTGCTGCGCGACCTCGGCATCGCCGACGACGACCAGCGCGTCAACCAGTGGGGCGGCGCCATTGCGCTGGGCCACCCGCTGGGCGCCTCGGGCGCACGCCTGGCCACCACGGCCGTGAACCAGCTGCACACGCTGGGCGGCCGCTACGCGCTGTGCACCATGTGCATCGGCGTGGGCCAGGGCATCGCCGTCATCCTCGAAAAAGTCTGACCGGAGCGCGCCGCATCCCCGCGGCGCTCGCCTCCTGCCTTCTTTTGCCTGACAGGCGGCAGCCCTGCCGCCTGCTCCCCCTGTGCCTCTCCCTCCCCCAAGCCCACCATGACCACTTCGCAGCTGACCACCGCCGCCGGCACCTTCCGCATCGATCTGCAAGGCCCCGAAGGCGCGCCCGTGCTGGTGTTCTCGAACTCGCTGGGCACCACGCTGGAGATGTGGGAGGCACAGGCACGCAGCTTTGCCAGCCACTACCGCGTGCTGCGCTACGACACCCGCGGCCACGGCGGCAGCGTGGCCGGCCCCGGCCCCTACAGCTTCGCGCAGCTGGGCGGCGATGTGCTGGCCATCCTCGATGCGCTGCATATCGACCAGGCGCATTTCTGCGGCATCTCGATGGGCGGCCTCACCGGCCTGTGGCTGGGCGTGCATGCCGCGCCGCGCCTGCGCAGCATCACCGTGGCCAACAGCGCCGCCAAGATCGGCAGTGAAGCCGCCTGGAGCGAGCGCGCCGCGCAGGTGCGCGCCAACGGCGCCGCTGGCATGCAGGCGCTGGCCGACTCGTCGCCCGGCCGCTGGTTCACCGAAGCCTTCGTCGCCGCCCGCCCTGCCGTCGTGCAGACCGCCCAGGGCTGGATTGCCGGCACCGGCCCCGAAGGCTATGCGAGCTGCTGCGAGGCCTTGGCCCGCGAAGACCTGCGCGCCTCGGTCGCCACCATCGCCACACCCACGCTGCTGATCGCAGGCAGCGGCGACCCGGTAACCACCGTGGCGGATGCCGAGGCCATGCGCGCCGCCATTGCCGGCGCCGCGCTGAGCGTGGTGCCGGCCTCGCACCTGTCCAACCTCGAAGCGCCGCAGGCCTTCGACCTGGCGCTCGCCACTTTCCTGGCCAGGCATTGACGCCCGGCCAGCCACCGCAGATGCCAGCCCTTCACCTCCCCGAGGCCACCATGCCGCCCACCCATCCATCCCCCCAGCGCCCGCGCGTGCTGATCACCGGCGGCGCCGCCGGCATTGGCGCGGCCACGGCCGCGCGCTGCCGCGCCGACGGCTATGAGCCCGTCATCATCGACCGCAACGTGGACCAGGTGCCCGGCGGCATCCAGGCCGACCTCAGCAGCGTGGACGGCACGGCGCGCGCGCTGGAGCAGGCGCTGGCCGGCGGCCCCATCACTCGCCTGGTGAACAACGTGGGCATCGTCGTGCCGGGCGACGCCGCCTCGCAGACCCTGGCCGAGTTCGAGCTTGCCATGCAGCTCAACCTGCGCTGCGCCTTCCAGTGCATGCAGGCGCTGCTGCCGGGCATGAAGCAAGCGGGCTTCGGGCGCATCGTCAACATGTCCTCGCGCGCCGCGCTGGGCAAGGACCTGCGCACCGCCTACGCCGCCTCCAAGGCCGGCCTGATCGGCATGACGCGCGTGTGGGCGCTGGAGCTGGGCCAGTGGGGCATCACCGCCAACGCCATCGGCCCCGGCCCGATCCGCACCGAGCTGTTCGACCAGGCCAACCCGCCCGACGCACCGCGCACGCAGAAGATCATCCAGTCCGTGCCCGTCAAGCGCGTGGGCACGCCCGAAGACGTGGCCCATGCCGTGTCCTACATGCTCGACGAGCGCAGCGGCTTCGTCACCGGGCAGGTGCTCTACGTCTGCGGGGGCATGACGGTGGGCGTCGCCGGCGTCTGACGGCCCGCCCATCCCCGTATCCATCACATTACCTACTACCCCCAGGAGATTCCCATGACCCCCTTCCTTTCCCGCCTGTCCCGCCGCCAGAGCCTGCAGGCGCTGGCCGCCGCCGCCCTGGTCGCCACGGGCGCCGCGCCGGCGCTGGCCGCCGACAACTTCCCGAGCAAGCCCATCACCATCGTCGTGCCCTTCGTGGCCGGCGGCACCACCGACATCCTGGCGCGCGTGGTCGGCCAGGCGATGAGCGAGAGCCTGGGCCAGCCGGTGGTCATCGACAACCGCGCCGGCGCGGGCGGCAACATCGGCGGCCAGTTCGCGTCGCGCGCGCCGGCCGACGGCTACACCATCTTCATGGGCACCGTGGGCACGCACGCCATCAACGAGTGGCTCTACGCCAAGATGCCCTTCAAGCCCAACCAGGACTTCGCGCCGCTGACCCGCGTGGCCAACGTGCCCAACCTGCTGGTGGCCCACCCGAGCCAGCCGTTCAAGACCGTGAAGGAGCTGATCGCCTATGCCAAGGCCAACCCGGGCAAGGTGAACTTCGGCTCGCCGGGCAACGGCTCGTCGCCGCACCTGTCGGGCGAGCTGTTCGACAGCCTGGCCGGCGTGAAGATGACCCACGTGCCCTACAAGGGCAGCGCCCCGGCCATCACCGACCTGCTGGGCAACCAGATCGCCATCATGTTCGACAACATGCCCTCGGCCATCCAGCACGTGCGCTCGGGCAAGCTGCGCCCCATCGCGGTGACCACGCCCAAGCGCTCGCCCGAGCTGCCCGACGTGCCCACCGTGGCCGAAGCCGGCGTGCCGGGCTACGCGGCCATGTCGTGGTTCGGCCTGTTCGCGCCCGCGAAGACGCCGGCCGCCGTGCAGGCCAAGCTGCATGACGCCATCGTCAAGGCGCTGAAGAACCCGGCCGTGGCCAAGAAGATCCAGGAGCAAGGCGGCGAGGTCGTGGCCGAGTCGCCCGCCGAGTTCGCCGCCTTCATCAAGGCCGAGAACGAGAAGTGGAAGAAGGTGGTCAAGGATTCCGGCGCGGTCGCCGGCTGATCTCTGCCAACTATTAAATCAGGAGCTGGTCGCGCTTGACCCTCCTTGGTTTCAGATATTTTCATATTTGAAACCAAGGTAGAGCAAGCGCTACCAGCTCTTATTTTTGCAGTGGCTCAGGCAGATTCAGGCAGATGCAGGCAGGTTCGGGTAGCGGTGCGCCAGCGCCTCGCCCAGGCCGAATTCGCCGAGGATGGCGCGCAACCGCTCGGCGGCGCTGCGCTTCTTCTGGCCGGTGTGGCGCGCCAGGATCAGCTCGTTCTTCATGCTGTGCTCCCAGCCGACCAGCTCGGTCACCGTCACCTGGTAGCCCTGGCTCTCGAGGTACAGGCAGCGCAGCACGTTGGTGATCTGGCTGCCCATCTCGCGCGTGTGGATGGGGTGGCGCCACAGCTCGGCCAGCGGCGTGCGCGACAGCGACAGCGCCTTGCCCTGGCGCAGGCAGGCAGCCACCTCGGCCTGGCAGCAGGGCACGAGCACCATGGCACGGGCCTGCTTCTCCAGGCCAAACGCTATTGCATCATCGGTGGCGGTATCGCAGGCGTGCAGCGCCGTGACCACGTCGAAGCGCCCGGGCATGAAGTCGGCGCGCGTGGAGTCGGCCACCGACATGTTCAGGAACTCCATGCGGTCGAAGCCCAGCTCGGCCGCGAGCTGCTGCGAGCTTTCGACCAGCGGCGCGCGCGTCTCGATGCCGTAGATCTCGCCGCGACCGAGCGGCTTGAAGAACAGGTCGTAGAGGATGAAGCCCAGGTAGGACTTGCCCGCGCCATGGTCGGCCAGCGTGACGGCATGCTCGCCCGCGGACAGCTCGGCCAGCAGCGGCTCGATGAACTGGTACAGGTGGTAGACCTGCTTGAGCTTGCGGCGCGAATCCTGGTTGAGCTTGCCGTCGCGCGTGAGGATGTGCAGCGCCTTCAGCAGTGCTATGGACTGGCCGGGCCGCAGCTCCAGCTGCTGGGCCACGTCGGCGGGAGCGGAAGCCTTTGCCTGGACCTTGGGTTGAGCCTTGGCGTTCGCGCGGCTCATTCAGCCGCGTCCTTGTTCTCGGCCGGCTTGTCGGCAGGGTGGTGCGGAAACGGGCAGCGCGCGCCCACGCCCAGGTCCAGCCAGCCCTCGATGCCAAGCTCCTCCAGCACTTCCATGTTGCGCTCGTAGATGGACTCGGCCTCGGGGAAGGCCTCGACGGCCTTGTCGATGCTGTCCTCGCGCAGCAGGTGCAGCGTGGGGTACGGCGAGCGGTTGGTGCAGTTGGTGACGTCGTCGACCTCGGTGCCCTCGAACTGGAACAGCGGATGGAACGAGGCCACCTGCAGGATGCCGCCCAGGTCCAGCTCCTCGATCATGCTGTCGGCCAGGTCGAGGAAGTCGTTGAAGTCCAGGAAGTCGTGCAGCGCATACGGCAGGATCAGCAGCGTGGTGTCGCGCAGCTCGGCGTTGGCCTCGGCCAGCGCCTCCAGCTCGCGGTGCAGGTCGTGCGCCACACCTTCGGCGTCGGTGGCCTCGCTCACCGTGTAGTGGATCTGCTGCTTGGCATGCACGCCCTTGGCGAAGGGGCACAGGTTGAGGCCGATCACGGCCTTTTCCAGCCAGGCAACCGTGTCGGCGATGGCGATCTCGCGCAGCTCGGCGTGCGAGTGCGGCTCAAGAATGGGGGGTGGCGTCATGCCCCCTATTTTACGGGGCCATGTCCAACAGCCGCGCTCCGGTCAGCCTCTCGTGCTCGCGGGCGGCGTAGCGGTCGGTCATGCCGGCGATGAAGTCGGCCACCACGCGGGCGCGCTCCAGCTCGGCCTGGTCCGGCTCCTGATTCGCGCGGGAGGCAAAGCGCGGCTTCATCTCGTGCGGCGACTGCAGGTAGAGGCCGAACAGCTCGCGCACCACCTGCTTGGCGCGGCCGGTGGTCTCCATCACCTGCGGATGGCGGTACAGGTTGGCAAACAGGAAACGCTTGAGCTGCAGCGACTCGGCGCGCATCGCGGGGCTGAATCCGACCATCGCCGGCAGCGCGCGCACGGCGTCCACATCGGCGGGCCGCGCCTGCTCCAGCGCCGCGCCGGTGTGGCGGATCACGTCGTAGACCTGCTCGCTGAGCATGCGGCGGATGGTCTCGTGCAGCAGGTAGCGCTCGCGCCGGTGGTGGCCCTCGTCGGCCAGCTGCGGGTGCTCGTTCAGCGTCTCGCCGGCATAGCGGGCGAACAGCGGCACCTGCATCAGCTGCTCGACGCTGATGAGGCCGGAGCGCACGCCGTCGTCCACGTCGTGCGCGTTGTAAGCGATCTCGTCGGCCAAGTTGGCGAGCTGCGCCTCCAGGCCCGGCTGCTGGCCGTGCAGAAAGCGCCAGCCCACGCCGCCGGGCTCGCGCGCCTCGATGCGGCGGGCGTTGGCGGCCGAGCAGTGCTTGAGGATGCCCTCGCGCGTCTCGAAGCACAGGTTCAGCCCGCTGTGGCCGGGGTAGCGCTCTTCCAGCGTGTCGACCACGCGCAGGCTCTGCAGGTTGTGCTCGAAGCCGCCGTAAGCCTGCATGCATTCGTTCAGCTCGTCCTGCCCCGCATGGCCGAAGGGCGTGTGGCCCAGGTCGTGCGCCAGGCAGATGGCCTCGATCAGGTCCTCGTTGAGCCGCAGCACCCGGCCGATGGAGCGGCCGAGCTGCGCCACCTCCAACGAATGCGTGAGCCGCGTGCGGAACAGATCGCCCTCGTGGTTGAGGAACACCTGGGTCTTGTAGACCAGGCGCCGGAACGCCGTGGAATGCACGATGCGGTCACGGTCGCGCTGGAACTCGCTGCGCGTGGGCGCCGCCGGCTGCGGGTGCAGCCGGCCCCGGCTCGCGGCCGAGTGGCAGGCGTAGGGGACGAGGCCGGCCTCGGACAGGATCATGCGCAGCAGAGGTCGATCACTTCGCGCACCAGCGCCTCGGGCGCCTCGCGCACCACGGCCTTGCCGGGCCCGTCGATCAGCACGAAGCGGATCGAGCCGGCCTGCGATTTCTTGTCGAGCTGCATCAGCTCGAGGTAGCGGCCGGCGTTGTCCTGCGCGTCGAGCAGCGCGCCCTTCACCGGCAGGCCGGCGCGCTGCACCAGGCTGCGCAGCCGCAGGGCGAAGGCCGCATCGACAAGCCCCAGGCGCTGCGACAGCTCGGCCGCCATCACCATGCCGGCGGCCACGCCCTCGCCGTGCAGCCACACGCCGTAGCCCATGCCGGCCTCGATCGCATGGCCGAAGGTGTGGCCGAAGTTCAGGATCGCGCGCAGGTCGGACTCGCGCTCATCCTTGGCCACCACGTCGGCCTTGATCTCGCAGCTGCGGCGCACCGCGTGCGCCAGCGCCGTCTTGTCGCGGGCCACCAGCGCGTCGATGTTCTGCTCCAGCCAGTCGAACAGCGCCATGTCGGCGATGGGGCCGTACTTGATGACCTCGGCCAGGCCCGCGCTCAGCTCGCGCGCGGGCAGCGTGTCGAGCGTGTCCAGGTCGCAGGCCACCAGGCGCGGCTGGTAGAAGGCGCCGATCATGTTCTTGCCCAGCGGGTGGTTGATGCCCGTCTTGCCGCCCACCGACGAATCGACCTGCGACAGCAGGGTGGTCGGCACCTGCACGAATGGCACGCCGCGCATGTAGCAGGCGGCGGCAAAGCCAGTCATGTCGCCCACCACGCCGCCGCCCAGCGCGAACAGCACGGTCTTGCGGTCGGCTCCGTGCTTGAGCAGGGTGTCGAAGATGCTCTGCAGCGTCTGCCAGTTCTTGTGCTCCTCGCCGTCGGGCAGCACCACGAGCTGCACCTGCGCGTACTGGCCCTGCAGCGCGGCCTGCAGGCGCGCCGCATACAGCGGCTGCACGGTGGTGTTGGTGACGATGAGCGCCGCGCTGGCCTTGGGCAGCGGGGCGAGCTGGGTCAATTGGTCGAGCAGGCCGGAGCCGATGCAGATCGGGTAGCTGCGCTCGCCCAGGGCGATGGTGAGGGTGTGTGTGGACATGGATCGCTCAGGAATACGTTGCCGCCTGGGATGGAGAGGTTGTGCGGCGGCGGTACATCTTACCGTCGGGCGCCTAGGCGCCCCGGTTGCGCATCCAGTCCGCCGTCTGGAAAAAGCTCTGTTTCAGGCGCTCGCGCAGCTCGGCGGGCACGCCGGTGTCGCCCATGGCCTGGTCCATGCAGGCCAGCCACTGGTCACGCTCGAGGATGCCGATGGAAAACGGCATGTGCCGCATGCGCAGCCGCGGGTGGCCGAAGCGGCTGATGTAGTGGTCGGGCCCACCCAGCCAGCCGCTCAGGAACCAGAACAGCTTGTCGCGCGCATTGTCGAGCGACGGGCCGTGGGCCGCCCGCAGCGCGGCGTAGCCGGGCTCCAGGTCCATGAGGTCGTAGAAGCGGTCGACCAGCGCGCGCACCTGCGCTTCTCCTCCGATCCAATCGAACGGAGTTGCCGGCGTGGCGTCGTTTTTCTCTTCGGTCATACTCAAATTTTGATAAAAACAGGCTACAGCGCTTATCCATCAAGCGCAAGCAGCTATTTTATATATAGCAACTCACTCCACCGCCGCCTCGCGCAGCGTGGCCATCACCGGCCGGGTCAGCACCTCGCGCAGGCCCCACCAGCCCGCGACCAGCGCCAGCACCGCGCCCACGGCGCCGCCGGCCAGCGGCACCCAGGGCGAAGGCAGCCAGGCAAACTCGAACACATAGCGCGCCAGCGCCCAGCCGATCACCATCGCCACCACGCTGGCCAGCACGCCGGCCAGCAGGCCCACGCCCGCCAGCTCGGCGCGCTGCACCTGGCGCAGCAGGCTGGCCTGGGCGCCCACGGCGCGCATGATGGCGAACTCGCGCGCGCGCTCCTCGCGCGTGGCGGTGATGGCGCCGAACAGCACCACCAGCCCGGCCGCCAGCGTGAAGCCGAACAGGTACTCCACCGCGCGGATCACCTGGTCGAGCACGCGCTGCACCTGGGCGATGGTGGAGCGCAGGTCCACGTTGGTGATGTTCGGAAACTCGCGCACCAGCGCGTTGTCGAAGCCCGCCGCGTCGGGCGCGCGGTAGGCGGCCAGGTAGGTCACGGCCACGTCGTTCATCTGGTCGACCGGGTAGATCACGAAGAAGTTGGCGCGCATCGTGCCCCAGTCCACCTTGCGCAGGCTGGTGATGGTGCTCTCGCGCTGCACGCCGCCCATGTCGAAGCGCAGCTTGTCGCCGAGCTTGAGGCCCAGCGTCTCGGCGATGCCCGATTCCACGCTCACGCCCCCCTCCTCGCCCACCGTCCAGCGGCCGGCCTCGATCAGGTTGTTCTCGGGCAGCGTGGTGGTGTGCGAGATGTTGAACTCGCGGTCCACCAGGCGCTGGGCGCGCTCCTCGGTGTAGTCCTGCGGCTTCACGTCGCGGCCGTTGACCTGCAGCAGCCGCCCGCGCACCATCGGGTACCAGTCGAGCTTGTGCACGCCGGCCCGCTCCAGCGCCTGCTGGAAGGGCTTGGCCTGGTCCGGCATGATGTTGATGACGAAGCGGTTCATCGCATCGGGCGGCGTGGTCTGGCGCCAGGCGTGGATCAGGTCGGTGCGCAGCAGCACCAGCAGCACCAGCGCCATCAGGCCCACGGCCAGGCCGCTGACCTGCACCACGGTGAACCACGGCCGCGCCGCCACCTGCCGCGTGGCCAGCACCAGCCAGCGCGGCGCGGTGTTTTCATGAACCATCCGGCGCAGCAGCGCAATCGCCGCCGCGCCCATGGCCGCGAACAACAGCACCGCCACCGCAAAACCGCCCACGGCAATGCCGCCGAGCTTGAGGTCGCCGCTCACCAGCATCAACAGCGCGGCAAAGCCCACCACGCCCAGCGCCAGCACCGAGGCCGAGGCGGGCTTGATCGCGCCCAGCTCTCGCCGCAGCACATGCAGCGGTGGCACCCGCGCCAGCTGCAACACCGGCGGCAGGCCGAAGGCCGCCAGCAAGGTCAGCCCCATGCCCACGCCCAGCGCCGCCGGCCACCAGCCCGCCGGCGGCAGCGCCGTGCTGACCAGGTCGGCCAGCAGCCGCACAAACAATGCATGCACCGCATAGCCCAGCACCACGCCCAGCACGCTCGCCGCCAGGCCCGCCGCGGCGAACTCGACCACATAGGCGCCGGCGATGCGGCGCTGCGGCAGCCCCAACACGCGCAACAGCGCCGCGCCCTGCAGGTGCGCCTCGGCAAAGCCGCGCGCCGCCAGCGCCACCGCCACGGCCGACAGCAGCGCCGCCAGCAGCGCCACCAGGTTGAGAAACTTTTGCGCGCGGTCGATCGTCTGCTGCATCTCGGGTCGGCCGCTGTCCAGCGACTCGATACGCACGCCGCGGCTGCCCGCCTCCTTCACCTGCTGCTCGGCCCACTGCGCAAAGGCCTGCACCTGGCGCGGCTCGCCGGCCACGGCAAAGCGGTAGACCAGGCGGCTGGCCGGCTGCACCAGGCCGGTGGTGGCCAGGTCGGCATCGCGCAGCATCACGCGCGGCGCAAAGTTCAGAAAGCCCGCGCCGCGGTCCGGCTCCACGGTGATGACGCGGGCGATGCGCAGTTGCCGGTCGCCCAGCCACAGCATCTGGCCAGGCCGCAGGTTCAGCGCCTCGAGCAGGCCCTCTTCCACCCACACCTCGCCGCTGGCCGGAATGCCGCCGGCCGCCGCATCGGGCGCGCCCGGCGCATCGGCCACCCGCAGGCTGCCGCGCAGCGGGTAGCCCGGCTGCACCGCCTTCAGCGCCACCAGCCGGCTCTCGCCGCCATCGGCATCGTCGGCCCGCGCCATGGTCGGAAAGCTCGCCGTGCCCGCGCTGGCGAGCTGCAGCTCGGCCGCGCGCTGCACGAAGGCCGGCGGCGTGGGCTGGTCGCTGACCACCACCACGTCGCCGCCCAGCAGCTGGCCCGCATCGCGCTTGAGCCCGGCCTGCAGCCGGTCCGAAAAGAACCCCACCGACGCCAGCGCGGCCACCGCCAGCGCCACCGCCACCAGCAACAACCGCAGCTCGCCCGCCCGCCAGTCGCGCCACAGCTGGCGCAGCCCCAAGGAAAAAATGCTCTGACCCATGGGGCGATACGGTAGCCGAACTGGGGAATCCCTCAGCCGGCACCCGGCTTCCGCGCCTGGCTTGCCGTTCGTCGCCTCAACACCACCATTCATCACGAATAACAACAGAAGTTTAATTACCAATATCTATCATTCATCTCATGCTTATCCGCCATTGCTATCAACACCAGGCCGCTACCGGCTTCACCGCCATCGAGTTGATGGTGGTCGTCGCCATCCTGGCGATCCTGGCAGCGCTGGCCGGGCCGAGCTTCAACGGCCTGATCGAGCGCTGGCGCGTGCGGCAGGCGGTGGAGGGGTTGCAGTCGGCGCTGTATTACGCGCGTTCGGAGGCGATCAAGCGTGGGGGCAGTGTCAGCCTGCGCAAGGAAGAGAGCGGCACGAACGGTTGCTCGCTGGCTAAAGCCAATGATGACTGGGACTGCGGCTGGTTCGTTTTTGTGGATACCAATGACAACGGTGATCGCAACCGGGGCGAGGAAATCCTGCTGCACGTGGCCAGCCCTGCCCGCACGCAGATCACCCGCAAGGACGGGGGCGCCGCCATCATCTTCAGCCGCTGGGGCACTCCCAAACAGGCTTTTGGCTTCTCGCTTGTGCCACAGGGCAAGTCCCACAGCGATCCCGCCGCGCGCGGCCTGTGCATGAGTTCGGGCGGCCGCATCCGGATCACCACCGATCCCAACGAAATCCCATGCTCCAACTAAGCCTGTACCCACTGCGCCGCCAGCGCGGTATCACCCTGCTCGAGTCCCTGGTCGCCATCGTCGTCGCGGCGCTGGGCATTCTCGGCATCCTGGGCGTGCAGATGCGCACGCTGGCCGACACCCAGACCAGCGTGCGCCGCGCGCAGGCGGTGCGGCTGATCGAAGACCTGGGCGAGCGCATGAAAGTCAATCCCAACGCGCTCGGCAATATCAACAGCTACGTGCTCACCTGGGCGGCCGAACCGACACCGCCTGACACCCGCCCCATGACGGCCCAAGCCGCCAAGACCTGCGACGCCTCCACCTGCAGCCACGCAGAGCTGGCGGCCTACGACGTGCGCGAATGGAAGCGCCTGGTGGAAACCTCATTGCCGCTGGGCAACGCCGCCACCTTTCTGGCCGTGGGCGAGGATGCAACTTCCAGTGATCGCCGCCAGATCGGCGTGATGGTCAGTTGGCGCGAGAACGAACGTGACGACAGCGACGCCTACCGCAACCGCATCGACACCACCAAGATCATCGCCGCCGACGGCACCGCCAGCGAGGGCGGCGGCGCCGTCACCTGCCCCAGTGGCCGCACCTGCCACCTGCAGTACCTCCCGGTCAGCGCCCGTTGTGCCCCCTATTTCGCAGGCGGTGCCGCCCAGTACTTCTGCCCCGGATCATGACATCAAAAACAGTAGCATCTTGCGCTTTTACTGCAAGCCTCACAGGCCGATCCGGCTTCAAGCCTCGGCCACCATCGTTGCGGGAGCACGGCGTGAGCCTGGTCGAGCTGATGGTGGGCATCGCCATCGGCCTGCTGGTCGTGGCCGTGGCCGGAGGTGCGCTGATGGCCTCGCGCAGCGTCTCGGGCACCGTCAGCGACGCCAGCCAATTGCAGCAGGATGCCGCCTATGCCTTCCGCGTCATCGGCCAGCAATTGCGCCAGGCTGGCTCGCTGTACCTGAACCCCTCTGCCCAAGGCACCGACCCCCTTCTCAACGGCGGCAAAAGCATCGACGTGGCCGAACCCGTGGCTTTCGAGGTCAGCGTCCAGGCGAAAGCAGGCTCCGGCAAGCCTTTCAACCCCAAGACCCATACGATCAGCGGCAGCGACGATTCACTGACCCTGGGCTATCGCCGGTACAAGGAGCCCGTTTTCACGGCCGATGCCCCGCAGTCCCAGGCGCGCAATTGCCTGGGCGGTCCAGGTACAGCCAACACCGACCTGCGAGTGGAAAGCATCTTCCGATTCAACGGCACCAGCCTGAGCTGCGGCGGCAACGACACGGCGAACAGGCTCCAGCCCATCATCCAGAACGTGGCCAATTTCCGCGTGCGCTATCTGCGGCAGACCGCGCCCCACAGCAGCCCGCAGCTGCAGTACGTTGACGCGGCCAGCATCGGCAGCAACTGGACACAGGTGTTCGGCATCGAGGTCTGCCTGGAACTCTACGGCAACGAACCTATCGACATGCCGCGAGGCAGCACCTATACCAATTGCGACGGCACGGCGGTCGACCTGGCCGCGCTGACGGCCCCCCGCACCCGGCGCATGCACCTGGTGTTCCGCAACGTCTACCAGTTGCGCAGCCAAGGGCTGATTGGCTGAACGCGCAGCTCTGCCATGCAACACCGCTACACCCTTTCCGCCAGGCGTCAGCGCGGCATATCGCTGTTCGTCGTGATCGTCTTCGTCATGCTGTCGATGCTGCTGGCACTGTGGGCATCGCGCACCTCGCTGCTGAACGAAATGGTGGTGGGCAACGACACCGACTACCAACGCGCCTTCGAGGCCGCCCAGGCGCTGCTGCAGGATGCCGAGCTGGACATCCGGGGCGAACGCGCCGATGGCAAGGCATGCATCCCCAGCACCACGAACGGCAACCTCTGCCGCCGCACCACCACGGACAAGATACCGCTCGAAACCCAGGAAGTGGGCCTCCTGCTGGCCGAGCTGGACACCCAGGCCACCAAGTGCCGCAATGCGCTCTGCCTCAAGCGCATCGGCAAGCAGGACTTCTGGAACGGCAAGAGCACGGAGGCAGGCGCCATCACCCTGGCACAGATGCAGGTCGCGGCGGCCACCGATGGCGTGGGTGCGCGCTATGGGCAGTTCACCGGTGCCGGCCAGGGAACCACCGACAAGCCTGCCAACCCCATCCTGCAATGGAATTACGACACCCCCGCCAACCAGGGCGGCTGGTACTGGATCGAGGTCATGCCCTACGACGCGGGCGCGGGCAACTCCGGGCTGATTCCCGGCAACAAGGACTATCTGGCGCTGCGGATGGAGCCGAATGTGGTGTACCGCATCACCGCCATCGCCTATGGCCGCAGGCTGCGGTCACCGGTCACGGGAGAGCAAGGCGACCAGCCGCTGACCCAGGTGGTGCTGCAGCAGACCTACGCCCGGCAAAAGCTGATGGACTAATAAAAACCATAGCTATCAGCGCTTTCTGCACAAGCGCCAAGCCCCATTTTTATCTGCGACTTCCACATCTACCGACTGACACCAGGAGCCGACCATGGAGCCCTGCACGCACTACAAGAAAACCCTGCTGGCCTCGCTGATGGCGGCGGCGCTGGCTCCGCACAGCGCCTGGGCGCAGCTGGACCTGGCCCAATCGCCACCAGGCACGATGGAACCCTATGTGGCGCCCAATGTCATCATCTCGGTCGACGACTCAGGGAGCATGGACTACTGCCTAAACAAGGAAGCCGACGTCAACTGCGATGGCAGGAAGGATGCCGACAACAACACCAGCCCGAACCCGGATGGCAGTTGGCCCGTCACCAGCCGGCGCATCAACGTCCTGAAATACGCGCTAAAGCAGGTGTTCAACGACACCACGCTGCTGCCCGATGGCAAGATCCGCCTGGCCTGGCAGGCCATGTGGAACAACGGCGGAGCGCCGGGCGTGGGACTGCGCCAACTCCAGGGCTATGACCGATTGGGGAGAGAGGTCTATAGCCCCGCAGGCGCCACCAGCGTGGACAGCGCCACCAAGGGCGTGAACTCCATGGCCCCTTTGCGCGGCAGCGCTACCGAGGCCAATAGCCAGCGCAAGAATTTCCTCGATTTTGCCAACAGCCTGAGTGCCCTTGGCAGCACGCCATCGCACCGGATGTTCAGCCAGGCCGACGCCTACGTGCGGCGCGACCTGGGCCGGAACAGTCCCTGGTCCACCAATCCCGGCGGCACCGATGCCAAGAGTACGGAATACCTGGGCTGCCGCCGCAACTACCACATCGTGATGACGGATGGGCGCTGGAACAGCGCCCCCAACGGCGGCGAACGGGATGGCGTGGCCTCTCAAACGCTGCCGGACGGCACCAAGTACGGGTCTGCCGAGTCGACCAGCAATTTCACCCACCTGTACCGCGACAGCTTTTCCGACACGCTGGCGGACTGGGCCTTCCGAAGCTGGTCAACCAATCTGCAGCCCCCGCTGTACGACCCGAACAATCCCGCCAAGCAGGTATCGCTGACCAGCGAGTACCGCAAGGCCGCACCCACCGAAACCATCGGTGGCGTGGCTCTGCCCAAATACTGGAACCCCAAGTATGACCCGGCCACCTGGCCACATATGGTCACCTTCACCATCGGCTTCAGCCAGTTGGCGTACACGTGGAAGACCGACTACCGTGACAGCCGCTACAACATCGATCGCCCGAGCAGCAAGGTGCCCTTTAGCTATGACGGCGGCTTCCCCGATTTGGTGGCCGGCCGCAAACTCTGGCCCGACATGAGCGATCCCATCCTGAACGGCTGGGGTCAATGGGTGGGTGGCGCAGGTGAAGATATCCGTGCCCTGGACCTGTGGCATGCCGCCCTCAATGGCCGTGGCGGCTTCTATGCGGTGGAACAAGGCGCGGACCTAGAAAAGGCCTTCCGCCAGATCATCCGGCAGATCAACACCGAGTCCGAACCCGACCGAGGCTCCACAGCCACCAGCGGCAGCAGCACCTTGCGCAACGACGTGGGCATGTATACCGCCAGCTACGACCCGAAAACCGCATGGAAAGGCTGGGTCACCGCCGAAACCATCCAGAACAGCGGCGCCACGGTGGCATCCTGGGTTGGTAAAAGCACGGCCGACCTGCTGGACGATCCTGGCTACAGCGTTGCGAACCGGCTGATCCTGAGCTGGAACGACAAGACTTCGCAAGGCGTGCCCTTCCGGTGGGCCAGCGACGAAAGCAATCTCAGCACCGCGCAGAAGGCCTATCTGGCGCTCAAGTCCGACGGGAGCAGCGACACCCACGGCCAGGACCGGCTCAACTACATCCGCGGCGACCGTAGCCTGGAGGGCAGGGATCCGGCCGGCTACAACGCTACCAGCCCTTTCCGCGAACGCAAGTCACGCCAGGGCGACATCGTCAACTCCAACGTGTGGTATGTCGGCTACCCCGGCAGCAACTATCCGGACCGCATCTACGCACAGTTCACCCGCGCGCAGCGCGCCCGGCAGCCCATGGTGTACGTGGGCGGCAACGATGGCATGCTGCATGGCTTCTCGACCGCCGACGGCCAGGAGAAGCTGGCCTATATCCCCCGCGGCGTGCTGCCGGGCATCGGCCGGCTGGCCGATCCGGACTACAACGACAAGCACCGCTATTTCGTCGATGGCTCGCCCATGACGGGCGACGTGGATGTGGGCAACGACCCGCTCACACCCGACCTCAATCCTGACTGGCGTACCGTGCTGGTCGGGACGCTGGGCGCGGGTGGCAAGGGCTATTTCGTGCTGGACGTGACCAACCCAGGCTCCACGCTGGCCAATGGCACCGCCAGCAACTTCAGCGAAGCCAACGCCAGCACGCTCGTGCGCATGGACAAGACGCTGCATGCCAGCGAAGCCATCCCGTCCTGCAACAGCACCGACCTGAGCCTTGCACAAAAAACCGCATGCCAGGACAGCGAAGATCTGGGCCACATCTTCGCCCGCCCCGTGCTGGACGAAGCCAACCCGATGAAGACCTCGCAGATCACCCGCCTGAACAACAACCGCTGGGCCGTGGTCATGGGCAATGGCTACAACAGCAAGAACCAGCGGCCGGTGCTGCTGGTCCAGTACCTGGACGGCAACCAGGAACTGCTGCGGATTCCCGCCACCGAGGACGCCACGGGCTCGGGCAATGCGCAGAACAACGGCCTGTCGGCCCCGCGCCTGGTGGACCTCAACAGCGACGGCCGCCCCGACGTGGTGTATGCCGGCGACCTCCGGGGCAACATATGGAAGTTCATGATCGCCAGCGAGGACGCCAGCCAGTGGCGCGTCGCTTTTGGTGGAGTGCCGCTGTATACCGCAGTCGGTGGCACTTCGGGCTCACCGAATTCGCGCACGCTGCGCCAGTCCATCGTGGCTGCCCCCACCGTGCGCGCCAATGACCGCACCAAGGTGGAAGGCAGCGGCACCCAGGCCACCGCCGTTCCGGTGGGCGGCATGATGGTGGCCTTCGGCACCGGGCGCAACGTCACGCGGACAGACCCCGAAAACACCGATGTGCAAAGCCTCTATGCAGTGCTTGACAACACACGCTACCGGACCGTGGGAACGGGAGAGCACCAGCGCCTGGAGGTGCACCCGGGCGAGACCTGCTCCAGCGGCAATGCCGGCTGCATTCCCGTACCCGCGCCTGCCACCGTGGGCCGTGGTGTCGACAGCCTGGCCAGGCAATCGGTGGGCGGCACCAGCGTCGCTGGCAGCGGCACCAGCGCCAACCGCAATTTCTGGACCGTGGAGGCCACGGTGGCCGTGGACTGGACGACGCACAAGGGCTGGTTCATGGACCTGCCGCAGACCAGCGAGCGCCTGCTCAAGCCGATGGAGCTGTATGGCAAGAGCAATATCCTCATGGTGTATTCGCAAGTCCCCGCCAAGGGATCAAACATCAGCCTCGATGAGGAAAGCTGCAACACTGCCACCATCGACGACGAGCGCCAATACCTGACCATGCTCAACATCATGGACGGCAAGCGCCCCTCCGTTCAGCTCATGAACCTGAACGGAGACACGAACCGCGACGGGAACCCTATCTTCGACCCCCGCGATGACCGGGAGGTATCGCGGATGGAAGTCGGCAAAGGGTCGCACAACCTGATCGGCGGGGATCTTCCCAGTGGCGGCGGCTGCCTCAACACATTGATCGGCGCCCAGGACCGGCGCGACGATCTGGCATGCATGCCGGAAAAGTCCATGCGTCCGAGCTGGCGCCAGCTGCGCTGAACCATAGGCATAAAGATCACATCCACCATGAAACACCGGTATCGCGGCTTCACGCTGATCGAGCTGATGATCGTCGTCGCCATCGTCGGCATCCTCACCGCCATCGCCCTGCCCAGCTACAACGAATACATCCGCCGTGGCCACCGCGCAGATGCCCGAGCCGGGCTGCTGCTGGCCCAGCAGTGGTTGGAACGGGCCGCCACGGCGACCGGCACCTATCCCACCACTTTGCCTGACGCCTTGACCTGGTCGGAGGACACCAGCAAGCGCTACCGGATCGGTTTTGCCAGCGGCAACACCAGTGCCGCCTACACGCTGGTGGCCACCCGCAAATCCCCCGGCGCCCAGGCCAGCGACCGCTGCGGCGACTTCACGCTGACGAACACCGGCGCCCAGAACGTCACGGGCCATGCCGCGGGCACCGCGGCCGCCGACTGCTGGAACCGGTAGCCGAAGCGGTTTCCAGGTAGCCGGCACCGCGAATCGCCGGCCACCACCGCACCCACCGGCCAGCAATGGGCCGGCATGGCGCCTGAGCCGGGCTCAGCAATCCCACACTCCATCTACAAGGTAGCAGCCAACGGAGCAGCTGGTTGGCGCGCGCCCTTGGCTGCCGCTCATCGCACCGGTGCGGCCGCTCGTCACTATCGGGATTTCACAATCAGTTACCACTATCTACCATCGCGCCCATGCGCTTTGAGCCCCTTTTTCGCCGCCGCACTGCCGGTTTCACCGCCATCGAGCTGATGGTGGTGGTCGCCATCGTGGCGATCCTGGCGGCGCTGGCCGGGCCCAGTTTCAAGCCCTTGATGGAGCGCTGGCGCGTACGCCAGGTGACGGAGGAGCTCCAGGCCATGCTGTACTACGCCCGCTCCGAAGCCATCAAGCGCGGCGGCAACATCACCATCGCCAAGGCGTCGGGCGGCTGGTCCGGTGGCTGGCAGGTCAGCAGCGGCGGCACCACGCTGCAACAGGCTGCGGCCCCGAACCAGGTGGACATCCAGTTGGCCGATGGCAGCGACAGCGAGCTCAGCGGCGCCATCAGTGTCGACCGCTGGGGCCAGCTGACCGGCACGGGTGACAGCGGCACCGCCAGCACCCTGGTGTTCAGGCTGATGCCCAAAGGCACCGATACCAGCAACGCCGGGGCCGCGGCCCTGTGCGTCCGTCCGGGAGGCCGCATCCAGCGCCTATCCCAGGGGAGCAGCACATGCTGAGGCACGCCAGAACGCCCATACACCCAGCGGAAGACCTCATGAGGCACATTGATTTCCCCACACGGCACCGCCGGCAACGCGGCGTCACCCTGCTCGAATCCCTGGTTGCCATCGTCGTCACGGCGCTGGGCATCCTCGGCATCCTGGGCGTGCAGATGCGCACCTTGACGGACACCCAGACTGCCGTGCGCCGCGCACAGGCCGTGCGACTGATCGAAGACCTGAGCGAGCGCATGAAGGTCAATCCCAATGCGCTGCTGGGCATCGCGGACTATGTGTCCGGCTACGACCAGAAGGGCAGCGCGTTGAGCGCGGGCACCAACTGCGCCGGCACCGCATGCACCCCGGCGCAGCAGGCGGCCTACGACCTGAAGCAGTGGAAGACCACCGTGCAGCAGACCCTGCCGCTGGGGCAGGCGAGCATCTTTTACGCACCGGGCGAAACCGTGGCCGCCAACCGCCGCCAGCTCGGCGTGATGATCGCCTGGCGCGAAAACGAGCGCGAAGGCACCAAGACCGACAGCCTCGACGCCAGCAAGGTCCTCAAGGCCGATGGCAGCTTCGGCGCCGGCACCGACGACGACAACGCCTGCCCTGCCGGGTTCACCTGCCACCTGCAGTACCTGCCGGTGTCCGCACGCTGCGCGCCCTACGGTGCCAGCGGCAGCGGCATCGTGTATTGCTCCTGACCATCGCCCATGGAACCGATCCCCACGCCCTCGGACACTCGCCTTCCCACGCGTGCGCTCCGGCACCGGCCCGGCCAGCGCGGCCTGACACTGATCGAGCTGCTGGTCGGCATCGCCATCGGCCTGCTGGTGGTGGCGGTGGCCACGGGCGCGCTGATGGTCTCGCGCACCGTCTCCGGCTCCGTCAGCGATGCCAGCGGCCTGCAGCAGCAAGGGGCCTATGCCTTGCGGGTGATAGGCCAGCAGCTGCGCCAGGCCGGCTCGCTGTACCTGAATCCCGCCCCGGCCGGCGGCTCCAGCACCGATGTGCTGGGCGCCGTGGTGTTCGAGATCAAGGCGAACGCCCATGGCGGGGGCAACGGCTTCGAGCAGAAGGATGCCCTCGCGGGCGGCAACACCACCGTGACCACCGGTTTCCGGCGCTACCGGGACGAGGTGTTCGTGGCCAGCAATGCCACGGATGCCGCCATCGGCACCGACTACCTGGCGCGCAACTGCCTCGGCGGCCCGGCCAACGACAGGACCGACGAGCGGGTCGAGAGCATCTTCAACTTCGCCAATGGCGCCCTGCGATGCTGGGGCAACGGGGTTGCCGACCCGGGAGAGGCCATTGCCCTCAACGTCGCGCAGTTCCAGGTCATCTACCTGGTGCAGACCGTGGCCGGAGGCACCGGCACCACGGTGGAGTACCGCAAGGGCAGCGACATGCCCGCCGACACCGGCAACCTGGCCTGGCGCCGCGTGCAGGGCATCCAGGTCTGCCTGGTGCTGCATGGCACCGAGCCGATCGAGCTACCCGAGGGCAGCAGCTATGTCGACTGCAATGGCAACAGCGTGGACATGACCACCTTGACCGACGCCACGCGCAAGAACCGCGCACACCTGCTGCTGCGCAACACCTACCAGCTGCGCAGCCAGGGCCTGCTCTGACCCCATGCCCCCGACCGCCATGCCCCACCGCCCGCGCCCCATCGCCACTTGCCGCCGCGTGACCACTGCCGCGCGCCAGCGCGGCATCGCCCTGTTCGTCGTCATCGTCTTCGTCATGCTCTCGATGCTGCTGGCGCTGTGGGCCTCGCGCACCTCGCTGTTCAACGAGATGGTCGTCGGCAACGACGCGGACTACCAGCGCGCCTTCGAAGCTGCCCAGGCATTGATACAGGATGCGGAGCTCGACATCCGCGGCGAGAAGGCCGACGGCAGCCCATGCGGCGCCCCGCCCTGCCGCGCATACAGCAGCGGCACACAGCAGTTTCCGGCCGACACCAAGGAGATCAATCCGCTGATCATCACGCTGGAGGCCGAGGCCACCCGCTGCAAGGATGGTCTGTGCGCACGGCGCGCGGGGCGGCAGGACTTCTGGAACTACGCCACGGCATCGACCACCGTCAAGCCCGCGGCCAGGGCGGAGCTGGGCGAAGTGCCGCTGTCCGACCTCATGGCCGTGGGCGCGCGCTACGGCCAGTACACCGGCGCCGCCAGCAGCACCGCCGCCGGCCCGCTCAACCCCATCCTGGCCGAGCGCTCGGATGGACAGGGCGGCTGGTACTGGGTCGAGGTCCTACGCTACAGCGACAAGGCCAAGAGCGCCAACCTGATCGTGGACGCCAGCACCAGCCAGCTGCCGCTGAACCTCGACGTCTACGTCGTCTTCCGCATCACGGCGCTGGCCATGGGGCGCAAGCCCGGCAACACCGTCGTGCTGCAGGAAACCTATGCCCGGCAACGGATGAAGGATTGAACTCCAGCGCTCAAATGCTATTAAAACAATAGCTTTCAGCGCTTGATACATAAGCGATTCAGCCTTTTTTTATTTATTTCTTAGATTCCATGCCCCAAGGAGCACCCATGCCCCGCACCAAGCACCAGCCCCTCCAGAAGCACCTGCTGGCCACCGCCATCGGCGCCGCGCTGGCCCCGGCCTCGGGCTGGGCGCTGGAACTGGTGCAGGAGCCGCCGCTGCCCACGTCCAAATCGGCTTTCGTGGCCCCGAACGTGATCATCTCGGTCGACGACTCGGGCAGCATGAACTTTGGGGTGAAGACCAGCGATGACGGCTCCAGCCGCACCGGCAAGGGGTACACCGTACCCGACGACAGCGGCAAATGGAACAGCAATGCCAAGCGCATCAACGTCCTCAAATATGCGCTGACCACGGTCTTCAACGACAAGGAGCTGATCCCCGACAACAAAATCCGGATTGCCTGGCAGGTGATGCACAACAACGGCAAGTCCAGCAACGCCGGCAACGTCAACAGCTCCAGCATGAGAACCAACTCCATGCGGCCCATCGACGCAACCGTCAGCACGGGCGTGGCGCACCGGGACAATTTCCTGAGCTTCGTCGACAGCCTGACGCCCAAGGACGGCACGCCAACCCACCTGATGTTCAGCCAGGCGGATGCGTACATGCGGCGCACGCTGAGCAAGAACAGCCCCTGGTCCACCGACCCGGGCGGAAATGGCAGCAAGAGCACCGAATACCTGGGCTGCCGCCGCAACTACCACATCATGATGACCGACGGCCGCTGGAACGGCGATGTCTCCGGCGGTAACCAGGATGGCCAGAACTGGAGCGCGGCGGGCGACCGCCAGGCCTACAACACCAACTCCGACCAGACCAGGCTCTACTACGACAACACCTCCGACACGCTCTCGGATTGGGCCTTCAAAAGCTGGATGTCCCCCTTGCAGGACGCGACCAAGCTCAAGGACTCGGACAACCTCAAGCCAGCCAAGACCTATGCAGATGCGCCGGCAACCGAGTCGTTCGAGAAAGCCGGCACCGTTTATGTCAATGGAAAATGCCTGAGAAAAGACTGGTGGGGCAATTGCCTGGAGTACGAGCAGGTGCCCAAGACCGAAACCAGGTCGGTCGTCCTGCAGAAATACTGGAACCCCAAGTACAACCCCGCGACCTGGCCACACATGGTCACCTACACCATCGGCTTCAGCGACGAAGCGGTGACCTGGCCAGGGGCCAGCAGCATCATTGCGCCCTCGGCCAAGGTGCCGTTCGGCTACGACAACAGCTTCATCGACCTGGTGACCGGCTGGCAGACCTGGCCGGTCATGGACAACGAGAACAAGCGCTCGTTGGACCTCTGGCATGCCGCCATCAACGGCCGTGGCCGCTACTATGCCGTCACTGAGGCCGAAGACCTGGCCAAGGCCTTCCGCGAGATCATCGGCAAGATCAATGACGAAAGCGCCCCCCTGCCCGACGAGATCGCCGGCGGCGGCAGCACCAGCGGCTACAACGTCTCGCAGAACAACGCCGGCATCTTCGCGTCGGTCTACAGCCCCAAGGACGGCTGGAGCGGCTACCTCACCGCGACGCGCGCCATCGAGCCCGAGGAGTACGCCTGCCCCAGCAAGGACGATCCGGAGAAGAAATGCATCCGCTTTCCCGACGTGGTGGCCGGTTGGGAAGGCAAGACCACGGCCGACCGGCTCGATGAACTGGCACCGGTGAACGGCCAGCCGGATGGCCGGCTGGTGCTGAGCTGGAGCGATGCCACCGGCGCCGGCATTCCTTTCAAATGGGCCACCGGGGCGGAAACGGCCTACAGCACGGGACAGAAGGAGGCACTGCTCGGCCTGGCCGCCGGCACCACTATCACGGCGGCGCTGAAGACCCAGGCACAGAACATCGTCAACTACATCCGCGGCGACCGCTCGCTGGAAGGCACCACGACCGACAAGCCGCTGCGCGTGCGCCAGAGCCGGCAGGGCGACGTGGTCAACTCCGAGATCTGGTACACCGGCGGGCCGATCAGCAACTATGCGATGGGCTATTCGAGCTTCGTGAAGGCGCAGAAGAACCGCGTATCCGTCCTGTACGCCGGCGGCAACGACGGCATGCTCCACGGTTTCTCGGCCAAGGACGGCAAGGAATTGATCGCCTACGTGCCGCGCGGCGTGGTGGGAGCGCTCAAGAACCTGACCGACCCCAACTACCAGCACCAGTACTACGTCGACGGCTCGCCGATGACGGGCGACATCAAGGACGGCAGCACCTGGAAGACCCTGCTCGTGGGCACGCTGGGCGCCGGCGGCAAGGGCTACTTCCTGCTGGACGTGACCAACCCCGCCGGCTTCGGCAGCGCCCAGGCCTCCGACCTGGTGCTGCTGGACCGCAGCCGCGGCACCGGCGAGGCCGCGCCCAACTGCAATGCCCTCAGCGGCGCGGCCAAGACCGCCTGCACCACGGCCGTGGACGAGGACAAGGACATCGGCAACATCACCGCCCACCCGGGGCGCAACCCCACCAACCTGCAGGAAGCCACGCAGATCACGCGCCTGAACAACGGCCGCTGGGCCGTGGTGATGGGCAACGGCTACAACAGCGCCAACCAGCGCCCGGTACTGCTGCTGCAGTACCTCGATGGCGACAGGGCGCTCAAGCGCGTGCAGGCCACCACCGATGCCACGGGCAGCGGCAACGCCAGTGACAACGGCCTGGCCTCGCCCGCGCTGGTGGACCTGGACGGCGACGGCAAGACCGATGTGGTCTATGCGGGCGACAACCTGGGCAACCTCTGGAAGTTCGACCTGACCAGCGCCACCGACAGCGACTGGGCCGTGGCCTTCGGCAACAACCGGCCCCTGTTCACCGCCCGCGGCCCCGCCACGCTGAACGCCACCACGCGCAACCAGGTGCAGCCGATCTCGGCCCCGTCCATCGCTCGCGCCAACGACCGCATGATGACCGTGGGCACCGGCGACGCGGCCAAGACCGTGCCCGTGGGCGGCATGATGGTTGCCTTCGGCACCGGCCGCAACCTGACATCGAACGACCGCCGCACCGACATCGCGCAGAACGTGCAGACGCTGTACTCGGTGCTGGACAACACGCGCTACCGCATGAAGGCCGACAAGAGTTCGCTGGAAGTCCATCCCGGCACGGGCGACTGTGCCTCCAAGCCAGCTACCTGCGTACCCACGCCGGCGCCCGTGGGCACCATCGCCAACAACGGATCGCCATTGGCCAAGCAGACCATCGCCACCGTGAACGGCGACTACGCCACGATCGCCGCCTCCCAGGAGCTGAAGCTGGAGACCTGGAACAGCTACAAGGGCTGGTACCTGGACTGGCCGTCCACCGGCGAGCGGCTGCTCAAGCCCATGCAGTTCTTCGACGGCAGCAACATCCTGGCGGTCTATTCCGAGGCACCCTCGGGCACCAAGAACAGCGAAAGCGACAACGTCAACGAAAGCTGCGTGCCGATCAAGGTGGACACCAGCGCGGGCAGCCAGTTCCGCACGCTGATCAACATCATGGACGGCAAGCGCCCCAGCATCCCGGTGGTGGACTACGACGGCAATGGCTCCTACAACGCCAGCGACCAGAACGTGGCCCGTGCGGCCGTGAAGACAGGCACGCCGATCCTGATCACGCAGCCCGACCGCATCGCGGACCTCACGGGCGGCGGCGGCCGCAACGACCTGCTGGCCCGCATGCCCGAGCAATCCACTCGCCCGAGCTGGCGCCAACTGAAGTAAAAGCATGCAGACCTTGCCCCCCTCTCCGCAGCGCGGCTTCACGCTGATCGAGCTGATGATCGTCGTCGCCATCGTCGGCATCCTCACCGCCATCGCCATGCCCAGCTACAGCGAGTACATCCGCCGCGGCCACCGCGCGGATGCCCGCGCCGGCCTGCTGCAGGCCCAGCTGTGGCTGGAGCGCGCCGCCACCGCCACCGGCGCCTACCCCACCTCGCTGCCCGACGCCCTGACCTGGGCGCAGGACGGCAGCAAGCGCTACTCCATCGGCTTTGCCGCGGGCAACACCAATGCGGCCTATACGCTGGTGGCCACCCGAAGGTCGCCCGGCGCCCAGGCCAGCGACGGCTGCGGCGATTTCACCCTCACCCACACCGGCGTGCGCGGCGCCGACAACCTGGCCACGGGCGCATCCGCCGCCGACTGCTGGGGCCGGTAGCGGCCACCACCGGTAGTACCATCGCGGCACTACCGACAACCGCTACCTCCCTCCCGCATGGACAACCTGATGGACCTCGCGCTGGCCACCGCCCGGCAGGCGCTCTTCATAACCTCGCCCAATCCCCGCGTGGGCTGCGTCATCGCCGCGCCCGGCGGGCAGGTGCTGGGCGTGGGCCACACGCAGCAGGCCGGTGGTCCGCATGCCGAGATCATGGCCATGCGCGACGCGGCCGCGCGCGGGCACGATGTGCGCGGCGCCACGGCCTATGTCACGCTGGAGCCCTGCTCGCACCAGGGCCGCACCGGACCGTGCTGCGATGCACTGGCCGCAGCCGGCGTGGCGCGGGTCGTGGCCTCGCTGGCCGACCCGAATCCGCTGGTCGCGGGCAACGGCTTTGCGCGGCTGCGGGCTGCAGGCATCGAGGTCGAGGTGGGTCCCGGCGCCGCCGAAGCGCGCGAGATCAACCTCGGCTTCTTCAGCCGCATGGTGCGCCGGCAGCCCTGGGTGCGGCTCAAGGCCGCCATGTCGCTCGACGGCGGCACGGCCTTGCCCGATGGCAGCAGCCAGTGGATCACCTCGGAGGCTGCGCGCGCCGACGGCCACCAGTGGCGCGCGCGCGCCTGCGCCATCCTGACCGGCGTGGGCACGGTGCTGGCCGACGACCCGGCGCTGGACGTGCGCTATGTGGACACGCCGCGCCAGCCGCGCCTGGTGGTGCTGGACAGCCAGTTGCGCACGCCGCCCACGGCCCAGCTGTTCGCCGCCAAGCGGCAAGTGCTGATCTACTGCGCCACGGCGCCCGCGCAGCAGCGCGCCGCGCTGGAAGCCGCCGGCGCCCAGGTGGTGGAGATGCCCGATGCGCAGGGCCGCGTCGACCTGCCCAGCCTGCTGCACGACCTGGCCGCGCGCGAGGTGAACGAGCTGCACGTGGAGGCCGGCGGCCAGCTCAATGGCGCCTTGCTGGCCGGTAATCTCGTCGACGAATGCCTGCTCTACCTCGCGCCCAAGCTGCTGGGACAGGCGCAGACGGCCTTCAACGGACTGAACCTGCCCCGCCTGTCGGATGCGGCGGCACTGGAGCTGCGGCATATCGACACCGTAGGGCCGGATATCCGCATCCAGGCCATGGTGCAGGGCCGCGACCGGTTTTAGTCCTGCCCTTAGCTGCCGTAGCCAAGGCAGGCGCCCGCATTGGGCAGGCCCCGGCATTCGCGCAGCAGGCGGCGTTCGCGCTCGGTGGTGGTCTCGGCGCTGCCCTGCGAGCGCGGCCGCTTCGCGCGATGGTGCGGCGACTTGGCTGCGGGGGCGGGCCGGTCGGCCTGCGCCGACGATGAGCGCCTGGCGGCCTGTGCCGTGCCGCCGGTGCCCAGGGCCACGGCCAGCAGCAGGCCGGCCAGGCAGAACGTGGTTTTCTTCATGCGATCTCCTCTCTCCATAGAAACGCAGTATGGCAAAAATCCGCCATGGCCCGCTTCCGTGTCAGCCATTGCCGATTTCTGCGCAGCACCCCCAGCAGATTGACAATAATCATCGAGCCCTTGCTTTCATCCATCCGCACCATGGCCCCAGCCTCGATCGTCCAGTGCCTCCTCTCCCGCCGGCGCAGCGCCGGCCTGCTGGCATTGCTGGGGGCGCTGCTGCTGGGCGGCTGCGCCAGCCGCCTGCCCACGCAGGTGGAGCGGCCCGTGTCCACGGCCGTGCAGCCGTCCGTACAGGGCACGCTGGGCCAGATCGTGGCCAGCCGCAAGCAGCGCGAGAGTCGCGCCGGCCCCGAGGCTTCGGGCTTTGCACTGCTGACCGGGCCGCAGTCGGCCTACGGCAGCCGGCTGGCACTGGTGGAGGCCGCGCAGCAGACGCTGGACCTGCAGTACTACGCCATCCATGCCGATGCGAGCACCGAGCGGCTGCTGCTGGGCATCGTCGATGCCGCGCGGCGCGGCGTGCGCGTGCGCGTACTGCTTGACGACTTCCACAGCACCGGCCGCAACGCGCAGGTGATGCGGCTGGCCTTCGTGCCCAATATCGAGATGCGCATGTTCAACCCGCTGGTCGGCAGCCGCGGGTCCACGCTGGGCCGCATCTGGGGCGCCGCCACCGATTTCCAGCGCGCCCAGCAGCGCATGCACAACAAGCTCTTCGTGGCCGACAACCTGGTGGCCGTGATGGGCGGGCGCAACCTGGGCGACGCCTATTTCGGCACGGCCGAAAGCTCCAACTTCCTCGATGCCGACCTGCTCGCGGCCGGCCCCATCGTGCAGGACCTGTCCAAGAGCTTCGACAGCTACTGGAACAACCCGCGCGCCTACCCCGTGCAGTCGCTGATCGCGCGCGAGGAGCTGGAGGCGCTGCGCCAGTCGTCCGCGGCGCGCGATGCGGGCCAGGGCGGCCCGCGCTCATCCTCCCGCCCCACCCTGCCCGACGGCGAGCCGCGCCCGGGCGGCCCGCAGCCGTCGGCCGAGCAGCGCCTGCGCGCCTGGGACATGCGGGCCGCCGACCTGCGCACCATGCCGCTGGTCTGGGCCCGCGCGGTGATGCTGGCCGACGAGCCCAGCAAGATCCCGACGGTGGATTCCGACGGGCTGACCGATCCGCTCAGCGCCAGCAAGGGCACTCTGGCCAGCGCGCAGCTGGCGGGCATCAACACACCGCGCGGCGCACCGCCGCCGGCGGCCGCCTCGGGCGCCGACTCGGTGGTCGAGGGCCTGATACACCTGATCGGTTACGCGAAGAAAGACCTGCTCATCGTCTCGCCCTACTTCGTGCCAGGCAGCGACATGATGGCCGCCTTCCGCGCCGCGCGGGAGCGCGGCGTGCGCATCCGCGTGCTCACCAACTCGCTGTCGTCCAACGACGCGCCCGTGGCCCACGTGGGCTATGCCCGCTACCGCGAGGCGCTGCTGAACAGCGGCGTGGAGCTGTACGAGCTGGTCAGCGACAGCAGCACGCTGCGCGCGGCGCTGGGCGTGGGCAGCACGGCGGCGGCCAGCTCGCGGCTGATGCTGCACTCCAAGCTGCTGGTGATGGACGGCCAGATCCTGGTGGTTGGCTCGATGAACCTCGACCAGCGCTCGCAGTTGCAGAACACCGAAATCGCGGTGCTGGTGCGCAGCCGCAGGCTCTCGGCGCAGACCGCCGCGCAGATCGAGAAAGGCCTGGCGCTGGGCGCCTGGCGCGTGGTGCTGGAAGACGGCGCGCTGCGCTGGAAGGCGCCGCCCGAAAGCGACGAGACCGACCAGAGCACCGAGCCCGACACCAGCCTGCCGCTGCGCCTGCTGCTCAGGCTGATCGGGCCGTTCGCGCCCGATGAGCTGCTCTAGAAAATAATAGCGGCTGGCGCTTGTTACAAGCCATTTTCATATATAAAACAGCTTGTAATCCAATCAAATCAAGCGCCAGACGCTCCTGTTTTTGATATATCGGCCAGCCAGGCGGTGATCGCGCGCTGGTCCGTCATCACCCGCACGTGCTGGTAGGCCGCCTCGGCCTCGGGGTAGGCTCGGCGCAGCAGGTTCAGCCACTGCTTGAGGCGCCCGGCGCGCTGGCGCGGCTCCAGGTCGGCGCAGACCAGGTCCCAGAAGCGCTGCAGCGCCGGCAGCAGGTCGGGCCAGGCCACGTCGCGAAAACCGTCCGGCAGCGGCTCGCCATTGCGCTCGGCCACCGCGGCGCGGATGCGCCAGGCCAGGCCCGGGTCGGCCACGATGCCGCGGCCCAGCATCAGGTCGGTGCAGCCCGATTCGGCCTGGCAGCGCAGCGCGTCCTCCACCGTCCAGATCTCGCCATTGGCGACCACGGGAATGCGCACCGCCTCGCGCACGCGGGCGATCTGGTCCCAGTACGCGGGCGGGCGGTAGCCGTCGAGCTTGGTGCGGCCGTGCACCACCAGTTCCTCGGCGCCGCTCTCGGCCATGGCCAGCGCGCAGTCCAGCATCAGCGCCCGGTCGTTGAAGCCCAGGCGCATCTTGGCGCTGACCGGCATGCCGACCGGCACCGCGCGGCGCACCGCCGCCACCACGGTGCGGATGGCCTCGGGCTCCTGCAGCAGCGCGGCGCCGCCGCCATGGCGGTTGACCACCTTGGCCGGGCAGCCGAAATTCAGGTCGATCCCCTCGGGCGCCAGCCGCGCCAGGTTGGCGGCGTTGTCGGCCATGCTCGCCGGGTCGGACCCCAGCAGCTGTGCACGCACCGGCGTGCCGGCCGCCGTGCGGCTGGCGTTGTGCAGCTCGGGCATGGTGCGCAGGTAGACCTTGTCGGGCAGCACGCTGCCCGTGATGCGGATGAACTCGGACACGCAGCGGTCCGCGCCGCCAATGGCGGTGAGCACATCGCGCAGCACGAAGTCGAGCAGCCCCTCCATCGGGGCAAGCAGCAGGCGCATGGCTTACAACCTGCTCACGGCCTTACGCGGCAGCGCCCAGCCGCCACAGCGAGGTGACCTCGGCCGCGCGCGCCGCGTGCAGCGCATCGCTCGCATCGGCTGCCTTGCCATGGCGCGGGCGGATGTCGTGCCGGCCCAGCACCGTGAGCCCGGCCGCGGCAATCCAGCCCAGCAGTGCTTCGCGGCTGCGCAGGCCCAGGTGCTCGGCCAGATCGGACAGCACCAGCCAGGCCTCGCCGCCCGGCAGCAGATGAGCGGCGGCGCCGGCCAGGAAGCCGCGCAGCATGGCGCTGTCCTCGTCGTACACCGCGCGCTCCACCGGCGCGCTGGCGCGGGCCGGCACCCAGGGCGGGTTGCACAGCAGCAGCGCCGCACGGCCTTCGGGAAAGAGATCGGCCGGCTGCAGCCGCACCTGCGCCGCCACGCCCAGGCGCCGCAGGTTCTCCTGCGCGCAGGCGAGCGCCCGTGCGTCCATGTCGGTGGCCACCACCTCGCGCACGCCGCGCCGGGCCAGCACGACCGCCAGCACGCCGGTGCCGGTGCCGATGTCGAAAGCCAGCGGCTGCTGGCGCAGCGCCGCGGGCATATGCTTGGAGAGCGCCTGCGCCACCAGGTCGACATACTCGCCGCGCACCGGCGAGAACACGCCGTAGTGGGGGTGGATGCGGGCATAGGCACCAGGCGGCTGCGCCAGCGCCGGGATCTCGACGCCGCGCCTGCGCCACTCATAGGCGCCGATCAGTGCCTGCAGCTCGCGCAGCGACACGACCTGGGCCTCGCCATCGGCCGGCCCCCAGGCCTGCGCACAGGCCTCGGCCACGTCGGGCGCGCGGCGCAGGTCCAGCCGGTAGCCACCATCCAGTTCCAGCAGCAGCATGGACAGCACGCGCGCGCGCTGCGCCTGCACCTGGCGGTGCTGGTGAAAGCGCTGCGCCATCGCGGGCGAGCCCCGCGTGGCAGATGCCTGCTCTTTCGCGCCAGCCGCCTTCTTCTTGGCCGATTGCTCCGCCGTGCGGTCCAGCCGGCGCGCCAGCGCCGTCAGCAGTTGGCGGGCATTGTGGTAGTCCCCGCGCCACAGCAGCGCCGTGCCCTCGCAGGCCAGGCGGTAGGCGGCATCGGCCGTCATGCGGTCGTCGGCCGGCACCACGCGCCGAGGCGCAGGGCTGCCGCGCTCGCTGCGCCAGCGGGCACTGCGCGAGGCCTCGGCCTCGGTCCAGGAGATGCGTGGCGCTTCGTCGGTCATGGTGAAAAAACTCCAAGAAAAAAGGCCGCGATGACACGGCCTTTGGGAAGGGGGAAGCGCTGGCCTCAGGCCTTCTGCATCAGCGGGCGGGCCATGCGGATCTCTTCGATCTTGACCGCACCGACCGTCGCGGTCTTGGCGGTGGACATCTCGCGCTTGAAGCCGGCCAGCTCATGGAAGCGCAGCGCGCGCTCGTTGCGCAGCGGCACCCACGAGGTCACGCTGGTGCAGCCCTCTTCGGCCAAACCATCGCGCGCGGCATCCCACAGGGCCACGCCCACGCCGGTGTTCCAGTGCGCAGGCGATGCGTAGATGGCCCAGATCTCGCCGGTGGTGGGGCGGGTCTTGGCATCGCGCGAGCGGTCGAAGCCCACGAAACCCACGATCTTGTCGTTCTCGAGGGCCACCTGCACCTGCGGCTCGCAATACTCGATGGCCTCGCGCCAGTAGGCCTGGCGCTTCTCGACGGAGGACAGGGATTTCAGCTGGTCCTCGGGAAGGATCCCGCGGTAGGACTCCACCGCCGCGGCGGCATGGATCTGGGCGATTGCCTTGGCATCACGAAGCGTTGCAGCACGCACTTGAATACTGTTACTGTTATTCGTCGACATGAGAAACCGAAATCAAAAAAAACGATGAATGAAGCCAAATGTGTCCACCAGACGTCGTACACTGCCTCGGGCAGCCGTCTCCACCGGGTCCATGATGGATTCATGGGACCCCGGCGGCCATGCAAGCACTGCGGAGCGGATGCTCAACGCCAAGCCTTGCAAGCCCACTGCCCAACACCCGGACGACCTACGCAAACGGCACAGGCAGTTCATCCCTGAACGAGCCGATGGCTTTGGAAGAAGGCGTCTGGAGTAAGCGGCGTGCAGAATACACGCTGCGGGGGTGTTCACACGAAAGCCTGTGATTGTCGCACTCCTGACACGTTTTGGGTAGTCCCCAACCATGCTGTGGGGCTAGTCGCGCCGGACTTTGCAAGCGCGCCGATTTGCGCTAGGCGTTTACCCTGATATTCCGCTGAACCACACCGCCACCGCTGCCGTCAGGCCCGGTTCCGCGCACCCAAAGAAAAACCCGGCCGAAGCCGGGTTTGGCAGGGCAGGAGCCCGAGTGTCAACGAATGTCGCGGGCTTCCACGTCAGTCACGTCGCCGGCCATCACCGCGGTGGCGCCGCGCATGCCCGAGCGAGCCGCAGCGGGTGCATCACCGGATTCCTTGGCCGTCCAGCGGGCGGTGTTGCGGTACACCGTGGTCCAGCCCGCCTGTGGAAATGTGCGGAATGCAAACGGCGCCACGGGCCGGCCGGTCAGTTTGGCCCACAGCAGACGGCCGCACCACAGCAGGGCCATCAGCGCGGCCGCCATCAGCAGGCTCACGAAAAATACCAGTCCCATCGCCAGGCCGACCAGGCGAATGGTCCAACGCACTATGCCAGCGAACAACTCGTTCAAAGCGCTTCCTTTCCAAGGGGGCCGACGGAATCGGCCCCGGTTTCCGTGTCAAGTTTGTGACCGTACAAGCATAGCGCAGAGCAATGCTTGCACGGCCGGCGTGGTTAAACCGCGTCGCCGAAGTGGAACTCGCCCGGCGCACGCACCGGATCGACGCTGACCACAATGGTGCTCTTGGGCGGGTACTTGCCTTCGAGCAGCAGCCTGGACAACGGGTTCTCGATGCGCTGCTGGATCGCGCGCTTGAGCGGCCGCGCCCCGAACACCGGATCGAAGCCCACCTTGGCCAACTCGCCCAGCGCGGGCTCGCCCACCTGCAGGTGCAGGTCCATCTTCGCCAGGCGCTGCTCCAATTGGCGCAGCTGGATGCGGGCGATGGCCTCGATGTTCTTCGCGTCCAGCCCATGGAAGACCACGGTCTCGTCGATGCGGTTGAGGAATTCGGGTCGGAAATAGTTCTTGAGTTCCCCCCAGACCGCCTCTTTCACCTCATCGTAGGGCTGGCCCACCATGGCCTGGATCAGCTGCGAGCCGATGTTGCTGGTCATGACGATCACCGTGTTCTTGAAGTCCACGGTGCGGCCCTGGCCATCGGTCAGGCGGCCGTCGTCCAGCACCTGCAGCAGTACGTTGAACACATCGGGGTGGGCCTTCTCGACCTCGTCGAGCAGGATCACGCTGTAGGGCTTGCGGCGCACGGCCTCGGTCAGGTAGCCGCCCTCGTCGTAGCCCACGTAGCCCGGGGGCGCGCCGATCAGCCGCGACACCGAGTGCTTCTCCATGAACTCGCTCATGTCGATGCGGATCAGGTGCTCCTCGCTGTCAAACAGAAAGCCCGCCAGCGCCTTGCACAGCTCGGTCTTGCCCACGCCCGTGGGGCCGAGGAACAGGAACGAGCCCGTGGGCCGGTTCGGATCGGACAGGCCCGAGCGCGAGCGGCGGATGGCGTTGGACACGGCGGCGATCGCCTCGTCCTGCCCCACCACGCGTTCGTGCAGCCGGCCTTCCATGTGCAGCAGCTTGTCCTTCTCGCCCTGCATCATCTTGGCCACCGGGATGCCGGTGGCGCGGCTCACCACCTCGGCGATCTCCTCGGCGCCGACCTGGGTGCGCAGCAGCTTGGGCGCGGCCTTCTCGCGCGAGCTTTCATTGGCCTGGGCCTCGTGCAGCTGCTTTTCCAGCGCCGGCAGCTTGCCGTACTGCAGTTCGGCCACCTTGTTGAAGTCGCCCTTGCGGGTGGCCTCCTGGATCTGGAACTTGAGCTGGTCCAGGTCCTTGCGGATCTGCTCGGAGCCCTGGGCGCTGGCCTTCTCGGCCTTCCAGATCTCCTCCAGGTCGGCGTATTCGCGCTCTACCTTGGCCAGGTCGTCCTCGATCAGCGCCAGGCGCTTCTGCGAGGCCTCGTCGGTCTCCTTCTTCATGGCCTCGCGCTCGATCTTGAGCTGGATCATGCGGCGCTCGAGCTTGTCCATGACCTCGGGCTTGGAGTCGATCTCGATCTTGATCTTGGCCGCGGCCTCGTCGATCAGGTCGATCGCCTTGTCGGGCAGGAAGCGGTCGGTGATGTAGCGGTGGCTCAGCTCGGCCGCGGCCACGATGGCCGGGTCGGTGATGTCCACGCCGTGGTGTGCCTCGTACTTCTCCTGCAGGCCGCGCAGGATGGCGATGGTGTCCTCGACGCTGGGCTCGTCGACCAGCACCTTCTGGAAGCGCCGCTCCAGCGCCGCATCCTTCTCGATGTACTTGCGGTATTCGTCGAGCGTGGTCGCGCCGATGCAGTGCAGCTCGCCGCGCGACAGCGCCGGCTTGAGCATGTTGCCCGCATCCATCGCGCCCTCGGCCTTGCCGGCGCCCACCATGGTGTGGATCTCGTCGATGAAGAGGATGATGCGGCCGTCGTCCTGGGCCACTTCCTTGAGCACGGACTTCAGCCGCTCCTCGAAGTCGCCACGGTACTTGGCGCCTGCCAGCAGGCCCGCCATGTCCAGCACCAGCACCTTCTTGTCGCGCAGCGTGTCGGGCACTTCACCAGCGACGATGCGCTGGGCCAGGCCCTCGACGATGGCGGTCTTGCCCACGCCGGGCTCGCCGATCAGCACCGGGTTGTTCTTGCTGCGCCGCTGCAGCACCTGGATGGTGCGGCGGATCTCGTCGTCGCGGCCGATCACCGGGTCGAGCTTGCCCTGGCGGGCGCGCTCGGTCAGGTCCAGCGTGTATTTCTTCAGCGCCTCGCGCTGGCTTTCGCCATCGGCGCTGTCCATGGTCTGGCCACCGCGCACGGCGTCGATCGCGGCCTCCAGCGCCTTGCGGGTCAGGCCCGCCTCGCGGGCCAGGCGGCCGGCCTCGCCCTTGTCATCGGTCAGGGCCAGCAGGAACAGCTCGCTGGCATAGAACTGGTCGCCGCGCTTGATGGCCTCCTTCTCGGTGGCCTGCAGCACGCGCTGCAGCTCCGGGCCCACGGTGACCTGGTCCTGCCCCTGCACCTGCGGCAGGCGCTTGACGGCGTTCTCGGCCGCCGCGGCCAGCGCGTTCACGTTGACGCCCGCGCGCTGCAGCAGCGCGTTGGGGCCGTCGGGCTGGCGCAGCATGGCGGTCAGCACATGCAGCGGTTCGATGTAGGCGTTGTCGTTGCCCAGGGCCAGCGACTGGGCATCGGCCAGCGCTTCCTGGAATTTGGTGGTCAGTTTGTCGATTCGCATGAAAAGGGTCACTCCTTTCGAGTCATTGCGACTTAGGTGGAGCAAATGGCCCGGTTTTCAAGCACTTTGAAGGGCTTTTTCTGTGCTAGGCGATGGGCAATCCCATCCACATCGCCAGTGCTTCCCGGCATCGATCGCATTTAATTCAATAAACATTGTATTATTGAATCATGAACGAAACCCAAGCCGTCTCCGCCCTCGGCGCCCTGGCCCACGCCCAGCGCCTGCGGGTCTTTCGCGCCCTGGTCGTCGCCGGCCCCGCCGGGTTGACGCCCAGCGTGCTGGCCGAGCAGCTCGACGTGGCCCGCAACGCCCTGTCCTTCCACCTGAAGGAACTGGCCAACGCCGGCCTGGTCACCATCGAGCAGCAGGGCCGCAACCTGATCTACCGCGCCGACTTCCCGCAGATGAACGGCCTGCTCGGCTACCTGACCGAGCACTGCTGCCAGGGCGGCACCTGCGAAGTCAACGACACCAACGCTCCTTCCTGCTGCCCATGAATACCACTGTCCCCACGTCCAGCTGCTCGCCGGCTGCCTCCTCCATGCCTGCCTTCGAGCGCTACCTGACGCTGTGGGTGTTCCTGTGCATCGTGCTGGGCGTGGCCCTGGGCCAGTTCGCGCCTGGCGTGTTCCAGGCCATCGGCCGCCTCGAGGTCGCCCAGGTCAACCTGCCGGTCGGCCTGCTGATCTGGGTGATGGTCATCCCCATGCTGCTCAAGGTGGACTTCGGCGCGCTGGGCCAGGTCGGGCAGCACTGGCGCGGCATAGGCGTGACGCTGTTCATCAACTGGGCCGTCAAGCCGTTCTCGATGGCCCTGCTGGGCTGGCTGTTCGTGCGCCATGTCTTTGCCGCCTGGCTGCCCGCCGACCAGCTGGACAGCTACATCGCCGGCCTGATCCTGCTGGCCGCCGCACCCTGCACGGCCATGGTCTTCGTCTGGAGCCGGCTGACCGGCGGCGACCCGGTGTTCACGCTGTCGCAGGTGGCGCTGAACGACACCATCATGGTCTTCGCCTTTGCGCCCATCGTCGGCCTGCTGCTGGGCCTGTCGTCCATCAGCGTGCCCTGGAACACGCTGCTGGTGTCGGTGCTGCTCTATATCGTGATCCCGGTCATCCTCGCGCAGCTGTGGCGCCGCACGCTGCTGCGCCGGGGCCAGGCCGCCTTCGATGCCGCGCTGGCCCGCATCGGCCCGCTGTCCATGGCCGCGCTGCTGCTCACGCTGGTGCTGCTGTTCGCCTTCCAGGGCGAGGCCATCCTGCGCCAGCCGCTGGTGATCGCCATGCTGGCCGTGCCGATCCTGATCCAGGTGCTGTTCAACTCGGGGCTGGCCTACTGGCTCAACCGCCGGCTGGGCGAGCAGCACCGCATCGCCTGCCCGTCGGCGCTGATCGGCGCCTCCAACTTCTTCGAGCTGGCCGTGGCCGCGGCCATTAGCCTGTTCGGCTTCCAGTCCGGCGCGGCGCTGGCCACCGTGGTCGGCGTGCTGATCGAGGTGCCGGTGATGCTGCTGGTGGTGCGCGTGGTCAACCGCTCGCGCGGCTGGTACGAACGCGGCCCGAACCCTTCCTCCCGCTAACCCAGGCAAGCCACCATGAGCAACATCACCATCTACCACAACCCCGACTGCGGCACCTCACGCAACGTGCTGGCCCTGATCCGCAACAGCGGCGAGGAGCCCACCGTCATCGAGTACCTGAAGACCCCGCCCGACCGAGCCACGCTGACGGCGCTGATCGCCGCCATGGGCGTGCCGGTGCGCGCGGTGCTGCGCGAGAAGGGCACGCCCTACGCCGAACTCGGCCTGGGCGATCCGCAGTGGAGCGACGAGCAGCTGATAGCCTTCATGCTGCAGCACCCCATCCTCATCAACCGGCCCATCGTCGTCACGCCGCTGGGCACGCGCCTGTGCCGGCCGTCGGAAACCGTGCTGGACATCCTGCCGCAGCCGCAGCGCGGCGCCTTCCGCAAGGAAGACGGTGAAGCCGTGGTGGACGCGGAGGGCCGCCGTGTCTGAGCCCCACATCAACAGTGACATGGACCTGCCCCACCTCGACCCCGCGCTGTTCCAGCGGCCCGATACGCAGCAACTCTTCGCGCCGCAGCGCGCCACGCACGCGCCGCGTTTTCTGCTGCTCTACGGCTCGCTGCGCGAGCGCTCGTTCAGCCGATTGGCCGCCGAGGAAGCGGCCCGCATCCTGCGCGCGCTCGGCGGCGAGACGCGCACGTTCAACCCCTCGGGCCTGCCGCTGGTGGACGACGCGCCCGCCGACCACCCCAAGGTCCAGGAGCTGCACGCGCTGGCGCAGTGGGCCGAGGGCATGGTGTGGAGCTCGCCCGAGCGCCACGGCGCCATGACCGGCCTGATGAAGACCCAGATCGACTGGATTCCGCTGTCGGCCGGCGCGGTGCGCCCGACGCAGGGCAAGACGCTGGCGGTGATGCAGGTCTCGGGCGGCTCGCAATCCTTCAACGCCGTCAACCAGATGCGCGTGCTGGGCCGCTGGATGCGCATGCTGACCATCCCCAACCAGTCCTCGGTCGCCAAGGCCTGGCAGGAATTCGACGAGGCCGGGCGCATGAAGCCCTCGGCCTACTACGACCGCATCGTGGACGTGATGGAGGAGCTGATGAAGTTCACGCTGCTCACGCGCGATGCCGCGCCCTACCTGGTCGACCGCTACAGCGAGCGCAAGGAAAGCGCCGAGGCACTGAGCCGACGCGTGCAGCAAGCCGCTATCTGATACCTGACGCTCGCGCCGCGCCCCGCCGCCACTGCGCGAACTGTGCCGGCGTGACGCCCGCCTGCGCGCGAAAGCAGCGCACCAGGTGGCTGGCGCTCGAAAAGCCGCAGGCCTGCGCCAGCAGCTCCAGCCGGGGCGGCTGGCCCGGCGCGGCCAACGCCTGGCGCGCGCGCTCCACGCGGCGCCACAGCACCCAGGCATGCACGGTGCAGCCCATGCTCTGGCGGAACATGCGCGCGAAATGGTATTCGGACAGATGGGCGACATGCGCCAGCGCGGTCAGGGTGAGCGCGCCGCTGTCGGCCAGGTGCGCCTCCACATGCTCCAGCACCCGGCGCCGGGCCGCCGCCGACAGCCCGCCCAGCGGACGCTGCAGCGCCTGGCGCTGGCGCGGCGTGGCCGACTGCAGCACCAGCCGGTCCAGCACCTGCTGGCTCAGGGCGTCGGCCAGCAGCGCGTCGCCCTCGCTCGCCCAGTCCAGCCGCCACAACGACTGCGCCCACTGGTCGTAGCAAGCGTCCTGGGCGTAGATCGCCGGCACCAGCGTGCGGCCGCGCGGCTCGGCGTCGAGCAGGCGCACCACGCGGTCGGCCCAGGCCAGGTCGGAGATATACAGGTGCAGGAACTGCACCGGCGCGCGCACCAGCCAGCGCGATTCGTGCTCGGCCGGCAGCACGCAGTAGCGCCCCGGCGCGCCCAGCGCCTGCGGCTGGCCCTGCAGCTGCGAGCCGTGCCCGCCCGCCAGGTAGACCGACAGCGTGTGGTGGCCCTGGCGGCTGTAGCCCACCTCGTCGTCGCGGTTGGCCCACAGGGCCAGCGACAGCCCCGCATGCAGCCGCGCGTGGCGCTGCATGCGGGCCCGCGAGCGCCCCAGCACCGCGCCGACATGGCTGGCGGGCAGGCTGGGCGGCGGTGCGGTGGAATGCATGCCGCGATTGTCGCGCCAGCCCGCCGCCACCGCCCTGGTGCGGCGCACAAAACCGCAGGAATCTGCCATCGCCACGGCGCGGCCGGTGCCACCATCGCGGCCTGTTGGTGATTCGATGGCTTGCCATGACGCTGTTTCTCTGTGCCCTGGTCGTGCTGATCTGGGGCTCCACCTGGATTGCGCTGAAGCTGCAGCTGGGCGCCGTGCCGGTGGAGATTTCCATCGCCTACCGCTTTGGCCTGGCGGCGCTGCTGCTGTTCGCCTGGATGGCTGTCTCGCGCCAGTGGCGCGTGCCGCGCGGCCCGGCCGTGCCGCGGGTGCTGGGCCAGGGGCTGTGCCTGTTCAGCCTGAACTTCGTGTGCTTCATGCACGCCAGCGAGACGCTGGCCAGCGGCCTGGCGGCCGTGGTCTTCTCCAGCGCCAGCCTCTGGAACGCGCTGCTGGCGCGGCTCATCTATGGCCGCAGGCTGGCGCCCAACGTGATGGCGGGCGGTGCACTGGGCCTGGCCGGCCTCGCCGTGCTGTTCTGGCCCGAGCTGCGCCAGGGCGGCGGGCATGCCAGCTGGCAGGGCCTGCTCTGGGCGCTGGGCGGCACGCTTTGCTTTTCGGGCGGCAACATGCTGTCGGCCTCGCTGCAGCAGCTGGGCTGGCGGCCGCTGCAGACCAATGCCTGGGGCATGCTCGCGGGCACGCTGCTGCTGGGCGGCTACGCGCTGCTGGCGGGGCTGCCGTGGAACTTCGACGCCAGCTGGCGCTATGGCGGCGCCCTGCTCTACCTGGCGATTCCCGGCTCGGTCATCGGCTTCACCGCCTACCTGACGCTGGTGGGCCGGCTGGGGCCGGAGAAGGCGGCCTATGCAACAGTGCTGTTCCCCATCGTCGCGCTCAATATCTCGGCGCTGGCCGAGGGCTACCGGTGGACGGCGCTGGGCCTGGCCGGGCTGCTGCTGGTGATGGCGGGCAATGTGCTGGTCTTCAGGCCGCCGCGCTGGCTGGCGCCGGCCTCTCTACAAAAAACATAGCTGCCCACGCTTGCTGCATGGGCACCAGAGGCCGATTTGGCTCAAGCCCCTTCGGTCTGCAGCCAGTCGAGCACCGGGTAGGCGCCGGGCAGCACCGGCTCCACCGTGACCGGAAAGCGCTGCCACTGCATGGACTGGCCTTCGCGCATCTCGAACTCGCCGCTCCAGGCGTGCACCTTGCACCAGTGCAGGCGCACCAGCGCGTGGGGGTAGTCGTGCTCGGTCACGCGCCAGACCTCGGCGGCGCCAATGGTCACGCCCAGCTCCTCGATCAGCTCGCGGCGCAGCGCCTGCTCCACGGTCTCGCCGGCCTCGAGCTTGCCGCCGGGGAACTCCCAGTAGCCGGCATAGGGCTTGCCTTCGGGCCGCGACGAGAGCAGGAACTCGCCGCCCTCGCGGATCAGGATGCCGACCGCGACCTCGGTGTGCTTGCGTGGCGTCTGCTGGGTTTGGGGCTCGCTCATTCGCCCTCCGCCTCTTCCTGCAGGTCGTCGGCATCGGCGATGCGGTTGCGCGCGGCATCGTCGCGCTCGGCGCGGCCGGCCCAGTCGCGGGCGAACTGGTGCGCCACGCGGCCGCTGCGCGAGCCGCGCTCCAGCGCCCAGACCAGGGCCTCGGCGCGCGCGGCCTCGATCTCGGCCTGCGGCAGGCCCAGCGCCGACAGCCACTGCGCGACGACGCGCAGGTACTCGTCCTGGCTGAAGGGGTAGAAGCTGACCCACAGGCCGAAGCGCTCGGACAGCGAGATCTTTTCCTCGACCACCTCGCCGGGGTGGATCTCGCCGTCGTCGCCGCGCGAGCTTTGCAGGTTCTCGCTCATGTACTCGGGCAGCAGGTGGCGGCGGTTGCTGGTGGCGTAGACCAGCACGTTCGGCGTGGCGGCCGAGACCGAGCCGTCCAGGATGGACTTCATGGCCTTGTAGCCGGGCTCGCCCTCCTCGAAGCTCAGGTCGTCGCAGTAGATGATGAACTTCTCGGGCCGGCTGGCGACGACCTCGACGATGTCGGGCAGGTCGGTCAGGTCGGCCTTGTCCACCTCGATCAGGCGCAGGCCCTGGGGCGCGTAGGCGTGCAGGCAGGCGCGGATCAGCGAGGACTTGCCGGTGCCGCGCGCGCCCGTCAGCAGCACGTTGTTGGCGGTGCGGCCGGTGACGAACTGCTCGGTGTTGCGCGCGATCTTGTCCTTCTGGCCGTCGATGTTCTGCAGGTCGGACAGTTGCATCGCGCCGACGTGGCGCACCGGTTCGAGCGCGCCGCAGCCGTTGGCGCGCTTGCGGTAGCGCCAGGCGATCGCTTCGCTCCAGTCGGTGGGCGCGTGCAGCGCCTGGGGCAGCACGGCCTCGATGCGCTGCATCAGCTGCTCGGCGCGGGCGACCAGGCGCTCCAGCGGGGAAATCGGAGAGTTAGTCATGGCAGAACGGTAGATATAGCAATCATTTCAGGAGCTGTTGACGCTTGATGCATAAGGATTTCAGATACCAATCCATTTGAAATCCTTGCTGAATGAGCGCCAGCAGCTCCCCTAAGAATAGCAATCAGGAGCGGTAGTCGGCGTTGATGCTCACATAGTCGTGGCTCAGGTCGCAAGTCCAGACCGTCGCCCGGGCGTCTCCGCGGCCAAGCTGCACGCGCACCACGATCTCGCTCTGCTTCATCACGCGCTGGCCATCGGCCTCTTGGTAGCTGGGGTTGCGGCCGCCCTGGGTGGCCACGTGCACGTCGTCCAGGAACAGCTCGATGCCGGTCTGGTCCAGGTCGGCGATGCCCGCGTAGCCCACCGCCGCCAGGATGCGGCCCAGGTTCGGGTCGCTGGCGAAGAAGGCGGTCTTGACCAGCGGCGAATGCGCGATCGCGTAGGCCACCAGGCGGCATTCGTCCTCGTTTTTGCCCTGTTCGACCTGGATCTCGATGAACTTGGTCGCGCCCTCGCCGTCGCGCACGATGGCCTGGGCCAGCTTCTGCGCCACCTCGGTCAGCGCCACCAGCAGCGCCTCGCCGTCGGGCGTGGCCCAGTCGGTGACGGGCGCATTGCCCGCCTGGTTGCTGGCCACGACCACGAAGGAGTCGTTGGTCGAGGTGTCCCCGTCGATGGTGATGCGGTTGAACGACTGGTCGGCCAGGCGCTTGGCCAGCGCGGGCAGCAGCGCGGGGCTGATGCAGGCGTCGGTCGCCAAAAAGCTGAGCATGGTCGCCATGTTGGGGCGGATCATGCCGGCGCCCTTGCTGATGCCGGTGACATGCACGGTCTTGCCGCCCACCACCGCGCTGGCCGAGAAGGCCTTGGGGATGGTGTCGGTGGTCATGATGCCCTCGGCCGCCTTGGCCCAGTGCGCGGGCTGTGCATCGGCGATCGCGGCGGGCAGGCCGGCCGTGATGCGCTCGACCGGCAGCGGCTCCATGATGACGCCGGTGGAGAACGGCAGCACCTGGCGCGGCTCGATCTTCAGCAGGCCGGCCAGCGCATCGCAGGTGGCGCGGGCGCGGGCCAGGCCGTCGGCGCCGGTGCCGGCGTTGGCGTTGCCGGTGTTGATGACGATGGCGCGCACCGCGTTGCCGGCGGCGCTCAAATGCTCACGGCACACCTGCACCGGCGCGGCGCAGAAGCGGTTGCTCGTGAACACGCCCGCCACGTGGCAGCCCTCGTCGAGCAGGAAGACGGTCAGGTCCTTGCGGTTGGCCTTGCGCACACCCGCCTCGGCAACGCCGATGCGCACGCCGGCGATGGGGGCAAGGTCTTGGGCCACGGGAGCGCTGAGATTCACAGGCATATCGGTCTCGGAGGTAAGTTCATGAAAAAAACGGGCCCCAAATAGCTTCGGGGCCCGTGTTTGCGGAGGCCATCGGCAATCAGGAAAGTTTACCGTGGCACTGCTTGTACTTCTTGCCGCTGCCGCAGGGGCAGGGGTCGTTGCGGCCGATGCGCGCGTTCTGCAGCTCGTCGGGCAGCGGGGCCAGCGGTTCGTCGTCGGCCGCCGGGGCATCGCTGCCGCTGTACGAGACGTCGAGGCGGGCATTGCTCTGCTCGATCTGCTCGGCGGCCTGGTCGAGCTGCTCGGGCGACTGCACCTGCACGGTCATCAGCACCTTGGTGACCTGGGTCTTGACCTGGTCGATCAGCTGGCGGAACAGCTCGAAGGCCTCGCGCTTGTACTCCTGCTTGGGCTGCTTCTGCGCGTAGCCGCGCAGGTGGATGCCCTGGCGCAGGTAGTCCAGCGCGGCCAGGTGGTCGCGCCAGGTCGAGTCGAAGGTCTGCAGCATCACCGCGCGGATGAAGTGCATGAAGTGGCCCTTGTCCACCAGCTCCAGCTTGGCGGCGAACAGGCGCGCGCCCTCGGCGACCACGGCTTCCTCGATCTCCTCGTCGGTCAGCGACTCGGAGCCCTCGACCATCTGCGACAGCGGCAGCTCGATGTGCCATTCCTCGCGCAGCGTCTTCTCGAGGCCGGCGATGTCCCACTGTTCTTCCATCGACTGCTCGGGCACGTACTGGCGCACCAGGTCGGCCAGCGTGCTGTCGCGCATGCCGTCGATCATCGGGGCCAGGTCGTCGGTGTCGAGGATCTCGTTGCGCTGCTGGTAGATCACCTTGCGCTGGTCGTTCGAGACGTCGTCGTACTCGAGCAATTGCTTGCGGATGTCGAAGTTGCGCGCCTCGACCTTGCGCTGCGCGCTCTCGATGCTGCGGGTGACGATGCCGGCCTCGATGGCCTCGCCGTCGGGCATCTTCAGCCGCTCCATGATGGCCTTGACGCGGTCGCCGGCGAAGATGCGCATCAGCGCGTCGTCCAGGCTCAGGTAGAAGCGCGAGGAGCCGGGGTCGCCCTGGCGGCCCGAGCGGCCGCGCAGCTGGTTGTCGATGCGGCGCGACTCGTGGCGCTCGGTGGCGATGATACGCAGGCCGCCCAGCGCGGTGACCTTCTCGTGGTCCAGCTTCCACTGCGCGCGCAGTTCCTCTGCTTTGCGGGTGCGCTCGGATTCGGACAGCGCCTCGTCGGCCTCGATGGCCGCGATCTGCTTCTCGATGTTGCCGCCCAGCACGATGTCGGTGCCGCGGCCCGCCATGTTGGTGGCGATGGTGATCATGCCGGGGCGGCCGGCCTGGGCCACGATGTCGGCCTCGCGCTCGTGGTGCTTGGCGTTCAGCACCTGGTGCGGCAGCTTTTCCTTGTTGAGCAGCTCGTCGATGATCTCGGAGTTCTCGATCGACGTGGTACCCACCAGCACTGGCTGGCCGCGCTCGTAGCATTCGCGGATGTCCTGGATCGCGGCCGCGTACTTCTCGGGCGTGGTCTTGTAGACGCGGTCGAGCTGGTCGTCGCGCTTGCTCGGGCGGTTGGGCGGGATCACCACGGTCTCGAGGCCGTAGATTTCCTGGAATTCATAGGCCTCGGTGTCGGCCGTGCCGGTCATGCCGCCGAGCTTGCCGTACAGGCGGAAGTAGTTCTGGAAGGTGATCGAGGCCAGCGTCTGGTTCTCGGCCTGGATCTCCACGCCTTCCTTGGCCTCGACGGCCTGGTGCAGGCCCTCGCTCCAGCGGCGGCCCGACATCAGGCGGCCGGTGAATTCGTCGACGATCACCACCTCGCCGTTCTGCACCACGTAGTGCTGGTCGCGGTGGTACAGGTGCTGGGCGCGCAGCGCGGCGTAGAGCTGGTGCACCAGCGAAATGTTGGCCGGGTCGTACAGCGACGCGCCCTCGGCGATCATGCCCTTGGTGGCCAGGATGCGCTCGGCCGCCTCGTAGCCCTGCTCGGTCAGGTGGATCTGGTGGCCCTTCTCGTCGACGGTGAAGTCGCCCGGCTTGGTCACGCCCTCACCGGTGCGCGGGTCGGCCTCGCCCTCCTGGCGCTCCAGCAGCGGCACGACTTCGCGCATGGCCATGTAGAGCTGGGTGTGGTCCTCGGCCTGGCCTGAGATGATCAGCGGCGTGCGCGCCTCGTCGATCAGGATGGAGTCCACCTCGTCGACGATGGCGTAGTTCAGCCCGCGCTGCACGCGCTCGGACTTGTCCTGCACCATGTTGTCGCGCAGGTAGTCGAAGCCGTACTCGTTGTTGGTGCCGTAGGTGATGTCCGAGCCGTAGGCGGCCTGCTTCTCGTGCTTGGGCAGCTGCGAGAGGTTGATGCCCACCGACAGGCCCAGGAAGTTGTACAGCCGGCCCATCCAGGTCGCGTCGCGGCTGGCGAGGTAGTCGTTCACCGTCACCACGTGCACGCCCTTGCCGGCCAGCGCGTTCAGGTAGACCGGCAGCGTGCCGGTCAGGGTCTTGCCCTCGCCGGTGCGCATTTCGGCGATCTTGCCGTAGTGCAGCGCCATGCCGCCCAGCAGCTGCACGTCGAAGTGGCGCATCTTCATCACGCGCTTGGAGCCCTCGCGCACCACGGCAAAGGCCTCGGGCAGCAGGTTGTCCAGCGATTCGCCATTGGCGACGCGGCCCTTGAATTCCTCGGTTTTCTGGCGCAACTGCTCGTCGCTGAGCTTCTCGTATTCCGGCTCCATCGCATTGATGCGGGCGACGGTCTTGCGGTATTGCTTGAGCAGCCGGTCATTGCGGCTGCCGAAAATTTTGGTGAAGAAATTGGTGGCCATTCGAGCACGATCACAGCCTGCGCGCTAACGCCGCGCGGTGCGACCTGAATCCCTTTGATGAGTTTTGCTTCAGATGGGGCTGGGGGGACCCAATGCAAGTCCCTGCCCCGTTCTGCCAAACCGCAGATTCTACAGCCGCCCCATGGCGCCCCTGTGTAGAGCCTAGAATAGCCATCCCATGCAGCGCCGCCACCACGCCATCACCCTCGAACAGGCCGCCGAGTCGTCGCCCACGCTCGCGCACCTGGTGGCGCTGACGCGCGAATCCAGCGAGCGCTACCGCCAGGTCGAGTTCCTGATCCCGCCGATGCTGCGCAAGTCCATCCGCCCCGGCCCGCTGGAGGGCGACGCCTGGTGCCTGCTGGTGGCCAACCCGGCCTGCGCCGCCAAGCTCAAGCAGCTGCTGCCGGCCATGGCCGCGCACCTGCGCGTCAAGGGCTACCCGACTACCGAGGTGCGGGTGCGCGTGCTGCGCTAGGGCTTTCTCTTTCTTTATTCCCCGGGTGATTTATCGGATTCGCCGGCGGCCGCATTGCGGGCGCGCAGCTCGTCGAGCTTGGCGCCGATCTTGATCTCCAGCCCGCGCGGCACCGGCTCGTAGAAGCGCGGCGGCACCATGTCCTCGGGAAAGTAGTGCTCGCCGGCGGCAAAACCGTCCGCCTCGTCGTGCGCGTAGCGGTAGTCCTTGCCGTAGTCCAGCTCCTTCATCAGCTTGGTCGGCGCGTTGCGCAGGTGCAGGGGCACGGGGCGGGTGCCGTCCTGCTTGACGAAGGCCTTGGCCTGGTTGTAGGCCTTGTAGCCGGCGTTGCTCTTGGGCGCCACGGCCAGGTAGAGCACGGCCTGGGCCAGCGCCAACTCGCCCTCGGGGCTGCCCAGGCGCTCGTAGGTGGCGGCCGCGTCGTTGCACATCTGCATGGCGCGCGGGTCGGCCAGGCCGATGTCCTCCCAGGCCATGCGCACGATGCGGCGCGCCAGGTAGCGCGGGTCGGCGCCGCCGTCGAGCATGCGGGTGAACCAGTACAGCGCCGCATCGGGGTCGGAGCCGCGCACCGATTTGTGCAGCGCGCTGATGGTGTCGTAGAACTGCTCGCCGCCCTTGTCGTAGCGGCGCATGCGCTCGCCCAGCACGCGCAGCAGCCAGGCGTCGGTGATGGTGGCGAGCTTTTCCTGCCCCGCCGCCATGGCCAGGGTTTCCAGCGTGTTCAGCAGGCGCCGGGCGTCGCCGTCGGCGTAGGCGATCAGGCGCTCGGCCGCTTCGGTTTCGATAGCTGGCACCGCTTGCCGCTCCTGGGCCAGCGCCACGATCTGCTTCAGGTCGTCGCCAGACAGCGCCTGCAGCACGTAGACGGCCGCGCGCGACAGCAGCGCCGAGTTGACCTCGAACGAGGGGTTCTCGGTGGTGGCGCCGATGAAGGTGAACAGGCCGCTTTCCACATGCGGCAGAAACGCGTCCTGCTGGCTCTTGTTGAAGCGGTGCACCTCGTCGACGAAGACCAGGGTGCGCTGCTGCATCAGCCCGTCGCGGGCGATCTCGGCCTGCTGCACGGCCTCGCGGATGTCCTTGACGCCGCCGAGCACGGCGCTGATGGAGATGAACTGCGCGTCGAAGGCGTCGGCCATCAGCCGCGCGATCGTGGTCTTGCCCACGCCCGGCGGGCCCCAGAGGATGCAGCTGTGCGGCCGCCCCGACTCGAAGGCCAGCCGCAGCGGCATGCCCGGCCCGAGCAGGTGCTGCTGGCCGATGACCTCGGAGAGCTTGGTGGGACGCAGCTGTTCAGCCAGCGGCTGGTGGGGAGAGGCGGGAGCTTTCATGGCAATGCCCCGGATCGTAGCAGGGAAGCCGGGGCGCGCCGGGCAGGCTGTCAAATACCATAGCTACCAGCGCTTGCTGCATGGCGATTCTCAATATATTCATCATTGAAAACCAATGCCATCAAGCGCCAGCAGCTATCAAAACTGCAGAAGGCTACTGCTTGACCACGTCCGCCCCGGCGGGCACCTTGAATTCGAAGGTCGAGGCCGGCAGCGACGGCGCGGTGCTGAAGTTGCTGAAGCGCACCACCGAGCGCTGGCCGAAGCCGTCCTCGATCTCCAGCGTCTGCAGCGCGTCGCCCTTGAAGCCGACGCGCACGCGCTTGAGCTGGCCGTCCTGCGCCTTGGGCGTGGCCTGCACCCACTGCTGGCCGTCGGCCTCGGGGGCGTTGGCCAGGTCGAACTCGGCCTTCAGCGCCGACAGGCTGGCGGCCGAGGCCAGCAGCGCCGCGGGCGTCTGGCCCAGGGCCTTGCTCTGCTGGCGCTGCGTGACCTGGTTCAGGTCCACGTCGTAGAGGCTCAGCGTCTGCCCGTCGGCCACGATGGTCTGCTCGAAAGGCTTGTGGTAGACGAACTTGAACTTGCCCGGCCGCTGGAAGGCGAAGCTGCCGCTCGAGGTCTTGCTGCGCGGCGCCTGGCCTTCCTTGGGCGGCGAGGTCACCGTCTGCGTGAACTCGGCCTGGCCGGCCTGCGAGCTTTTCATGAACTGCTCCAGGCTCTGCAGGCCGTCGGCCTGCGCCCAGGTGCTGATGCCGGCCAGCGCGGCGGCGGCCATCCAGTGCTTCATGGTGTTCCTTTCGGGATGCATGGGGGTTCAGAGTCCGGGCGGGGCAGCCAAGTGCCCGGGTTCACCCAAATTTACGGGACGGCGGGCCAGCGTGTCTATTCGTCACCGCCGCCGCGGAACGGCACCAGCACATCGCGCTGGCCGCTGCTGGTGAGCGAGCTGACCAGGCCGGCCTTCTCCATCTGCTCGAGCAGGTTGGCCGAGCGGTTGTAGCCGATGCGCAGCTTGCGCTGCACGTAGGAGATGCTGGCCTTGCGGTCCTTGAGCACGATCTCGACGGCCTGGTCGTACATCGGGTCCTTCTCACCGCCGCCACCGCCGCCGCCCTCGTCGTCGCCAAAGCCGGAATCGCCCTCGCCGGCGCCGCCGTCGAGGATGCCCTCGATGTAGTCGGGCTCGCCCTGCTCCTTGAGGTAGCTGACGACGCGGTGCACTTCCTCATCCGAGACGAAGGCGCCGTGCACGCGCACCGGCAGGCCGGTGCCGCTGGCCATGTAGAGCATGTCGCCCATGCCGAGCAGCGCCTCGGCGCCCATCTGGTCGAGGATGGTGCGGCTGTCGATCTTGCTCGACACCTGGAAGGCGATGCGCGTGGGGATGTTGGCCTTGATGAGGCCGGTGATCACGTCGACGCTCGGGCGCTGGGTGGCCAGGATCAGGTGGATGCCGGCCGCGCGCGCCTTCTGCGCCAGGCGGGCGATCAGCTCCTCGATCTTCTTGCCCACCACCATCATCAGGTCGGCCAACTCGTCGATCACCACCACGATGTGCGGCAGGCGCGACAGCGGCTCGGGCGATTCGGGCGTCAGGCTGAAGGGGTTGGGGATGCTTTCCTCGCGCGCCGCGGCGTCGTCGATCTTGGTGTTGTAGCCGGCCAGGTTGCGCACGCCCAGCTTGCTCATCAGCTTGTAGCGGCGCTCCATCTCGGCCACGCACCAGTTCAGGCCGTGGGCGGCCTGCTTCATGTCGGTCACCACCGGGCACAGCAGGTGCGGAATGCCTTCGTAGACCGACATTTCCAGCATCTTGGGGTCGATCATCAACAGGCGCACGTCCTTGGCCTCGGCCTTGTACAGCAGCGACAGGATCATGGCGTTGATACCCACCGACTTGCCCGAACCGGTCGTGCCCGCCACCAGGCAATGCGGCATCTTGGCCAGGTCGGCCACCACCGGCTTGCCCACGATGTCCTTGCCCAGGCCCATGGTCAGCAGGCTCTTGGCCTCGTGGTACTCGTGCGAGCCGAGGATCTCGGTCAGCCGGATCGTCTGGCGCCGGGCGTTGGGCAGCTCCAGCGCCATGAAGTTCTTGCCCGGAATGGTCTCGACCACGCGGATCGACACCAGCGACAGCGAGCGCGCCAGGTCCTTGGCCAGGTTGACCACCTGCGAGCCCTTGACGCCGGTGGCCGGCTCGATCTCGTAGCGGGTGATGACCGGGCCGGGCGCCGCCTCGACCACGCGCACCTCGACGCCGAAGTCCTTGAGCTTCTTCTCGATCAGGCGGCTGGTCATCTCCAGCGTCTCGACCGACATGGTTTCCTGCGCCTTGGGCGCCGCATCCAGCAGGTCGACCTGCGGCAGCCGGGTGTCGCGCAACTCATTGAACAAGGGCTTCTGCCGCTCCTTGATGACCCGGGCGCTGGGCTGGGCCTGGGGCTTGGCCGGCTCGGCGATGTGCACCGGATCGGGCATGGCGCGGCTCATCGGCGGCTCGAACGAATGCTCCACCGGGCCGTCCAGCAGCGAGGATGGGTCGATGCGCGTCTCGAACACCTCGGCCTCGCGGGCCTTGGCGGCCTTGCGGCCCACGGCCTTGTCCTGCGCGGCGGCGCGGCGCGAGACCAGCTTGTGCACGCTGCCTTCCAGCACCGAGCCCACCTTCTCGGCGATCTGGCCCCACGAGAAACCCAGGATCCACGACAGGCCCAGCAGCAGCACCACCACGCCGGCGATGCCCGATCCCGAGAAGCCCATCCAGCGCTCGGCCAACGGGCCCAGCAGGTAGCCGAGCACGCCGCCGGCCGCGCCGGGCAGCGACGGCTCGAAGCGGTACAGGCGCGACCACTCCAGTGCGCAGCTCGAAGCCACCAGCACCGCCAGCCCGCCCCAGAACACCGTGCGCCGCCACCACAGCGGGCGCGGGTCGCCCGGCGGGTTCTCGCCCGCGCGCAGCCAGCGCGCCAGCGACGAGAACCAGGCCAGCACCGCGGCCACCACCAGCCACCACACCGAGAAACCCGCCATGAAATAGCTGCCGTCCGACAGCATCGCGCCCAGGCGCCCCATCCAGTTGTGCACCTGGCCTCCGGCCTGCGCCCCCGAGGTGGACCAGGCCGGATCGCTGGGCGAATAGCTCAGCATGGCCGCCATCCAGAACGCCATCAGCAGGAAGGTCGCCACCAGCACCATCTCGTGCCCGAACCGGCGCACCCCCGAGGCCAGCGAGTGTTTGCGGGCCGACGACGCGTTCAATGTGTTCGATGAATAAGCCATAAATCGAGGCGAGAGCTTAACCCATGGCCATGACGGCGCTATGGAGTGTGTTTTGCATTATTTTGCCATTGAGCGCTTGCTGATCCAGCGCATATAGCTTCCAAATATATAGCAAAACCCCGACACCGGCGCAAGCCACGATTGTTTTCAATTGCGACGGCGTGGCGGCCCCGCCCCACGGCGGCCCAAATGCCCGACATGGCCACGGGGAAGCGGCGGGTGCTTGATACTGTCGGCCCTGTCCCCAGCTATGGGGCACGAATCGCGATACGGAAAACAAGATGTCCACCACCCAACACGCCAAAGTTCTGATCCTGGGTTCCGGCCCTGCCGGCTACACCGCCGCCGTCTATGCCGCGCGCGCCAACCTCAAGCCGCTGCTCGTCACCGGCATGGCGCAGGGCGGCCAGCTGATGACGACCACCGAGGTGGACAACTGGCCCGCGGACGTCAACGGCGTGCAGGGCCCCGAGCTGATGCAGCGCTTCCTGGAGCACGCCCAGCGCTTCCAGACCGAGATCGTGTTCGACCACATCAACAAGGTCGACCTCAGCAAGCGCCCGTTCACGCTGACCGGCGACAGCGGCACCTACACCTGCGACTCGCTCATCATCGCCACCGGCGCCTCGGCCCAGTACCTGGGCCTGCCGTCCGAAGAGGCCTTCATGGGCCGCGGCGTCTCGGCCTGCGCCACCTGCGACGGCTTCTTCTACCGCGAGCAGCCGGTGTGCGTGGTCGGCGGCGGCAACACCGCCGTCGAGGAGGCGCTGTACCTGGCGGGCATCGCCAGCAAGGTCACGCTGGTGCACCGCCGCGACAAGTTCCGCGCCGAACCCATCCTGGTCGACCGGATGATGGACCTGGTGGCCAAGGGCAAGATCGAGCTGAAGACCCACTTCACGCTCGACGAGGTGCTGGGCGACCCTTCGGGCGTGACCGGCATCCGCATCAAGAGCACCCAGGACGGCCACACCGAGGACATCCAGCTGCAGGGCTGCTTCATCGCCATCGGCCACCACCCGAACACCGACATCTTCCAGGGCCAGCTGGAGATGGAGAACGGCTACATCGTGACGCAGGGCGGCCTCAAGGGCTTTGCCACGCAGACCAGCGTGCCCGGCGTGTTCGCCGCCGGCGACGTGCAGGACCACGTCTACCGCCAGGCCATCACCAGCGCCGGCACGGGCTGCATGGCGGCGCTGGATGCCCAGCGCTTCCTGGAACAGGAATAGGCCTTTCCTCAAAACCGGTTATAATCCAACGCTTTGCTTTTAACAGGGCAACATTACCGCTGATCCAGCCGCCCCGGCTGCCTGCGGTGAACATGGGTTACCGCCACCCTTCAATTGGCGAGGTGAGGCTGCCGATCGTTCAGCGCCGGTTCATCGAGAACCGGCAGCGAAACAGGACCGGTGGCCGTGCAAAAACTACGGAGTGTCCTGATGGCACGCGTTTGCGAAGTAACGGGCAAGAAGCCCATGGTGGGAAACAACGTTTCCCACGCCAACAACAAAACCAAGCGCCGGTTCCTGCCGAACCTGCAATATCGCCGTTTCTGGGTCGAGAGCGAAAACCGCTGGGTGCGCCTGCGCGTGTCGAGCGCTGCCCTGCGCCTGATCGACAAGAACGGTATTGATTCCGTGCTCGCAGACCTGCGCGCACGCGGCCAAGCTTAAGGAGTTACACCATGGCAGCCAAAGGCGGACGCGAAAAAATCAAGCTGGAATCCACAGCCGGCACCGGTCACTTCTACACGACCACCAAGAACAAGAAGACCATGCCCGAGAAGATGCTGATCAAGAAATTTGATCCCAAGGCTCGCAAGCATGTCGAGTACAAGGAAATCAAGCTGAAGTAATTCGGCCCTTCCCTCAAAAAAACCGCCACTGCGCAAGCAATGGCGGTTTTTTGTTGCCTCAGTCCTTCAGGCTCATTGCGAGCTGAAGAAGGTCGGCGCCCGCGTGGCGGGGTAGGAGTAGCGGCCCCGGTTGACGCCGTCGGCGCTGGCCGACGACATGCCTGATGCCGAGCCTGCCGCCGTGGGTGCCGGTGCCGGCGACTGGGTGGACTTGGCTGCATTGGCGCCCGGGCATGGCGTGCCCGCTGCCTGCATGGCCTGCGAGATTTCCGCCTTCTGGCACAGGCGTGCCAGCGCGGCCTGCTGCATGCCTGCCGCTCGCAGTGCCTCGGCGTCGTAGCGCATGTCGCAGCTGCTGTCCGTCCAGGTGGAGCCGAAGGACAGCCCGAAGCCCACGCCTTGCGCGCCACCACTGGTGCTGCCCATGCAGGTGCCATTGGCCGCGGTCAGCGGCGGTGCGAATGCCGTGCTCACCGGATTGCGTGCCTGGGCCTGGTAGGTGTCCCCCTGCACGTTCACGTTGGTGGTGTTGTTCGCGGTCTGCGAACCACCCGTCATGACGTTGCCTCCGGAGTTGGAGCTGACATTCGCCCCAGCCTGCCCTGCACCACTCGTCCCCTGACCCGATCCCTGGGGATAGTTGTAGGTGTAGGACACCGCTGATGCCGATGGCGCTGGAGCCGGAGGTGGCGGCGGCGGCGGTGGCGGCGGTGGCGGC
>NZ_BAAGSH010000023.1:0-13221 GCF_054782535.1 Comamonas humi | reverse complement strand
TTCCCAACGAAAAAAATGCCAGTCAGCGTTATCTGACTGGCATTGCCGTTGCCGGGGCTTTTTTCATGGCGAAGGCGCCGGCGGGAAATGCTGCTCCAGCACGCCCGCCACCATTTCGACGGCCTGCAGCAGCCCGGCCTCGTACGACTGGCTGCGCAGTGTCTGGCTGATCTGCTGCACCAGGGCCTGCCATTGCGCGGCCGGCACGGCGCGGGCGAGGGCCCGGTCGGCCACGATCTCGATGGCGCGATCGGCCTGCAGCAGGTAGATCAGCACGCCGTTGTTCTCTTCGGTGTCCCACACGCGCAGCTTGCTGAACTGCATGATGGCGCGCTCGCGCACCGGTGCGTCGCGCCGGATGTAGCTCCAGGGCAGGGCGGATTCGACATAGACGCGGATCAGCCCGGTGTGGCGCCGGTCGCTCTCGGCGATCGCATCGCCGATGCGCTGGTGCATGGCGGCGGGCAGCACCTGCCGCGTGCGCTGGTCGCGGAAGCGGTGGCGCAGCTGCCGTGCCGAACGTGAGAACCAGTTGCCCATCACCAATCTCCCGAGGCGCCGCCGCCACCGAAATCGCCGCCCCCGCCGGAGCTGAAGCCCCCGCCGCCGCCAGAGGACGAGCCGCCGCTCCAGCCGCCACCGCCCGAACTCCAGCCGCCGCCATGGCCCAGCACAATGGGGCCGCCACGCCCACCCAGCGAGCTGCCGCGCCCGCTGGCACCGGTGAGCAGCACCATCAGGAAGGCCACCACGCCGACGCCGCCGGCCAGCAGCAGGCTGGCCGTGATCGCGAAGGCGCTGACGCCGGCAATGCCGCCGGCCGCGACGGAGCCCAGTGGCCGGCCCAGCATGCCGCGCAGCACCGAGCCGGCGATCGAGACGAAGACAAAGAAGAAGATCGCCAGCGTCGGCAAGTCCACGCCATCGAGCAGCGAGGCGGGCCCCTGTGGCTTGCGCGCCGCGGTGGGCGCGGGCAGGTTCTCGCCGCGGATGGCGGCGCCGATGGCATCGGCTGCGCCGGCCAGCCCGGCCGCATAGCGGTTGTTGCGGAACTCGGGCGCCATGCGCTCGTCGATGATGCGGGCCGCGCGCAGGTCGGGGATCGCGCCCTCCAGCGACTTGGCCACCTCGATGCGCATGCGCCGGTCGTTCTTGGCCACGACCAGCAGCACGCCGTCGCCCACGTCGCGGCGGCCGATCTTCCAGGCATTGGCCACGCGGTTGGCGTAGGCGGCGATGTCTTCGGGCGCGGTGGTGGGCACCAGCAGGGCCACGATTTGCGAGCCGGTGCTGCGCTCCAGCTCGGCCAGGCGGCGTTCGAGGTCAGCATGCTCCTGGGTCGACAGCGTGGCCGTGCCGTCGATCACGTGGCCGCTGAGCGCCGGGATGGCCTGCACCTGGGCCTGGACCGTGCTCCAGCTGATTGCTATCAATAAAGTAGCTATCAGCGCTCGCAGGATATGTGTCATGGCCGTATTTGGCTCAGATCACTTGTTGCCGGTGGAAAAGTCGACCTTCGGCGGCGTGGAAATCTCGGCCTCGTTCTGCACCGTGAAGTTGGCCTTGGGCTCGTAGCTGAAGATCTTGGCCGTGATGTTGGTGGGGAAGCTGCGGGCCAGCACGTTGTAGGCCTGCACCGTGCCGATGTAGCGCTCGCGCGCGACGGCGATGCGGTTCTCGGTGCCTTCCAGCGTCACCCGCAGGTCGCGGAAGGCCTGGTTGGCCTTGAGCTGCGGGTACTGCTCGGCCACCACCATCAGGCGCGACAGCGCGCTGGACAGCTCGCCCTGCGCCTGCTGGAACTTGTTGAAGGCCTCGGGGTTGTTGACCAGCTCCGGCGTGGCCTGGATGGACGTGGCCTTGGCGCGCGCCTCGATCACCTTGGTCAGCGTTTCCTGCTCGAAATTGGCCTCGCCCTTGACCGAGGCCACGATGTTGGGCACCAGGTCGGCGCGGCGCTGGTACTGGTTCAGCACCTCGCTCCAGGCGGCCTTGCTCTTCTCGTCGAGGCGCTGGAAGTCGTTGTAGCCGCAGCCCGACAGGGCCAGCGTGGCGGCGAGGATGATGACAAGGCGCTTCATGGGGTTCCCTTCCTGTGGCGGTTCTCGCGGCATTGTTGCAGAGAACCATTCGCGCCAATGTAAGCGATTGACAGCCATGGCGGCGGCTGCGGCGGCGATGCGCCACAATCGGCCCATGGACGATATCGTGAAGCAGGCCATGGCGAAATGGCCCAACGTGCCCGCCTGCTATGGCTGGCTGGGCCTCGACGGCCGGGGGCAATGGTGGCTGCGGGATGCCGAGGCCCAGGCCCGCGGCACCTTCTGCAGCGGTGCCGACGGCGCCAAGGGATCGCGGGTGCGCCACGACAAGCTGGCGGACTTCATTGCCCGCAATTACCTGGCGGAGCCCGATGGCCGCTGGTTCTTCCAGAACGGGCCGCAGCGCGTGTACGTGGAGCTGCAGCTGGCCCCCTGGGTCTGGCGCCTGCGCTGCACGGCCGATGCGCTGGAACTGCGCAGCCACACCGGCGAGCTGCTGGAGCGCAGCGCGGTGCGCGCGGTGCTGCTGGACGAGGAAGGGCAGCTCTACCTGCACACCGACCGCGGCCTGGGCTCGGTGCATACGCAGGACATGCTGGACGCCGCCACCGCGCTCGACCTGGCGCTGCTGCCGCAGCCCGAGCTGGTCGAGCGGCAGGGGCTGGCAGCGCGCTTCGGCTTCGTGCGCAGCCCGCAAGGCCTGGCGCAGCCAAATTAGCAGGCAACAAAAAGGCCGACGCGGGGTCGGCCTGGATCTCTATCAAAACAGGAGCTGTTAGCGCTTTCTGGGCGATGGATTCAAATAGTTTGGTATCTGAATTGCCCTGCTGATAAGCGCAAGCGGCTCTTGTTTTTGAAGCGCACTTACTTGGAGTGCTCCACCATGTATTCGACGGCGGCGCGCACTTCGTCGTCCGAGGCGCTGGAGCCACCCTTGGGCGGCATCGCGCCCTTGCCGCTGAGCGCGAGCTTGACCACCGTGTCCATGCCCTCGGCGATGCGCGGTGCCCAGGCGGCCTTGTCGCCGAATTTGGGCGCACCGGCCACGCCGGCGCCATGGCAGACCGCGCAGGTCTGTTCGTACAGGGCCTTGCCGGCGGCGGACTTGGATTCCGCGGCCGGGGCGGCGGCAGGTGCAGCGGCGGCAGCCGGTGCGGGTTCGGCGGCGGGGGCCGGAGCAGCGGCAGCAGCAGCCGGAGCGGGTGCTGCCTCGGCGGGCGCAGCGGCAGCGCCGGCGGCGGGGCGCTCGGGCACGGCGAACTTGGCGCCGGCGGCGTTGGCCATGTAGACCACGCCGCGCGCGATCTCGGTGTCGTCAAAGTCGCCACCAGCCTGTGCGGCCATGGCGCCCTTGCCGGCCAAGGCCGAGTGCACCAGCGCATCCAGGCCGGTCTTCAGGCGCGGGGCCCAGGCGGCAGCGTCCTGGAACTTGGGCGCGCCGGCGGCGCCGGTGGAGTGGCAGGCGGCGCACTGGGCCTTGAACACATCCTCGCCCGAACGCAGCGGACGGTTGGCATCGCGCACTTCCACGGTGCCGACCTTCTGGATGCGGGCGGCCACGGACTTCTCGTCGTTGCTGGCGCCGGCGCCGGGCTTGTTGGCGGAGGTGACGTAGGTCACGAGGCCGATGATGGCAAAGACGGGAACCACAAAAGCACCGATGCTGGCCCAGAGCAGTTGCTTGGGGGTTTTGATGGGGCCGGTGTGTGCTTCTTCGTGCTGCATGTCGCTCATTGCGTCCTCAAGAGTATCGGGGGCTTATCGTTCGTTGTAGGCGAGGTCCGGCCGATTATATCGACGGCCTCCGTTCCATGGCCATGCAGGCAGGCACGGCGGCGCTTTCCGCCACAGTCCTGATGCAGGTCATGAAAAAAATGGCTCGCCACATGGTGTGGCGAGCCATTGTGCTTCAGAGCCGGCGGATGCGGGCCTATGGTTTGCCTGCAGTGGGTTGCGCGGAGCCTACAGTGGCAGTTGCACCGGCGACAGCGGGCGTTTCGCTCCAGCCGCCGCCCAGGGCCTTGTACAGCAGCACCTGGTTCTGCAGCTGCGCGAGCTGGATCTGCACCGTGGCCTGCTGCAGCGCGAACAGCGAGCGCTGCGCATCCAGCAGGTCGAGGTAGCTGGCCACGCCGTTGGTGTAGCGCAGGTCGGAGAGCTTGAGACGCACCGATTCGGCCTCGAGCTGCGCGCGCTGGGCGTCGAGCTGGTTGGCCAGCGTGGCGCGGCTGACCAGCGCGTCGGACACCTCGCGGAACGCGCCCTGGATGGCCTTCTCGTACTGCGCGACGGCGATCTTCTTGCCGGCCTCGGCGGCTTCCAGGTTGGCCTGGTTGCGGCCGGCGGTGAAGATCGGCAGGTACAGCGACGGCGCGATGCTGAAGCCCTTGGAGCCGGACTTGAACAGCTCCGACAGCTCGTTGCTGGCAAAGCCTGCCGACGCGGTCAGCGAGATGTTCGGGTAGAACAGCGCGCGGGCCGCGCCGATGCTGGCGTTGGCCGCCACCATGGCCTGCTCGGCCTGGCGCACGTCGGGGCGGCGCAGCATCAGGTCGGACGGCAGGCCGGCCGGCACATCGGCCAGCGGCGGCAGGTCGGCCAGCTTCTTGCCCTGCAGGCTGGTGAGCAGCTCCTCGGGCAGCGGTTGGCCGACCAGCAGCGTCAGCGCGTTCACGTCCAGCGCGCGTTGGCGCTGCTGCTGCGCCAGCGTGGCGCGGGCGTTCTCGGTCAGCGACTGGGCCTGGCGGTAGTCCAGCTCCGAGGCGGCGCCGGCGTCGAAGCGCAGCTTGGTCAGCTTGATGGATTCCTCGCGGGTGGTCAGCGTGCGGCGCGAGATGTCGAGCAGTTCTTCGTCCGCCTGCAGGTTGAGCCAGGCATTGGCCACGGCGGCCACCAGGCTCACCTGGGCGGCCTTGCGGCCTTCTTCGGTGGCGAGGTACTGCGCGAGAGCCTGCTCCTTCAGGCTAGCGAGGCGGCCGAAGAAGTCGATCTCCCAGCTCGGCATGGTCAGCCCGGCCGTGTAGGAGTTGCCGATCTTGCCGTCGGTCTGGCTGGCGCCGCGGGTGGCCGTGGCGCCCGCGCCCACTTCCGGCAGCAGCTTGGACCCCTGGATCTGGTACTGCGCCCGCGCCTGCTCGATGTTCAGCACTGCCACGCGCAGGTCGCGGTTGTTCTCCAGGGCCATGGAGAGCAGCTGCTGCAGGCGCGCATCGGTGAAGAAGTTCTGCCACGGGATGTCGGCCGCCGCCGAGGCGCTGGCCTCGGTGGCCACCGGGTAGCTGGCGGCCACGGGGGCGGCCGGCTTGTCGAGCGTGGGGATGAACGAGCAGCCGCTCGCCAGCAGCGCGCTCGCCAGCAGGGTAGGAATGAGTTGCTTAGCCATGGTTGACACCTCCGTGCGTGACCGCAGCGGCGGGAGCATGTGGCGGCGTCTTGCTGCCGAACAGCTTGCGCACGACCACGAAGAAGACCGGCACGAAGAACACGGCCAGCACCGTGCCCGTCACCATGCCGCCGAGCACGCCGGTGCCGATGGCGCGCTGGCTGGCCGAGCTTGCGCCCGTGGCCAGTACCAGCGGCACCACGCCCAGGCCGAAGGCCAGCGAGGTCATGATGATGGGGCGGAACCGCAGGTGCGCGGCTTCCAGCGCGGCCTCCATCAGGCCCTTGCCTTCGGCCTGCAGGTCCTTGGCGAACTCGATGATCAGAATCGCGTTCTTCGCCGACAGGCCGATCACGGTGACCAGGCCGATCTGGAAGTACACGTCGTTCGAGTACTGGCGCAGCAGTGTCGCCAGCACCACGCCCAGCACGCCCAGCGGCACGACCAGGATCACCGACAGCGGAATCGACCAGCTCTCGTACAGCGCCGCCAGGCACAGGAACACGGCCAGGATGGCGAAGGCGTACAGGAACATGGCCTGCGAGCCGGCGAGCTTTTCCTCGCGCGACTGGCCGGTCCACTCGTAGCCGAAGCCTTCAGGCAGCTTGGCCGCGAGCTTTTCCATCTCGGCCATGGCCTCGCCCGAGCTGAAGCCGGGGGCCGCGCCGCCTTCGATGCGCATGGAGGGGTAGCCGTTGTAGCGGATGGTCTGCTGCGGACCCTTGACCCACTTGGTGGTGGCAAAGGTGGACAGCGGCACCGCGTCGCCCTTGGTGTTGCGTGCGTTCAGCTGCAGGATGTCCTCCGGCTGCATGCGCGCCGTGGCATTGGCCTGCACCACCACGCGCTGCAGACGTCCCTGGTTGGGGAAGTCGTTCACGTAGGCCGAGCCCAGCGCGGTGGACAGCGCGGTGTTGATGGACGAGAAGTCCACGCCCAGCGCGTTGGCCTTGTCGCGGTCGATCACGATCTGCAGCTGCGGCGCATCTTCCAGGCCGTCCGGGCGTACGCCCGCCAGGATCTTGCTCTGCGAGGCCATGCCCAGCATCATGTTGCGCGCATTGACCAGGGCCTCGTGGCCGAGGCCGGCACGGTCCTGCAGGCGGAACGAGAAGCCCGTGGCGTTGCCCAGCTCAGGGATGGGCGGCGGGTTGATCGCGAACACGAAGGCGTCGCGGATGCCGCCGATCGCTCCCATGGTGCGGCCGACCAGGCTGTCGACCGTGGACTTGGGATCGGTGCGCTCGGACCAGTCCTTCAGCGGCACGAAGGCGAGGGCGGCGTTCTGGCCTTGGCCCGAGAAGCTGAAGCCCACCACGCTGACCATGTTGGCCACCTCGGGTTGCTTCAGCACGGCTTCTTCCACGGTCTTCACCACTTCCAGCGTGCGCTCCTTGGCCGCGCCGGGCGGCAGCTGCATGTTCACGATGTAGTAGCCCTGGTCTTCACTGGGCAGGAAGGACGTGGGCAGGCCGCGGAAGACCACCACGGCGGCGCCGATGATGGCGACGTAGAGGCCCAGCATCAGGACGGCACGCTTGAGCATGCGCGATACCCAGCCTTCATAGCCCTTGGCCGTGCGCGCGAAACCGCGGTTGAACCAGCCGAAGAAGCCCTTCTTCTCGTGGTGGTGGCCGGCTTCCACCGGCTTGAGCAGGGTCGCGCACAGCGCCGGCGTCAGCGTCAGCGCCATGAAGGCCGAGAAGGCGATCGACGCGACCATCACGATGGAGAACTGGCGGTAGATGTTGCCGGTGGAGCCCGAGAAGAAGGCCAGCGGGATGAACACCGCGATCAGCACCAGGGTCACGCCGATGATGGCGCCCGAGATCTGGCCCATGGCCTTGTGGGCGGCTTCGCGTGGCGGCAGTCCTTCCTCGGCCATGATGCGCTCGACGTTCTCCACCACCACGATGGCGTCGTCCACCACGATGCCGATCACCAGCACCATGCCGAACATGGCCAGCACGTTGATCGAGAAGCCCACGGCCAGCATCACCCCGAAGGTGCCGAGCAGCGCGATGGGCACCACGATGGTGGGAATCAGCGTGTAGCGCCAGTTCTGCAGGAACAGGAACATCACCAGGAACACCAGCGCCACGGCTTCGAACAGCGTGTGCGCCACCTTTTCGATGGAGATGCTCACGAACTTGGAGCTGTCGTAAGGCACGGCGTACTTCACGCCCTTGGGGAAGTACTTCTGCAGCTCTTCCAGGCGGGCGTGCACGGCCTTCGAGGTGGCCAATGCGTTGCCGCTGGGGGTGAGCTGCACGCCGATGCCGACGGCATCCTTGCCGTTCAGGCGGGCCGAGGTGGCATAGCTCTGGCCGCCGAGTTCCACGGTGGCCACGTCCTTCAGGCGCACGGTGGAGCCATCGACGTTGGCGCGCAGCACGATGTTCTCGAACTCGGACACCGACGAGAGCTGGCCGCGCACCGTCACCGTGGCGGCCACCTTCTGGCCGGTGATGTTGGGCAGGTCGCCGATCGAGCCGCTGGCCACCTGGGCGTTCTGGCTGCGGATGGCAGCCACCACGTCTTCGGCGGACAGGTTGTAGCCGCGCAGCTTGGCGGGGTCGAACCAGATGCGCATGGCCTTTTCCGAGCCGAACAGCTGGGCCTGGCCGATGCCGGGCAGGCGCTGGATTTCGGGCACGATGTTGCGCGAGGCATAGTCGCCCAGCGCCACCGGGTCAAAGGCCGGGTCGTCGGAGGACAGCATCACGAACAGCAGGAAGTTGCGCGATGCCTTGTCCACGCGCACGCCCTGCTGCGTCACCGAGGCGGGCAGGCGCGGCGTAGCGCGGGACAGGCGGTTTTGCACGTCCACCTGCGCCAGGTCTTCGTTGGTGCCGGGCTCGAAGCTGATGGTGATGCTGCCGGTGCCGTCGGCCTGGGCCACGGACTCCATGTACACCAGGCCGGGCGAGCCGTTCATCTCGCGTTCGATCACCGACAGCACGCTGTCCTCCAGCACCTGCGCCGAGGCGCCGGGGTAGGCGGTGTTGATGACGATGGCGGGAGGCGCCACCTTGGGGTACTGCGCGATCGGCAGCCGGGTCATCGCCATTGCACCGATCACGATGATGAACAGGGCGATCACCCAGGCAAAGATGGGTCGATCAATAAAAAACTTGGCCATAGCTGGGGCCTCTTACTTCTTGGTTTCGGCGTTGCCGTCGGCCGCCGGTGCTGCAGGCTTGGCCGCGTCCTTGTCCGTAGCGGCCTGCACCGGCTTGTTGCCGTTCGGGCTCCACTCCACGGGCTTGACCGGCGTGCCGGGCGGCATCATCTGCAGCTTCTGGAAGCCGTCGACCTGCACCTTCTCGCCGGCCTGCAGGCCCTCGGTCACGATCCACTGGTTGTCCTTGGACCCATTGATCGTGATGTTGCGCTTGGTGATCTTGCCGTCATCACTGACGATGCTCACCGAGTTGCCCTGCTCGGTGCGGGTCACGGCCTGCTGCGGCAGCAGGATCGCATTGCTCACCTGTGCCTGCTCGATGCGCACGCGCACATAGAGGCCGGGCAGCAGGGCGGCCTGCGGGTTGGGCACTTCGGCGCGCAGCGTGACCTGGCCGGAGGTCGGGTCCACCGTCAGGTCGGTGAACAGCAGCTTGCCATCATTGCTGTAGGGCGTGCCGTCGCTCATCAGGATCTTCACCTTGGCGGCATCGGTGCCGGGGGCTTTTTGCAGCTTGCCGTCCTGCAGCGCGCGGCGCAGGCGGAAGACGTCGTCCGAGGACTGGGTGAAGTTCACGTAGATCGGGTTGATCTGCTGGATCACCGCGAGCTGAGTCGCTTCGCCCTGGCCGACCAAGGCGCCCTCCGTCACCAGCGCGCGGCCGATGCGGCCGGCGATGGGCGCCGTCACGCTGGCATAGCCGAGGTTGATATTGGCTGTGGTGACCGAGGCCTTGGCGGCAGCGACGTCGGCAGCAGCCTGTTTCTGCGACGCCTCGGCGTTCACATAGTCTTGCTTGCTGATGGCGTTGGCAGCCACCAGTGGCTTGTAGCGGTTGAGCAGGGCGTTGGCCTGGGCCAGATTGGCTTCGGCCCGCTGCAGGCTGGCCTTGGCGCTGTCGGCGGCGGCGGCATACGGAGCGGGGTCGATCTGGAACAGGGCCTGGCCGGCCTTGACGTCGCTGCCTTCCTGGAACAGGCGCTTCTGCAGAATGCCGGCGCTGCGCGCGCGCACTTGCGCCACACGGAAGGCTTCGAGGCGGCCCGGGAGTTCGGTGACCAGCGACACGTCCTGCGGCTTGACGGTGACCACGCCGACTTCGGGTGCATGGCCGCCGCCGGCCGGTGCGTGGGCGGCTTCTTCCTTCTTGCCGCAGGCTGCCAGCGCCAACGCCGCCACCAAGGTCAACCCCACCACCAGCGAACGCGAAGACTGGGAGAGCGCGGGTTGACGATCTTCAGAAGCGCGGGTGTTTTCATACATGGATCGCATGAAAGTCCTTCCGGTATGTTGTACGAAACGAGTAATGCCGGGATGGCGATGCGCATCGCTTCCCGGTGTCAAAGCAATTGCTAGCTTGCCAGCGTATCGGTTTTTGGTTTTGGGCCGATGGCTGGCACTGGCTGGTTCGGTGGTCTGGATCGCGAGAGCGTATCGGATTCCCCACAAAATTGCTGCGCCATTATACATACATGCATAAATGTATAATTAACCCGATGAGCTTGCACAGGCATTCATGAAGTTGTCGTCTGTCTGGAGCCGGCTCGGGTGGAGGAGGTAACATGGCTCGACGAACCAAAGCGGAAGCGGACGAAACCCGCAGCCGGCTGCTCGATGCCGCAGAGCAGGTTTTTTATGAGAAGGGCGTGGCCCGCGCATCGCTGAATGAAATCGCGCAGCAGGCGGGTGCGACGCGTGGCGCGGTGTATTGGCATTTCAAGGACAAGGTCGATGTGTTCCTGTCCATGCTGGATCGCATTTGCATGCCCTTCGATGAGGTCTGTGCCGAGCATTGCAGCAGTCTCTCGCCGTTGGAGGGGATCCGCGGGTCCATCCATTCCGTATTCGAGAGTATGGATGGCGACCAGCGCCGTCTGCGCATTTTCGATACGGCGCTGTTCAAAATGGAATACGTGGGTGAACTGGAGAGTGTGCGTGCACGCCATATAGAGAGTGCGCGCAGCAGCCAGGAGAAATTTGCCGGAGCGATCGCGCAGGCGGCGCAGGACCAGGGCCTGGAGCTATCCATGTCTCCGGTCGATGCGGCGCTGGGGTTGCATTCGCTCTTTGTGGGCTTGGTCCATGGCTGGGTGCTCAACGGCGGCAATTTCCTCTTGATGCCTGTGGGGACAACTGCAGTGGATGCCTATTTGACAGGGCTGGGGTTCCGCTTGAACACTCCGGTTGGCCAGGATGCAGGGCTGCCAAGGCTGGGCTAGTGTTGGATGGTCGGTCAGCCGTGCGATAATCCTCAGTTGCACGGTTTGCTTGCACGGCAAACCTCTTAGCGGCTGTAGCTCAGTGGATAGAGTATTGGCCTCCGAAGCCAAGGGTCGTGGGTTCGATCCCCGCCAGCCGCGCCATCAGGCTATTTCAGATAGTCTCGACGTATTTCAAAACCCGCATGTTTGCCGCATGCGGGTTTTTTGTTGTCTGTTGCGGCCTCTACTATAGGTATATGGTGCAGTGGATGGGCAGCAGGATGCATTCTGGGAGATGGCGATGATCGATGGATTGGTGATGGGGCGCATTCACGGGCAGCCGGCCGAGCGCACGAGCAAGACGGGCAAACCGTATGCGTTGGCCAAGGTGCGGGCTGCGTCGGGCGACGGCGAAAGCCTGTTTGTGAATGTGATTGCCTTCGATGACGCGCCGGTGGCTGCGTTGCTGGGATTGGGGGATGGAGACAGCGTGGCCTTGTCGGGCAGCCTTACGCCCAAGGTATGGGTGGATCGCGAAGGCCAGCATCGGCCCAGCCTGGACATGGTGGCGCACCAGGTGTTGACGGCCTATCACGTCACCCGCAAGCGTCGGGCTATGCAGCCATCGGGAGAGTCGCCGGCCCGGCATGGTGATGGCCATGAAGCCTGGGGCGGGCCGGACGACGGGCGGCCGCTGGATTTCTGAGGCTGTTGCCGGGGTTGCATACCTAGTCGGTGCGGCATGCGAATGCGCCGACAATGCGGCCATGATCAAAGCTGTCGCACTACTCTTTGGCTTGCAGTGGCTGGGTGACATACTGACCCGGCTGCTCCATCTGCCTATCCCCGGGGCCTTGACGGGGACCTTACTGCTGCTGGTATTGCTGGTGGCTTGGCGTCGGATTCCTGACTGGCTGCAGTCGACCACGCAGGCGATGCTGCCGCACATGATGCTGGTGTTCATTCCGACGGTGGCGGGCGTCATGGTGCAGCAGGAGCGCATCCGCGCAGAGTGGCTTCCCTTCATGGCGGCATGCGTGCTGGGTGCGGTGGTGACATTGGCGGCCACGGCCCTCACGATGCGCTGGGCGATGCGGTTGCAGTCCCGCGCGGATTCCGAGGCGCGTGGTGTCTGAGTGGCTAGCTGCACAGGTGTTGCACGGCTCTGCGGTTGCCTGGGTGGCGTTGACGGCGCTGATCTATCTGCTGGCGCAGCAGTTGTATGTGCGGGGTGGCTCCCGGCCGGTATTGATTCCGGTGCTGACGGGGGTGCTCATGGTGGTGGGTGTGCTGACCTGCTTCGGCGTGCCCTATGACGAGTACTACCGGGGTGTCGCCTTTCTGAATACGCTGATCGGTCCGGTGACTGTGGCGCTGGCGGTTCCGCTGTATGCCCAATGGTCGCGGCTGCGCAAGCTGTGGTTGCCGATCACGCTGGCTGTGCTGGTGGGTGGCTCCGTGGGGATTCTGTCCGCCGTGGGGATAGGCTGGCTGTTTTCAGGAAGCACGGAGATCCTGATGTCGGTTGCCCCCAAATCAGCCACGATACCGATAGCCACAGCGGTGTCTGCTGAGTTCGGCGGCGTGGCGTCGCTGGCAGCGGTGGCGGTGGCCATCACCGGTATTGTCGGGGTCATCGTGGCCGATCCAGTCCTGCGCGTGCTGCGGATCGATGACGCCGCTACGCGGGGTGTGGCGATGGGGCTGACGGCCCATGCCATCGGCACGGCGCGGGAGATCCAGCGCAGCGCTGAATCCGCGGGGTTTGCGGCGCTGGCCATGGCGCTCAATGGAATTGCGACGGCGCTCTTGATGCCGGCGCTGGTCAGCCTGATGAGGTGAGCCGCGCGGAGGCAAAGAATTCGAAATCTGGCAGTTTCTTCAAAAGCCGCAAAAACAATGCTACAATCGAATTCTTCTTCGGAGGGGTGCCCGAGTGGCTAAAGGGGGCAGACTGTAAATCTGTTGGCTTACGCCTACACTGGTTCGAATCCAGTCCCCTCCACCAGTAATGGTAAGAAGAGCTTAACGGCAGCAATGGCATGCAGGCGTCGCGTGATGTTTGTGTGAGGTTGATGCGGGAGTAGTTCAATGGTAGAACCCTAGCCTTCCAAGCTAATGACGCGGGTTCGATTCCCGTCTCCCGCTCCAGCGCTGTGTTAATGCGGTGAGGTTTTATGCCCATGTGGCTCAGTGGTAGAGCACTCCCTTGGTAAGGGAGAGGTCGGCAGTTCGATCCTGCCCATGGGCACCACATATAAATGTGCGCACGGTTCTGGTTGCGCTTCAATCTCTTTATAAGATTTAGGTTTTTTCGGAGTCGAAAATGGCAAAAGGAAAATTCGAGCGCACCAAGCCCCACGTGAACGTGGGCACGATCGGTCACGTGGACCACGGCAAGACGACGCTGAC
>NZ_BAAGSH010000022.1:0-2024 GCF_054782535.1 Comamonas humi | reverse complement strand
CAGCTGATCGGCGGCTTGACCGATGGCCTGGGCGGTGAAGGCGGCCTGGGTGGTGGCGTGATCGGCGGCATCGTCGACGGTGTGCTCGGCGGCCTGCTGGGCGGTATCGGCGGTACCCCGGGTGGCGGCGCCGGCGACGGCATCGTCACCACCGCACAGGACGTCGTGGACAACCTGCTGGGCGGCACGGTGGCCGAGCCCGTGGGCCAGTTGCTCGATGCGCTGACCAATCCCACGGACGGCACCCTGTCGGCCGTGACCAGCGTGCTGGAAGGCCTGACCAATGTGGAAGGCGGCCCGCTGGGTGTGCTGACCGAACTGGCCCAGGGCCTGACCCTGGTGGATGGCCAGGCCTTGGCGCCCGTGATCGATACGCTGAACGACCTGATTGCCGGCCTGTCCGTGCCCGGCGCCTCGACGGGCGGCCTGGGCGGCATCGTCGAAGGCGTGCTGGGTGACAACGGCCTGCTCGGCGGCCTGCTGGGCGGTGACGGAGGCTTGCTGGGTGGCTTGACTGGAGAAGGTGGCCTGCTGGGCGGCGTCACCGGTGAAGGCGGTTTGCTCGGCGGCCTGACTGGCGAAGGCGGCCTACTTGGCGGTGTTACCGGCGAAGGAGGTTTGCTCGGAGGCCTGACCGGCGAAGGCGGGCTGCTGGGCGGCCTGCTCGGTGGCGGCAACGGCGGCACCCCTGGCACGCCAGGCGGCACCGGCCTCGTAACCACGGTGCAGACGGCCGCGGACCAGTTGCTGGGCAACACGCCCGTGGCGGTGGTCAGCCATGTGGCCGATACCGTGCTCGATCCGCAGACCGGCGTGCTGGCGCCTGTCACCGGCATTGTCGAAGACCTGACCCACACCAATGGCGGCCCGCTGGGCCCCGTGACCCAGGTCGTGGGCGGCGTGCTCGGCACCGTCACCGGTGCGGGCGGCCTGTTGGGCGGCCTGAATGGCGAAGGCGGCCTGCTGGGCGGCATCACCGGTGAAGGCGGCTTGCTCGGTGGCCTGACGGGCGGCGGTCTGCTGGGCGGCGTCACCGGCGAAGGTGGCCTGCTGGGTGGCCTGACGGGCGGCGGCCTGCTCGGCGGCATCACCGGCGAAGGTGGCTTGCTCGGCGGTCTGACGGGCGGCGGCCTGCTTGGCGGTGTCACCGGCGAAGGCGGCTTGCTGGGCGGCCTGCTGGGTGGCGGCAATACGGGCACGCCGGGCAGCAGCGGAGGCGTCGGCCTCGTGACCACGGTGCAGGCAGCTGCAGACCAGTTGCTGGGCGACACACCCGCGGCGGTGGTCAGCCATGTTGCCGATGCCGTGATCGATCCGCAGAACGGTTTGCTGGCACCGGTCACCGGCCTTGTCGAAGGCGTGACCAACACCAACGTCGGCCCGCTGGGCCCCGTGACCGAGGTCGTAGGCGGCGTGCTTGGCACCGTGACCGGTGAAGGTGGCCTGCTGGGCGGCTTGACCGGCGGAGGCGGCCTGCTCGGTGGCGCAGCCGGAGCAGGCGGCCTGCTGGACGGCCTGACCGGTGAAGGCGGCCTGCTCGGCGGTCTGCTGGGCGGCGGCGTGGTTGGCATCCCCGAGTCGGGCATCGGCCTGGTGACCACGGTGCAAGGCGCTGCAGGCCAGTTGCTGGGCGACACGCCTGCCGCAGTGGTCAGCCATGTCGTCGACACCCTGGTCGATCCGCAGACCGGTGTGCTGGCACCCGTGACCAGCCTGGTCGAAGGCCTGACCAATACCAACGGCGGCCCGCTGGGCACCGTGACCCAGGTCGTGGACGGCGTGCTTGGCACCATCACCGGTGAAGGTGGCCTGCTCGGCGGCGTCACCGGCGAAGGCGGCCTGCTGGGTGGTCTGGCTGGAGCAGGCGGTCTGCTTGGCGGCGTCACCGGTGGAGGCGGCCTGCTGGGCGGCCTGACCGGCGAAGGCGGCTTGGCTGGCGGTCTGCTGGGCAGCGGCGGCGGTTTGCTGGGTGGCCTGTTGGGCGGCGTCTCGACGGCTGCGCACGGCATCACGGCCGATACGCA
>NZ_BAAGSH010000021.1:0-56563 GCF_054782535.1 Comamonas humi | reverse complement strand
CTTCGCTATCCGCGAAGGCGGCCGCACCGTGGGCGCTGGCGTCGTTGCCAAGATCATTGCGTAATCCGCTGTAAAACCAAGGAATACCCAATGTCCAAGCAAAAGATCCGTATCCGCCTGAAGGCTTTCGATTACAAGCTGATCGACCAGTCTGCCGCCGAAATCGTGGAAACCGCCAAGCGCACCGGCGCGATCGTCAAGGGCCCCGTGCCGCTGCCGACCCGCATGAAGCGCTTCGACATCCTGCGTTCGCCCCACGTGAACAAGGCTTCGCGTGACCAGCTCGAAATCCGCACCCACCAGCGCCTGATGGACATCGTCGACCCGACCGACAAGACCGTTGACGCGCTGATGAAGCTGGACCTGGCTGCCGGCGTGGACGTCGAAATCAAACTGCAATAAGCCTTTTGTGCAACGCCGCAAGGCGTTGCCTCTGGGCACTTTTTAACGCGGACTTGCTGAAAAGCCAAGTCCGCGTTAAAATTTATGGCTTCGCATTCTGAGCAATCGGCTGATTGTTTGGAGTGTGGAGTTTTTATCAACCTTCTTTCGCGTCCGGGGCGTTGCAGTTCGCTGTCGTCCAAGGGCAACACCGAGCCAATTGCAGTTTCGGTGGCGAGAGTTTTGGAGCAACAAATGAGTCAAAGCAACTCCCTCGGGTTGCTGGGCCGCAAAGTGGGCATGATGCGCCTCTTTACGGATGACGGGGATGCAGTTCCTGTCACCGTGGTGGACGTGTCCAACAACCGCGTGACCCAGGTCAAGACCCAAGAGAACGACGGCTACGTGGCCCTGCAGGTCACTTTCGGCAAGCGTCGTGCATCGCGCGTGACCAAGCCTGCTGCCGGCCATCTGGCCAAGGCTGGCGTCGAAGCCGGTGAAATCATCAAGGAATTCCGCGTCCCCGCAGAAACCGCTGGCAAGTATGCCGCCGGTGCTACCCTGCCCGTGACGGAAGTCTTTGCTGTGGGCCAGAAGGTGGACGTGCAGGGCACTTCCATCGGTAAGGGCTTCGCAGGCACCATCAAGCGTCACAACTTCAGCTCGCAGCGTGCATCGCACGGTAACAGCCGCTCGCACAATGTCCCCGGCTCGATCGGTATGGCACAAGACCCCGGTCGCGTGTTCCCCGGCAAGCGCATGACGGGTCACATGGGCGACGCCACGGTGACCACCCAGAATCTCGACGTGATTCGTATCGACGAAGCACGTCAGCTGCTGTTGATCAAGGGCGCGATTCCCGGAGCCAAGGGCGGCTTCGTGACCGTGATCCCCGCTGTCAAGGCAGTTGCCAAAGGAGCGAACTAATGAAGCTCGAACTCCTGAATGATCAAGGCCAAGCTGCATCGAACTTCGATGCACCCGAGACCGTGTTCGGCCGCGACTTCAACGAAGACCTGATTCACCAGATCATCGTTGCCTACCGCGCCAACGGCCGTCAGGGCACCCGTGCCCAGAAGGACCGTGAACAGGTTCGCCACACTACCGCCAAGCCGTTCCGCCAAAAGGGTACGGGCCGCGCTCGCGCTGGTATGTCCTCGTCGCCGCTGTGGCGCGGGGGCGGTCGCATCTTCCCGAACCTGCCTGAAGAAAACTTCACGCAGAAGATCAACAAGAAGATGTACCGCGCCGGTATGGCTGCCATCCTGTCGCAACTCGCCCGCGAAGGCCGCCTGGCCGTCGTCGAGTCGCTGAAGGTGGACTCGCCCAAGACCAAGGTGCTGGCCGACAAGTTCAAGTCCATGAATCTGGACTCGGTGATGGTGATCGCCGACGAAGTGGACGAAAACCTGTACCTGGCATCGCGTAACCTGAAGAACGTGTTCGTGGTGGAGCCGCGCTACGCCGACCCCGTGTCGCTGGTGCATTTCAAGAAAGTGCTCGTCACCAAGGGCGCGATCGACAAACTCAAGGAGATGTTCGCATGAGCACGCTCAAGTTTGACGAAGGTCGTCTGATGCAAGTGTTGGTCGCTCCCATCGTGTCCGAAAAGGCCACGCTGGTTGCCGAGAAGTCCAACGCTGTGACATTCAAGGTGCTGCAGAACGCAACCAAGCCTGAAATCAAGGCCGCCGTGGAACTGATGTTCAAGGTGGAAGTGAAGGCCGTGTCTGTGGTGAACACCAAGGGCAAGACCAAGCGCTTTGGCAAGACCGTGGGCCGCCGCGACAACGTGCGCAAGGCCTATGTGATGCTCAAGCCCGGTCAAGAGCTGAACCTCGAAGGAGGCGCTGCTTAATCATGGCTGTTATCAAACTCAAACCTACCTCCCCTGGCCAGCGCCACGTGGTGAAGGTGACCCGTGGTCACCTGCACAAGGGTGAAGGTTACGCACCCCTGCTGGAATCGCAATTCCAGAAGGCCGGCCGCAACAACAACGGCCACATCACCACCCGTCACAAGGGCGGTGGTCACAAGCACCACTACCGCGTGGTGGACTTCAAGCGCAACAAGGACGGTATCCCCGCGAAGGTTGAGCGCATTGAATACGATCCGAACCGTACGGCCCACATCGCTCTGGTGTGCTATGCCGACGGCGAGCGTCGCTACATCATTGCTCCTCGCAACCTGGAAGTGGGCGCAACCATCGTCAGCGGCTCCGAGGCGCCGATCCGCGTGGGTAACACCCTGCCGATCCGCAACATCCCCGTGGGTTCGACCATCCACTGCATCGAGCTGAACATCGGCGGTGGTGCACAGATCGCTCGTTCCGCTGGTACCTCCGCTACGCTGCTGGCCCGCGAAGGCGTGTACGCCCAGGTGCGTATGCGTTCCGGCGAAGTGCGCAAGATCCACATCGAGTGCCGCGCCACCATTGGTGAAGTCGCCAACGAAGAGCACAGCCTGCGCCAACTGGGCAAGGCCGGTGTGAAGCGCTGGATGGGTATCCGCCCGACCGTTCGCGGCGTGGTGATGAACCCTGTCGATCACCCGCACGGCGGTGGTGAGGGTAAGACTGGTGAAGGCCGTCATCCGGTTGACCCGTGGGGCAACCTGACGAAGGGCTACCGTACCCGTAACAACAAGCGCACGCAGACGATGATCGTTTCGCGTCGCAAGAAGTAAGAGGTAGCAAATGACTCGCTCTCTCAAAAAGGGTCCGTTTGTTGACCAGCACTTGCTGGCAAAGGTCGAAAAGGCCGTCGCCACCAAGGACAAGAAGCCAGTGAAGACCTGGTCGCGTCGCTCCATGGTTCTGCCCGAGTTCATCGGTCTGACCATCGCCGTGCACAACGGCAAGCAGCACGTGCCCGTCTACATTACCGACCAGATGGTGGGCCACAAGCTGGGCGAATTCGCCCTGACGCGCACCTTCAAGGGTCACCCTGCCGACAAAAAAGCCGGTAAGAAATAAGGAGTAGACCATGTCTGAAACACGTGCAGTCCTCCGCGGCGTTCGCCTGTCGGTAGACAAGGGCCGTCTGGTTGCGGATCTGATCCGCGGCAAGAAGGTCGACCAGGCTCTGAACATTCTCGAGTTCACGCAGAAAAAAGCTGCCGTGATCGTGAAGAAGGTTCTCGAGTCCGCCATCGCCAACGCTGAGCACAACGACGGCGCCGATATCGACGAATTGCGTGTCAAAACCATCTACGTCGAACAAGGCACCACGCTCAAGCGTTTCACCGCGCGCGCCAAGGGCCGCGGCAACCGTATCAGCAAGCCTACGTGCCACGTGTACGTGACGGTTGGCAACTGAGGCCAGAGGAAGACTATGGGACAGAAAATCCATCCTACCGGCTTCCGTCTGGCGGTGAGCCGTAACTGGGCAAGCCGCTGGTACGCAAGCAACCGTGACTTCGCCGGCATGCTGGCCGAAGACATCAAGGTGCGCGAGTACCTGAAGGAAAAGCTGAAGAACGCCGCCGTGTCGCGCGTTCTGATCGAGCGTCCTGCCAAGAACGCACGCATCACCATCTTCTCGGCACGTCCGGGCGTGGTGATCGGCAAGAAGGGCGAAGACATCGAGAACCTGAAGAAGGAACTCTCGACCCGTCTGGGCGTGCCGGTTGCAGTGAACATCGAAGAAGTGCGCAAGCCCGAAATCGATGCCCAGCTGATCGCCGACTCGATCACCCAGCAGCTCGAAAAGCGCATCCAGTTCCGCCGTGCGATGAAGCGCGCGATGCAGAACGCCATGCGTCTGGGTGCCCAGGGCATCAAGATCATGTCGTCGGGCCGTCTGAACGGTATCGAAATCGCTCGTACCGAGTGGTACCGCGAAGGCCGTGTGCCGCTGCACACCCTGCGCGCCGACATCGACTACGCCACGTCCGAAGCCAAGACCACCTATGGTGTGATCGGCGTGAAGGTGTGGGTCTACAAGGGCGACACCCTGGGCCGCAACGATCTGCCTGCTGCAGAAACGCCGCGTCCTGAGGAAGAGCGTCGTCCTCGCGGCCCCCGCCGCGATGGCCGTGGCGACCGTGATGGTCGTGGTGGCCCCCGTGGTGGCCGTGATGGCCGCCGTGGTGGCAGTGGCGCACCTGCGGATGGCAGCGACAAGCCTGCCGGCGCTGGCGCCGATTCCGTTAAGCGCGTTCGCAAGACTGACGCGCCCGCTACAGCAGCGGACGGTAAAGGAGAATAAACATGCTGCAACCTGCTCGCCGCAAATATCGCAAGGAGCAAAAGGGCCGCAACACCGGCATCGCAACCCGTGGCAACACGGTTGCGTTCGGTGATTTCGGTCTCAAGTGCACGGACCGCGGCCGCCTGACGGCTCGCCAGATCGAGGCTGCACGTCGTGCAATCTCCCGCCACGTCAAGCGTGGTGGCCGCATCTGGATCCGCGTGTTCCCCGACAAGCCGATCTCGACCAAGCCTGCCGAAGTCCGTATGGGTAACGGTAAGGGCAACCCCGAGTACTACGTGGCTGAAATTCAGCCCGGCAAAGTGGTGTTCGAGATCCTGGGTGTGCCGGAAGAACTGGCCCGCGAAGCGTTCCGCCTGGCTGCCGCCAAGCTGCCGCTGCGCACCACGTTCGTTGCTCGCCAACTTGGCGCTTAATCAGGAGAGATCGATATGACGAAAGCTGCTGAATTGCGCCAAAAGGATGTTGCTGGCCTCGAAGCTGAAATCAAGTCCCTGCAGAAGGCCCACTTCGGCCTGCGCATGCAGAAGGCTACGCAACAGCTGGGTAACACGGCAACGCTCAAGGCTACCCGCCGCGACGTGGCCCGTGCCAAGACCATTCTTGCTGAAAAGCAAGCCGCCAAGTAATAAGGAGCCGACATGACGGAAGAGAAAAAGTCCCTCAAGCGCACCTTGATTGGCAAGGTGGTCAGCGACAAGCGTGCCAAGACGGTGACGGTGCTCGTCGAGCGCCGTGTGAAGCACCCGATCTACGGCAAGATCGTGATCAAGTCCAGCAAGTACCACGCTCACGACGAGCAAGGTGAGTACAAGCTGGGCGACACGGTGGAAATCACCGAGAGCCGTCCGCTCTCGAAGACCAAGAACTGGGTTGTGACCAACCTGGTGCAAAAGGCTGCCCTGGTCTAAGCCTATTCAGGCTGTTGCCACTGCAACCCCAAAAACGACCCACAATGCGTGGGTCGTTTTTTTATGGCCGTTTGCCGCAGGGCACGACGGCCGCCATCCGCCCTCGTGGCACTGAAACAAGGAGAACATGATGATCAAAGTTGGTGACGCACTGCCCGCGGCAAGCCTGAGCGAATTCGTAGCCGTCGAAGGCAACGGCTGCAGCCTGGGCCCGAACGCCTTCGACGTGGCCAAGGAAGCCGCCGGCAAGACCGTGGCCGTGTTCGCCGTGCCCGGCGCCTTCACGCCCACCTGCTCGGCCAAGCACCTGCCCGGCTTCGTCGAGAAGGCCGCCGAGTTCAAGGCCGCTGGCGTGGACGAGATCTGGTGCCTGTCGGTGAACGACGCCTTCGTGATGGGCGCCTGGGGCCAGGACCAGAAGACCGAAGGCAAGGTGCGCATGATCGGCGACGGCGACGCCGTGTTCGCCAAGGCCACCGGCCTGACGCTGGACCTGAACGGCAAGGGCCTGGGCCTGCGCAGCAACCGCTACTCCATGCTGGTCAAGGACGGCAAGGTGGTGCAGCTGAACGTCGAAGGCCCCGGCAAGTTCGAGGTCAGCGACGCCGACACGCTGCTGAAGCAAGCCAAGGCCTGATCCTCTCTCTCGCCTTCAGCAAAAAGGGCCCGCAGATCTGCGGGCCCTTTTTCATTTCAAAAATAATAGCTGTTGGCGCTTGCTATATGGCGTTTCTCAATACATTTGTATTTGGATTGCCTATGCAGCAAGCGCGAGCAGCTCTCTTTTTTTATTTGTTGCGGAAGCTGTCGTGGCAGCTCTTGCAGCTCGATGCCGCGGGGCCAAAGGCGGCCTTGAGGTTGTCCAGGTTGTTGGTCTTGGCGGCGGCGGCCAGCTTCACGGTCTCGGCCTGCATCTTCTCGGCCAGGTCCTTGAACTTGGCCTGCTCCTTCCAGATCTCGGGCTTGGCCTTGCCGCCCTCGTGCGCGGCCTCGAAGCCGGCCCAGGGCAGCTTGGCCATGTCGGCGACGATCTCCGCGTTGGCCTCGGCAGCCTTGCCATCAAACGGGATCTTGCCGTTGGCCATCGCGCCCAGGCGGCCGAAGTGCTGGCCCATGACGAACAGCGCCGACTGGCGGTACTTCACGGCGTCTTCGGCCTTGGCGAACTGCGCAGAGGCGGGGGCGGCGAAGCCGGCCAGGGCGGTTGCCAGCGCGAGGCTGGTCCAGAGCGCTTTTTTCGGGGTCATGCAAAATCCTTCGTCGTGGGCTGTATGGAGTTTTCGGCCAGGACGGCGGCCCTGGCGCACAATGCAGGGCATTGCGCATTGGCTTTGTAACATATCCAGGTGGGGACACCTATGACGACTTCTTATCGTGTTCGCGTATGGGATCTGCCGACCCGGCTGTTCCACTGGGCCCTGGTGCTGTGCTTCCTGGGCTCGTTCATCAGCGGCCAGATCGGCGGCAATGCCATGGTCTGGCACTTCCGCAGCGGCTATACGATCGCGGCGCTGCTGCTGTTCCGCTTTGTCTGGGGCCTGGTGGGCGGCTACTGGTCGCGTTTCGGGCAGTTTGCGCTCGGGCCAGGCAAGGTGCTGGCCTATATGCGGGGGCGTGGCGAGAACCTGCACGACGTGGGCCACAGCCCCATGGGCGCCTGGGCGGTGGTGGCGATGCTGCTGCTGCTGGGCCTGCAGGTGGCGTCGGGGCTGATGAGCGACGACGAGATCGCCTTTGCCGGGCCGCTGACGCGCTTCGTGTCCGGCGAGGTTGTGGGCCAGGCCACCAGCTACCACAAGGCCATAGGGCAGTACCTGCTGCTGGGCATGATCGCGCTGCACCTGCTGGCCATCGTGTTCTACATCATCCGGCTGCGCAAGACCGTGCTGCGCCCCATGTTCCACGGGCACAAGGAACTGGCCCAGCACGTGGAGCACTCCACTGACACGGCAGTGACCCGCCTGCTCGCGCTGCTGGTGCTGGGCGCCTGCGCTGGCTTTGTGTGGTGGGTATCCAGCCTGGGTTAGCTATTGAAAATGGAGCTGCTAGCGCTGATGGATAAAGCGCTGGCGGCCGATTTATATCTTGACGTCGGCCTTCAGGTAGTGGGTGCCGACGATGGGGTTGTGATAATAGGGCGGGATCTCCTCGAAGCCCGCGTCGGCGTAGAGGGCGCGCGCCGATTCCATCGAGTCCAGCGTGTCCAGCAGCATGCAGTCGTAGCCCAGGCGGGCGGCCGCGCCCATCGTGGCATCCACCAGCAGGCGGCCGAGCCCGAAGCCGCGGAAGGCCTTGCGCACGTACAGGCGCTTCATCTCGCAGGCATTGGCATAGTCCACGTCGTCGATGGGGCGCAGCGCGCAGCAGCCGGCCACCGAGCCATCGACGATGGCCAGGAACAGCTCGCCGCGCGGCGGCGCATAGTCGCCGGGCAGGCCGGCCAGTTCTTCGCCAAAGCCCTGAAAGTCCAGGTCGATCTGCAGGCTGTCGGCGTATTCCTGGAAGATCTCGCGCGTCAGTACGAGCTGTTCGGCGGTGGTCGGGGTGATGAGCGTGACCGCGGGCGTGTCCACTGTTCCGTTGGCAGAGTTGATCTGGAGCCGAGTGTAGCGCTCAGGCCTCGGCGAGCAGTTTTTCGATCAGCCGGTGCAGCTCGTCGAAGTTGGGCGCGCCGATGTAGCTCTTCACGATCTGGCCGCGCTTGTTGACGATGTAGGTCGTGGGGGTGAGCTGCACGTCGCCCCAGGCCTTGGCCACGCTGCCGGTGTTGTCGATCGCCACCTTGAACGGCAGCTTGCGGGTCTCGGCGTAGTTCACCACGTAGCTGGGCGGGTCGTAGCTCATGGCCACGGCCATGGTGTCGAAGCCCTTGGACTGGTACTTGTTGTAGGTGGCGATGATCTCGGGCATCTCCGCCACGCAGGTGGTGCAGCTGGTGGCCCAGAAGTTCACCAGCGTGACCTTGCCCTGCATGTCGGCCGTGGTCTTGGACGAGCCGTCCAGCAGCACGAAGGTGCTTTGCGGCGCCGGCGACTGGCCTGTGCCCAGGTAGACATAGGCGCCCACGCCCAGCGCGGCCGCGACGGCCACGCCTGCCAGGAGGGATTTTGCGGTTTTGGATGCCATGGCGGGTATTGGTGAGGGAGTCCAGTGTAGCTAGAGTCGCCGACCCGGGAGAAGTTCAAGGGTATGGCGATAATCGGCCGATGTTCCGTTCTCTCTCGCATGCGGCCGGTGTGGCCGCCGCCGGGCTCGCGCTGGTCGCCTGCAGCCCCAGCCTCAACTGGCGCAGCATGCCGCTCGATGGCGCGCCGGTCACCGCCACCTTTCCCTGCAAGCCCGACCACGCCGTGCGCAGCGTGGACTGGGGCCAGGGCCCGGTCAGCCTGGCCATGGCCGGCTGCGAGGCGGACGGCGCGACCTTTGCCGTCTCGCACATGCCCGTGGCGCAGCCGGCCCAGGCCTCCGCGGTGCTGCAGCGCTGGCAGGAGGCGCTGCAAAAGCAATTGCACCTCGAGGGCACGCCGCCCGCGGGCACGGCTTTCGCCGTGCCGGGCGTGATGGGCCTGCCGCAGTCGCAGCGCGTGCAGTGGCAGGGCCGTGACGACAGAGGCCAGCCGGTGTCGGTGGACGCGGTCTGGTTTGCGCGGCTCGAAGGCCCGCAGGCGCGGGTCTACCACGCGGTGGTGCTGTCGCCGCGCCCGGTGGGGCAGGCCGCGCGCGACACCTTCCTGCAGGGCATGGTCATGCAGTAGCCGGCCGGGGCGAAAACGTGAACATGTTTCAAGGTGACAGCCTAGTGGTTTTCGTCTATGTTGCAGTGCCGCATAAACGCTACACTTGGTCGGTAGCTATCCCGTTCGACCAGCCTCCATGAACAACCGGATTTTCCTGATCGCCCACGCTCCGCTGGCACATGCCCTGCGCGAGTGCGCGCGGCATGTGTTCCCGGACTGCGCGGCGCAGGTGCTGACGCTGGACGTCGTGGCCGATGCCGATCCGGCGGCCAGCCTCGCCGAGGCCCGTGCGCTGCTGGCCGAGGCGGGAGATGCGCCGGTGCTGCTGCTCACCGACGTGTTCGGCGCCACGCCGCACAATGTGGCGCAGGAGCTGGCCAAGCGGCCGGATACGCGGCTGGTCACGGGCGTGAACCTCCCGATGCTGCTGCGCAGCATCTGCTACGGGCAGGAGCCGCTGGAGGCCCTGGCCGCCCGCGCCGTGGCCGGCGGCACCCAGGGCATTCTGCAGGTGACCTCCGCCACTCCCCAAAACCAGAACACAAGGCACCATGATCCAGACCAACGTGACCATCAGCAATAAGCTGGGACTGCATGCCCGCGCCTCTGCCAAGCTGACCAAGCTGGCCGGCAGCTTCCCCTGCGACGTGTGGATCTCCCGGGGCGAGCGCCGCGTCAACGCCAAGAGCATCATGGGCGTCATGATGCTGGCCGCCGGCATGGGCACCGAGGTGGTGGTGGAGACCGATGGCGAGCAGGAGCAGGCCGCCATGGACGGGTTGCTGGCCTTGATCAATGACAAGTTCGGCGAAGGTGAATAGCGCGCACGGCGGGCGCTGATCCGCTACAGTAGCGAGGCCGCCCGTGTGCGGCCTTTGTTGTGCATCGCAGGATACCGTTATGACCTTTGCCATCCATGGACTCGCCGTTGCGCGGGGCATCGCCATTGGGCGTGCCGTGCTGGCGGCATCGAGTCATCTGGAGGTGGTGCACTACTTCATCGAGCCCGACCAGGTGGCGCTGGAGATGGAGCGGGTGCGCACCGGGCGCATGGCCGTCATCGAGGAGTTGCAGCGCCTGCGCGGCGGCATGGGCGCGGATTCGCCGCACGAGCTGGCGCCGCTCCTCGATGTGCACCTGATGCTGGTGCAGGACGACATGCTCAGCAGCGGCGTGCGCCACTGGATCTCCGAACGCCTCTACAACGCCGAATGGGCGCTGACCGCCCAGCTCGAGGTGCTGTGCCACCAGTTCGACGAGATGGAGGACGAGTACCTGCGCGAGCGCAAGAACGACCTGCAGCAGGTGGTGGAGCGCATCCTGCGCCACATGCGCGGCGTGGCCAGCCCGGTGACGGCGCCGGCGCCATCCCCCGGCAAGGCGCAGCAGGACTGGGTGGGCGACGAGCGCGAGGCACCGATGGTGCTGATCGCCCACGACCTGTCGCCGGCCGACATGCTGCAGTTCAAGCAAAGCGTGTTCGCCGGCTTCGTTACGGCGGTGGGCGGCAAGACCTCGCACACCGCGATCGTGGCGCGCAGCATGGACATTCCCGCCGTGGTGGGCGCGCGCAGCGCCAGCCAGCTGGTGCGGCCCGACGATCTGGTCATCATCGACGGCGACGCGGGCGAGGTGATCGTCAATCCCTCGCCCATCATGCTGGAGGAATACCGCTTCCGGCAGCGCCAGCTCAAGCTCGAGCGCGAGCGCCTCTCGCGGCTGCGCGACACGCCGGCGCTCACGCTCGACGGCGAGCGCATCGAGCTGCTGGCCAACATCGAGCAGCCCGGCGACATTCCCGCTGCGGTGCGCGCCGGCGCGGTGGGCGTGGGGCTGTTCCGTACCGAGTTCCTGTTCATGGGGCGTGGCGGCAGGATACCGGGCGAAGACGAGCAGTACGCCGCCTATGCCGAGGTGGTGCAGGGCATGCAGGGCATGCCGGTGACCCTGCGCACCGTCGATGTCGGCGCCGACAAGCCGCTCGACAAGACCAAGGAAACCACGCTCAACCCGGCGCTCGGCCTGCGCGCCATCCGCTGGAGCCTGTCCGACCCGCAGATGTTCCGCGCCCAGCTGCGCGCCATGCTGCGCGCGGCGGCCCACGGGCCGGTACTGATCCTGTTCCCCATGGTGGCGCACCTGAGCGAGATCCGCCAGATCCTGGCCCAGGTGGAACTGGCATCGCAGGAACTGCGCGACCGCGGCGTGGTCCAGGGCACCGTCAAGCTGGGGGCGATGATCGAGGTGCCGGCCGCGGCCATCATGGTGCGCAGCTTCCTGCAGTATTTCGACTTCCTGTCGATCGGCACCAACGACCTGATCCAGTACACGCTGGCCATCGACCGCGCCGACGAGGCCGTGGCCGACTGGTACGACCCGCTGCACCCGGCGGTGCTGCGCCTGATTGCCGATGTGATCGCCGCCTGCAACGAGGCCGGCAAGAAGATCAGCATCTGCGGCGAGATGGCCGGCGATCCGGCGATGACCAACCTGCTGCTGGGCCTGGGCCTGCGCAGCTTCTCGATGCAGCCCGCGGGCATCCTGCCGATCAAGCAGCACATGCTGCAGGCCAACACGCAGCCGCTGGTAACCTGGGCCCAGCGGGTACTGCAGGCCGAGGACCCACAGGCCTGCATGGACGAGCATGCGCCAGGCTGACTGCGCGGGTCGGGTGAAATAATCGCTATAAAAAAATGAGCTTCTCGCGCAGATACGGCCTGCGCTGGAAGCTCATTTGGCTTGGATTCGTGCGCGCTCAGTGCATGATCACGGGTTGCTGGGCCAGGCCGGTGTAGCGGTCCAGGGCGGCTTCCACCTCTTCTTCGGTGGGGGCGTTGGCCTGCCAGGCCTGCAGCTGCTGCTGGAATATCTCGGCCCATACGCCGTCCAGGTACAGCTCCTTGCCGCTGCGCTTGTCCACGATCTCGAATCCCTGGCGCAACAGCGTGCGAACGGGCTCCGTCACGGGCGGCTGGATGGTGGCGCCGTCTGCAGACAAGGGGACTTCGGGCATGAGGTGCAGCACCGCGAAAGAATCCGAGTCGTAAATCATTTGCATGGCAAACCTCCTTTGCTTCGCAGGTGGTGGCGCCGCCTGGGTTTGCAAGAAGCGCCACAAGCTCTTTGTAGCAGCTTTTGCAGCCGGTTTTTCCCAAATTGGCGGGCTTTCCTGTTCTTAACGCGCCAGCGCGCCAAAAAACCGACAGATTCCGCCCTCAAGGCAGTTTGTTGACGGATTGCAGCGACAGGTCGGCGAAATCGCCATCCGGCTGCGACAGATGGATGCGCACCGGCAGGTAGTGCAGGTCGGGCGCCAGCCAGAGCTGGGCCTTCTGGTCGTCGCCCGGCTGCGGCTGGCGCGTGAGCCGGATGGTCTCGCGCCGGCCCGCGGGCAAGTCCAGCGTTTCGGGGCCGTCCACCACCAGGGTCCAGACCGATGCGCGGCTGGCGCTCACAGTGTTGATGCTGATGGCCGTGCCGGGCGGGTAGCGCTCGGGCGCCGCCGCGAACATGGCGGCGAGCTGGATGAAGATGGACAGCCGGTCCTGCACGCCCGGCGTGACCACGCTGTCGGGGTTGCCGTTGCTGAAGGCCACGCGGCCCGGCCCGGCATCGAACTGCGCCACGCGCTCGCGGCGTGCCTGGTCGCCGAAGCGCTGCGGCACCAGGCCGTTGAGATCGATGCGGCCGGTGCTGGTCTGCGCGCGCGAGCCGATCAGGAAGGCCGACACCTCCTGGCGCGCCTGGTACTGCTTGCCGTCGGTCTTCCACTGCAGCGAGGCGCTGGCCGAATAGTTGAAGCGCTTGGCCGAGCCCTTGGCATCGAATTTCAGCTCCAGGGGCGGCGGCACCTGGGCGGCGGGCAGGGCGCCGGTGTAGCCGGCGCTGCCGATGCCTATCGGAGCGGCGTCGCCGGGGGATTCGGCTGCGGGTGGCGCCGGGGGCGGGGCGGGTGCCTCCGTGGCAGCGCTATCGGGCTCAGGCGCGGGCGCGCTGCCCTGCGGCGGTGCGGCGGCATCGCCGGGCGCATCCGCGCCGCCGAGCAGGTCGTCCAGGCTGGCGCCAGGCGGCTCCTTGCGGATGGCCGGGCCGATGGTGGCGGCGGATGCCGGTGCGGGGCTGGCCGTGGCCGGCGGCGGCTCGGTGGGCGGTGGCGCCTGGGGCGGGCGCGGTGGCTTGGGCCGTGGAGTGGGCGCCGGCCGGGGCACGGGTGCCGTGGCGGGTGCCGGCGCAGGCGCCGGAGGATTGATGCTGCGGGTGCTGAAGCGCAGGTCCTCAGGCGCAGGGGCTGCCCGCGGCCGCATCCAGGCCGGCAGGTCCGGCGACAGCAGCGCGATCGCATGCGCCGCCAGCACGGCGGCCGTCAGCGGGTACAGCAAGCGGGAGCGCATGGGGGAAAGTGTAGGCAGGGCCGATAAAGCCGGGGTAATGCTGGGATAAAGCCGGGGTACCGCCGAATTCAGCGCTGCGCCCGGCCGTCGAAGCCCACGTCATGCGACAGCTGCGCCGCCACGGCCTGCAGGGCCCGGTCCACGGCGCCGCCCCAGTGCGGATCGAAGCTGGCGATCGTGCCCAGCGTGGTGATGGCCAGCGCCACATGGCCGCGGGCATCGAACACCGGTGCGCAGAAGGCCACCACGCTGGGCAGCAGGGTGTCGGCCACGCGGGCCGAGCCGCGTTCGCGCACCTCGGCGAACAGCGCCTCGGCGGCCTCGGGCGTCTGCGGCAGGTCGCCGCGCTGGTTGCTGCGGGCCAGTTCCAGCTCCGACTGCAGCAGCGGGGCCGTGCGCCCGGCCGGCAGCCAGGCGCCGAAGCAGCGCCCGGTGGCGGACGACAGCAGCGGCATCACATCGCCCAGGCGCAGGTGGCCGGTGGTGCCCTGCGGCGGCTCCTCCCAATGCACGATGGTGGCGCCGCGGTTGCCCCACACGGCCAGCGCGACCGTGTGGTTCAGCTGCGCCAGCATCTCGGGCAGGCGTTCGCGCGCCAGCCGTACCGGGTCGCTGCGGCGCAGCGCGGCCAGGCCCAGCTGCAGCGCCATCGGGCCCAGGTCGTAGCGGGCGGTGGCGGCGTCCTGCACCACGAGGCCGCTGCGCTGGTAGCTCACCAGGTAGCGGTGGGCCTTGGCGGCCGGCATGTGCGCGGCTGCGGCCAGGTCCTTGAGCATCAAGGGCCCCGGCGCGTCGGCGAGCGCCTGCAGCAGGGCAAAGCCCACTTCCACCGATTGAATGCCCGTGCGTTCCTTGTCCATCGCTTGATTTTCCGGTATTATCGATTTCGTTTAGGTAAATTGATTTCTTATAGTTTAATCTCAACCGGGCGATGCGGTGCCGACAGCCACCGCGTTCTGGCACGATAAGGGCTTGTGTTCCAACGAAAGCAATGCGCCATGAAGCTTGCAACCTATAAAGACGGCTCCCGCGACGGGCAACTGATCGTTGTCTCGCGGGATCTGCGCACCGCCCACTACGCCACCGGCATCGCCCACCGCCTGCAGCAGGTGCTGGACGACTGGGGCTTTCTCGCCCCGCAGCTGCAGGACGTGTACGACGCGCTGAACGCCGGCCGCGCCCGCCACGTCTTCGACTTCAACCCCGAGCAGTGCATGGCGCCGCTGCCGCGCGCCTACCAGTGGCTGAACGGCACCGCCTACCCCAGCCATGCCGAGCTGACGCAGCGCGCGCTGGGCCTGGAGCCCGTGGCGCCCGGCCTCTCGCCCGCCATGTACCAGGGCAGCGGCGACGACTTCCTGGGGCCTTGCGACGATGTCGCGGTGCTGAGCGATGCCATGGGCGTGGACTTCGGCGCCGGCCTCGCGGTGGTGACGGCCGACGTGCGGCTGGGCACCAGCCCCGAGGACGCGCTGGACGCCGTGCGCCTGCTGACCGTGGTGGACTGCATCAGCCTGCGCCAGCTGGCCCCGGCCGAGCTGGACAAGCGCTGCGGCTGGGTGCAGAGCAAGCCCGCCACGGCTTTCGCGCCGGTGGCCGTCACGCTGGACGAAGTGGGCGAGGCCTGGCGCCATGGGCGCGTGCATCTCACGCTGCAGACCTCGTGGAATGGCCGCAAGGTCGGCATGTGCGATGCCGGCGCCGACATGGGCTTCCACTTTGGCCAATTGATCGCCCACGCGGCCGCCACGCGCCATCTGCGCGCCGGCACGGTGGTCGGCTGTGGCACGGTGGCCAATGCGGTGGTGGACAAGAAGGGCAACCTGGACTGGCCCAAGGGCTATGGCTGCATCGCCGACAAGCGCGGCATGGAGATCCTGCAGAACGGCGAGGCCAAGACGGACTACCTGCAGCTGGGCGACAGCGTGCGCATCGACATGAAGGGCAAGGACGGCGCCAGCCTGTGCGGTGCCATCGACCACAACCTCGTCAGCGTGCAGGAAGTGCGCACGCGGCGCACCCGGGTGGCGGCCGCGGCAGCAGCGGCAGAGCCGGCAGCCGAAGCGGAGCCGGTGTGATGCAAAGGCGGGCGCTGTTAGGCCGGAGTCGCCGACGCGCAGTTGCGCGCGTGCTCCAGCAGCCGGTCCAGCATCTGGCTGAACAGTGCCTGCTCTTCGGCGTTCAGCGCCGACACCATCTCGCGGTTGCGCCGCTCGATCACGGCCATCAGCCGCAGCCACAGGTCGCGGCCGGTGGGCGTCAGCGTCAGCACCACGCTGCGGCCGTCGACATCGCTGGTCTGCTTGAGCACCAGCGCGCGCTCGACCAGCGACTGTGTGGAGCGGCTGGCCTGGGCCTTGTTCAGGTTGGTGTACATGGCCAGGTCGTTGACGGACAGCGGGTAGAAGGCGCCGATGGCGGCCAGACATCGGCCTTCGCTGATGGGGATGCCCACCTCGTGCTCGTAGGCCCATTGGCTCACCCGGTCGGTGACCTTGGCCAGCGCATGCAGGCGATGCGTGAACGTGCGATCCAGCACGGGCGCGGCGGAGGGGGTTGTCGTGTTCATTGGAGTTCCCCGCAATGTCAACGAACACCAATATGCCACGGACCACGCCCGCATGGATCGAGATTTCTCCCGCCACCCCCGCAAAGGCGGGGTGCTTGCGGGAAAGCACTTAGGACCGAGAACCTCTGAGGAGATGAGCACCATGACCACCACTTCCGCCGCCCGGTCGTACCTGACCGGCTTTGCCAATGAATGGGCCACCGAGGCCATCGCGGGCGCGCTGCCCGTGGGACGCAATTCGCCCCAGGTCGCGCCGCTGGGCCTGTATGCCGAGCAGCTGTCGGGCACGGCCTTCACCGCGCCGCGCCACAGCAACCGCCGCTCGTGGCTGTACCGCATCCGCCCCGGCGCGATGCACGAGCCCTTCGGGCCGCTGGAGCTGCCGCGCTGGAAGAGCCACGTGACCGGCGGCTTCGACGAAGTGCCCACGCCGCCCAACCAGCTGCGCTGGGACCCGCTGCCGCTGCCCGCCGAGCCGGTGGACTTCATCGAAGGCATGGTCAGCATGGCAGGCAATGCCAGCTGCGGCATCCACCTGTATGCGGCCAACCGCAGCATGCAGGGGCGCTACTTCTACAACGCCGACGGCGAGCTGCTGATCGTGCCGCAGCAGGGCCGGCTCACCATCGCCACCGAGCTCGGCACGCTGGACGTGGAGCCGCAGGAAATCGCCGTGGTGCCGCGCGGCGTGCGCTTCGCGGTGCAACTGCCCGATGGCGAGGCGCGCGGCTACGTGTGCGAGAACTACGGCGAGCTGCTCAAGCTGCCCGACCTGGGCGTGATCGGCTCCAACGGCCTGGCCAACCCGCGCGACTTCCAGACGCCGGTGGCCGCCTACGAGGACGTCGAGGGCGACTTCGAGCTGGTGGCCAAGCTGCGCGGCCATTTCTGGACCGCCCGCATCGGCCATTCGCCGCTCGACGTGGTGGCCTGGCATGGCAACTACGCGCCGTACAAGTACGACCTGCGCCGCTTCAACACCATCGGCTCCATCAGCTACGACCATCCCGATCCGTCGATCTTCCTTGTGCTGCAGTCGCCCAGCGCGCTGCCGGGCGTGGACACGCTGGACTTCGTGATCTTCCCGCCGCGCGTGCTGGCCATGCAGGACACCTTCCGTCCGCCATGGTTCCACCGCAACTTCGCCAGCGAGTTCATGGGCCTGATCCATGGCGCCTACGACGCCAAGGCCGAGGGCTTCGTGCCCGGAGGCGCCTCGCTGCACAACTGCATGAGCGGCCATGGCCCCGACGCCGACACCTTCGCCAAGGCCAGCGCCGCCGACACCACCAAGCCGCACTACGTCACCGACACCATGGCCTTCATGTTCGAGACGCCCGAGGTCATCCAGCCCACGCGCCATGCGCTGGAGACCGTGCAGCTGCAGCACGAGTACTATCGCTGCTGGCAAGGCCTGAAGAAGCATTTCAACCCCGGCGGCCAGTGATGGTGCGCGGTTATCGCTATTAAATTAATAGCTTCTAGCGCTCATGGATAGGGCGCTGGCGGCCAATTTGACTGGAAAAAGCATGACAGCTCTGAACGAAACCCACGACGCCAGCCTGCAAAGCTGGGTGGCCAGCGCCCAGCAGGCCGGCACCGACTTCCCGCTGCAGAACCTGCCCTTCGGCAGCTTCCGCCGCCAGGGCAGCGGCGAGGCCTTCCGCGGCGGCGTCGCCATCGGCGACCAGATCCTCGACCTGGCCGCGCTCGCCGCCACCGGCACGCTGCAGGGCGATGCCGCCGCTGCCGCCCAGGCCGGCGCCGCGCCCAAACTCAACGCGCTGATGGCGCTGGGCCCCAAGGCCTGGAGCGCACTGCGCCTGGCGCTGTCGCGCGGCCTGCGCGCAGGCGCGGCCGAGCAGGCGGCCTGGCAGGCCTGCCTGGTGCCGCAGGGGCAGGCCGAATACGCCGTGCCGGCGCAGATCGGCGACTACACCGACTTCTACACCTCCATCCACCACGCCACCAACATCGGCAAGCAGTTCCGCCCGGACAACCCGCTGCTGCCCAACTACCAGTGGGTACCCATCGGCTACCACGGCCGCTCCTCCAGCATCGTCGTCTCGGGCCAGGCCTTCAAGCGCCCCGTGGGCCAGACCAAGGCGCCCGACGCCGCCGCGCCCAGCCTCGGCCCCTGCAAGCGCCTGGACATCGAGCTGGAGTTGGGCGTGTTCATCGGCACCGGCAACGCGCTGAGCGAGCCGGTGGCCATGGCGGACGCCGAAGACCACGTGTTCGGCATCTGCCTGCTCAACGACTGGTCGGCGCGCGACATCCAGGCCTGGGAATACCAGCCGCTCGGCCCCTTCCTGTCGAAGAACTTCGCCTCCACCGTCTCGCCGTGGATCGTGACGCTCGAGGCGCTGGCGCCGTACCGCACTGCCTTCGCCCACCCGGCCGCCGACCCGCAGCCGCTGCCCTATCTGCAAAGCACCGCCAACAGCGCCGAAGGCGCGTTCGACATCCAGCTCGCCTTCGACCTGCAGACGCCCCGCATGCGCGCAGCCGGCCAGGGCTACGCCACCGTGGCGCAGACCAGCTACCGCCACGCCTACTGGACGGTGGCGCAGATGGTGGCGCACCACACGGTCAACGGCTGCAACCTGCAGCCCGGCGACTTCATGGGCTCCGGCACCCTGTCCGGCCCCACGCTGGACCAGGCCTGTGCGCTGATCGAGTTGACCTTGGGGGGCAAGAAGCCGGTTGAATTACCGGATGGCGAACAGCGCACCTACCTGGAAGACGGCGACTCGGTGGTGCTGCGCGGCTGGTGCGAAAAGCCCGGTTTTGCACGCCTCGGCTTCGGCATCTGCGAGGGAACGGTGCTGCCGGCGCGCCCCTTGAACTAGGGACAAGGCGTTAGAAAAGCAACAACATTCCGCAGGATTCAACAAAATGCTGCGGGATCAGATACAATCGATGCGCCGAAAGGCAAAAACCTCCAGCGATTAGAAAAGTTGAGTCACCAAGCGCGATGTCCACGACATCGCGCTTTTTTTGTCTGGAGCCGTGTCGCCATGTAAATTCCGGCCGGCCGCCGTTTAGCAGGACGGCAGCTTGGAGAATTCCTCGGCCAGGTGGTCGATCAGCGAGCGCACCGCCGGCAGCATGCCCCGGCGCGACGGGAAGACCACATGCACCGCGTCCTTGCGCGGCAGCCAATCCGGCAGCAACTGCACCAGCCGCCCCGATAGCACCTGCTCGTGCACCATGATGCTGGGCAGCAGCACCGCCCCCACGCCGGCCAGCGCCGCGCTGCGCAGCGCCATGATGTCGGTGGTCACCAGCCGGGGCTGGTGCGTGACGCTGAACTGCCCCTGGCTGGCATGGGTCAGCTGCCAGGCGAACGATTGCTCGGGCGTGCCGTGCCACAGCGTGGGCCAGGCGGCGATATCCTGCGGGGCCTGTGGCATGCCATGCTGGCGCAGCAGCAGCGGGCTGGCGACCAGGTAGGTCGAATGCTCCTGCAGGATGCGCGTGGCCAGGTCGCTGTCGGCCAGCGGCAGCGGGCGTACGCGGATGGCCAGGTCCAGCCCTTCGGCGATCACGTCCACGCGGCGGTTGGTGGCTTCGAGTTGCACGGTCACCTCGGGGTTGCGCACCAGGTAGTCGGTCAGCATGGATTCCACCAGCGTGTGCAGCAGCGCCACCGGGCAGCTCAGCCGCACCACGCCGCGCGGCTGGGCGCGCACGGTGTCTATGCTCATCTGCGCAGCCTCGGCCTCCACCAGCATGGCCTTGCAGTGCTGGTAGTAGGTCTGGCCCAGCTCGGTGACGGTGAAGCGCCGCGTCGAGCGCTGCACCAGCCGCACGCCCAGGCGCTCTTCGAGCAGCGCCAGGCGCCGGCTGAGCTTGGACTTGGGCATGCCCAGCGCGCGGCCCGCGGGCGCGATGCCGCCATGGTCCACCACTTGCACGAAGTAGTACAGATCGTTCAGGTCCTGCTGCATGGAGAGGTCTTGGTTTTGTTGTTCAAAAAATGGAACGATGCATCAAGATTTTGCCGGCTACCGCGCCCAGTGTTCAATACCCATAATAGTTCCATGGCGGCTGAAGATGCCGCTCCAACCTTCAGGAGCTGGTGATGAAGAAAGTATTGCAAGTGCAGAGCGCCCCCCGGCAGCACTGGGTGGGCGATGGCTTTCCGGTGCGGTCCCTGTTTTCGTACCAGGACCACGGCAAGGAGCTGAGCCCGTTCCTGCTACTGGACTTCGCCGGGCCGCAGGAGTTCCCGCCCACCGTGGCTCCGCGTGGCGTCGGCCAGCATCCGCACCGCGGCTTCGAGACCGTGACCATCGTCTATGACGGCGAGGTGGCGCACCGTGACTCGACCGGCCAGGGCGGGGTGATCGGCCCCGGCGACGTGCAGTGGATGACGGCGGGCGCCGGCATCCTCCACGAGGAGTTCCATTCGCCCGCCTTCACCGAGCAGGGCGGCCTGCTGAAGATGGTGCAGCTGTGGGTGAACCTTCCGGCCAAGGACAAGATGGCGCCCGCCGGCTACCAGGCCATCACCAATGGCCAGATCCCGGTGGTGGATCTGCCCGGCGGTGCCGGCGTGGCGCGGTTGATCGCCGGCAGCTATGGCGGCCAGACCGGGCCGGCCCGCACCTTCACGCCGATGAACGTATGGGACCTGCGCATCCGCGCCGGCCAGACGGCCCGCCTGGAGCTGCCCTCGGGCTGGAGCACGGCGCTGGTGGTGCTGGACGGCACGGTGCAGGTCGGCGGCAGCGCCGTGGCCCGCGAGTCGCAGCTGGTGGTGCTGGATGCCGAAGGCAGCTCGGTGGAGATCGAGGCCAACAACGACGCCACCGTGCTGTTGCTGAGCGGCGAGCCCATCGCCGAGCCCATCGTGGGCTACGGGCCGTTCGTCATGAACACGCAGCAGCAGATCGTGGATGCGGTGAATGACTTCAACAGCGGCAAGTTCGGGCGCATGGGCGCTGCTTGATGCAGAAAAAAAGCCGCTCCCCCGGGAGCGGCTTTTTTTCTGGGTGCAGATGCTCAGGTGCGGGCCGGTTGCATCTGCGCCGGGGCCCGTGTGCGGGCCTGGTCCCTGCCGATCAGCGCCGCGCACCAGGCGGAAACCATGCCGGCAAACAGCACATAGGCGCAGATCAGCCAGGGCTGGCCGCCATTGGCCTTGAGCAGCGCCGTCGCGATGAGGGGCGTGATGCCGGAGGCGAAGATGCCCGAGAACTGGTAGACGAACGAGATCCCGGTGTAGCGCACCTTGGCATCGAACAGGTCGCAGAACAGCGCGGCCTCCGGCGCATAGACCATCGCGTAGAGGATGCCGAACGGCACGATGGTCGCTATCCAGATCAGCAGCATGTTGCCGTTGCTGGTGCTCATCAGCCAGAACGCGGGGAAGGAGACGAGGCCGGTCAGGATCGAGCCCCACAGGTACATGCGGGCACGGCCCATCTTGTCGGACAGCTTGCCGAAGATCGGGATGCTGAAGCACATCACGACGGCGGCCACCATCACGCCGATCAGCGCCTCGGAGCGCGAGATCTTCACCGTGTTGGTGAGGTAGGTGATGGAGAACACCCCGAAGATGTTGAAGAACACGCCGTCGATATAGCGTGCGCCCATGCCCTTGACCACGTTGCCGGGAAAGCGCCGCAGCATGTCCATGAACGGGATCGCGGTCTCCGCATTGCGCGCCTTGATCGCGGCGAACTCGGGCGTCTCCTTCACATGCAGGCGGATGAACATGCCCACGGCCACCATCAGGCCCGAGAGCAGGAAGGCGACGCGCCAGCCCCAGGCCATGAACTGTTCATCGGTGAGCAGCCACGACAGCAGGCCGACCACGCCCGAGGCCATGAACAGGCCCAGCGCCAGGCCGATCTGCGGCAGCGAGGCGTAGAAGCCGCGTTTTTCCGGCGGCGCGTATTCATAGGCCATCAGCACGGCACCACCCCATTCGCCGCCCAGGCCTATGCCCTGCGCCACGCGCAGGAGCAGCAGCAGGATGGGCGCACCGACGCCGATCTGTGCATAGGTGGGCACGAGGCCGATGAGGAAGGTGGCGACGCCCATGATCATCAGCGTCATCACCAGCATGCTCTTGCGGCCGATCTTGTCGCCGAAGTGGCCGAAGATCACGCCGCCCAGCGGGCGCGTCACGAAGCCGACCGCGAACGTGGTGTAGGCCAGCAGCGTGGAGATGAGCGGATCGTCGCTGGGAAAGTAGAGCTTGTTGAAGACGATGCCCGCCACCACGCCATACAGGAAGAAGTCGTACCACTCGATGGTGGCGCCGACGATGGCCGAGGTGACCACCTTGCGGATGACACGCGGGTCCGTGCCTGGGGAAGTGCTTGCCATTTCTTGGTCTCCGGTGAAGGCCACAGGGGAAAGCGGCGCATGCAGCGGCCCGTCCCTCGGATGTCGGGACGCGCGGAGCCGCGGCGGTCACTTTGCTGTCGCCGTTGCTGTTGCTCTTGGGAAATTCATCCGGGATGCATGTCCCGGTGCGGTGGCCGGCCTCAGGCCGCCGCAGCCTGCCTTGCGTCTTCGCGAATCATGTCGGCCGCCTTCTCGGCCATCATCACGACAGGCGCATTCGTATTGCCCGACACGAGTGTGGGCATGACAGAGCAATCCACGACGCGGATGCCCTTCACGCCATGCACACGCAGTCTCGGGTCGACCACGGCCATGGCGTCGCGGCCCATGCGGCAGGTGCCGCTGGGATGGAAAATCGTCGCGCCGTTGTTGCGGCAGAACTCCAGCAGCTCGTCATAGGATTGCGCCTCGCGCCCCGGCTTCACCTCGCGCTTGACATAGGGCGCCATCGCGCGCGATGCGGCGATGGCGCGCGCGGCGCGCACCGCCGCCACGTTGGTGTCGCGGTCGAGCTGGGTGTCCAGGTAGTGGGGCTGCATGCTGGGCGGCTGCAGCGGATCGCGCGATCGGATGCGCACATAGCCGCGCGACTCGGGTCGCAGCTGGCACACCGACATCGTGAAGCCCGAATACGGGTGCACCTTGCCGCCCGCCATGTCGGCCGACAGCGTGGCGACGTGGAACTGGATGTCGGGCGTCTGCGTGACGGGCCGGCCCTCGGCATCGCGCAGCGCATGCATGAAGCAGCCGCCCTGGTTGATGCCCACGGCCAGCGGGCCAGAACGGTGCAGCAGCCACTCCAGTCCGAGCTTGGCCTGGCCGAACAGCGAATTGAGCTGGTCGTTGGTGGTGATGGGCTTGGTGCATTCGAAGCCCAGGCGGATCTGCAGGTGGTCCTGCAGGTTCTCGCCCACGCCGGGCAGCTCGTGGGCCACGGGCACGCCCAGATCCTCCAGCAGCTGGCGCGGGCCGATGCCCGAGAGCTGCAGCAGCTGCGGCGACTGGATGGCGCCGGCGCACAGAACCACCTCGCAACCGGCCATGGCCGACCGGTCCTGGCCGTGCTGCCGGTAGTGCACGCCCACCACGCGCTTGCCGCGTAGCGCCAGTGCCGTGGCCTGCGCGTCGGTCTCGATGTGCAGATTGGGGCGGCGCTTGGCGTCGGTGAGGTAGGCCTTGGCCGTGCTGCAGCGCAGGCCGTTGTGCGTGGTGAGCTGGTAGTAGCCCGCGCCTTCCTGCTGCGCACCGTTGAAGTCGTCGGTGCGCGGCACGCCGGATTCCTCGGCGCCGGCGATGAAGGCCTCGATCAGCTCGTGCTTGGCGCCGATATCGGAGACCTGCAGCGGCCCGCGGCCGCCATGGAACGGGCTGTCGCCGCGCTCGTTGCCCTCGGACTTGATGAAGTAGGGCAGCACGTCGCGGAAGGCCCAGCCCTCGTTGCCCAGCGCGGCCCAGTGGTCGTAGTCCTCGGCCTGGCCGCGGATGTAGATCAGGCCGTTGATGGAGCTGGAGCCGCCCAGCGTCTTGCCGCGCGGCCAGTAGATGCGGCGGCCGTTCATGTTGGGATCGGGGTCGGTCTCGAACTTCCAGTTGTAGACCGGGCTCCACATCGTCTTGCCGTAGCCGATGGGCAGGTGGATCCAGGGCGAGCGGTCGGGCGGCCCCGCCTCCAGCAGCAACACCTGGTTGCGCGGGTCCTCGCTCAGCCGGGCCGCGAGCACACAGCCCGCCGAGCCGGCGCCGACCACGATGTAGTCGTAGGTTTTTGCACTGTCCGAAGCCATGGGTCTCCTTTTTTGTTCCGTTGAATGGAACTATTTGTTCCTTTTAATGGAACTTTATTCCAAATGCCGGGCCGTACAATGGGAAAAAACCCGTGGTACCAGACACACCTGGACCTATAGAACCATGACGATTCGCAAGCCGCTCGCCACCGCCAGGAGGGCCCATCCAGGCACCCCGGCGCCAGCTGATTCCGACACCAGCGGCGAGCCGGTTTCCGTCTCGGAGCGGGCGCTGTCCGTGCTGGATTTCGTCGCCGCATCGGGGCGCGTGGGCTTGATGGATGTGGCGGGAGCGCTCGGGCTGCCCAAGGCCACCGCTTCGCGCATGTGCAGCCAGCTGGAGGCGCAGCACTGGCTCAGCCGCGATGTGGCGGACCGCAGCTTCTCGCCAGGCCCGCGCCTGCTGAAGATGGCACTGGCCACGCTGGAGCGCGACCCGCGCCGCGAACTGCGTCACCAGGTGCTTGCCGAGCTGGTCGGGGAGATCGACGAGACCTGCAACCTCACCGTGCTCGACGGCCTGCAGGTGCGCTACCTCGACCGGGTGGAAACGCACTGGCCGCTGCGCACGCAGCTGGAGGCTGGTTCGCATGTGCCGCTGCACGCCACGGCCAGCGGCAAGATGTACCTGGCGCTGATGCCTGCCGACAAGCGCGCCGCGGTGCTGCAGCACGCGCACTTTGCGCAGCTCACCGAATTCACGCTGACGCAGCCCGAGGCGCTCGAAAAAGCCTGTGCGCAGATCCGCATCGATGGCTATTCCGCCGACATCGAGGAATTCATGCTCGGCCTGATCGGCATGGCCGTGCCCATCCTGGACGACAAGGGCGAATGCCGCGCTACCATGGCCCTGCACGCACCCACGGCGCGCATGAAGCCCAAGGATGCGCTGGCCGCGCTGCCCGCGCTGCGCCGGGCGGCAGAGCGTGTGCGGCCGCTGCTGTTCTGACGCCGGCCCGCAGCCAGCCTAGATTGATCCCCCAAGACCAAGGAGACCTGCATGCGTCGCAATACCGTCTGCACCGCCGTGGCGCTGGCCATGGCCAGCCTGCTGTCGGCCTGCGGGGGCCGAGGCGGCCTGGGCGATCGGGAGCGGGGTGGCGAGCTGCTCAACCAGCCCGCCACGCCGCTGGCCGTGGTCACGGGCGAGCAACTGGCGCAGACGCTGTCGGCCACGGACTCGGGCCGTGCGCTGCTGCAATTGGCCTCGAAGCCGCGCTGCGGCATCCGCTTCCACAAGATCGAGTACCGCACCGTGGGGGCGAAGGGCGAGGCCACGAATGCCACCGGCGCGCTGATGCTGCCGCAGGGCGACGATCCGGCCTGCCAGGGCGCCCGCCCCACGCTGCTGTATGCGCACGGCACCGCGGCCGACCGCAGCTTCGATATCTCCAACCCATTGAACAAGGCCAACCCTGGTGCGGGCGAAGGCATGATCCTGGCGGCCTTTTTCGCCGCGCAAGGCTACCGCGTGGTGGCGCCCAACTATGCCGGCTACGACCAGTCGCGCCTGGGCTACCACCCCTACCTGCATGCCGACCAGTCGGCCCGGGACATGCGCGATGCCCTCCGGGCCGCGCGCACCGCGATGAACCAGTTGGGCGAGGCTGCGGGCGGCGCACTGCTGCTCTCGGGCTATTCGCAGGGCGGCCATGTGGCTATGGCCACGCAGCGGGCGCTGCAGCAGGCGGGCGAGAAGGTGGCGGCAGCGGCGCCGCTGTCCGGCCCGTATGCGCTGGCCGCGTTCGGCGATGCCATCTTCTCGGGCCGGGTGAACGCCGGCGCCACCGTGTTCACGCCGCTGGTCGTCGAGAGCTACCAGCGCGCCTACGGCAACCTCTACCAGGCACCGGCGCAGCTGTTTGCGGGCCGCTATGCGGACTCGGTGCCGGGCCTGCTGCCATCGGCCACGCCGGTGGCTACGCTGGTGCAGCAGGGCCGGCTGCCGGCCTCCGCGCTGTTCAGCACCGAGGCACCGGCGCAGCAGTACCAGGCGCTGACGCCGCCCACCACGCCGCCCGAGCTGGCGCCGCTGTTCGCGCGGGGCTTCGGCAGCGACCACCTGATCACCAATGCCGTGCGGCGGGCCTTCCTGGATGACCTGGCCCAGAACCCGGCCGCGCCGCAGAACCCGCTGCGCCAGGCGCTGGCGCGCAACGACCTGCGCAACTGGAAGCCCTCCAGCCCCATGCTGCTGTGCGGTGGCGCGGGCGACCCGACGGTGTTCTACGGCGCCAATACCACGGCCATGCTGGACTATTGGAAGGACCTGGGCTCGGGCCTCGTGACCGCGCTGGACCTGGAGGCCGCGGCCACCGGTGCGAACGATGCGTTTGCCGTCGAGAAAGCCGGCTTCCGGGCGGCCAAGGCGCAGGCGCAGCAGTCCGGCGGCGCGGCCGGCGTGACCGCGGCCTACCACGGCGGCCTGGTGCCGCCGTTCTGCGTCTCGGCGGCACGCAGGTTCTTCGCCGCCCATCTGTAGCCATCGCCGCGGCGGGCGGCCAAGAAAAAACCGCCTGTCGAGGCGGTTTTTTGCGGCAGCCCGGAGTGGGCTTACCAGTTGGCCTTGATGCGGTTGTAGACGCGGTCGCCCACCACCACATGCGCTTCCGGCGTGTAGTTCAGCGGGTCGGCAAACACATAGGCCGACAGCGTGGCGCCGGGGATCAGCGTGCTGTCGTTGCACAGCAGCGAGTTGATCTGGTTCAGGCCGATGCCCAGGCCGTTGCTGGCATCGACCGAGGTGCAGACCGGCTCGGTGTTCTTGCTGAAACCGGAGCCTGGCGTGCCACCCAGTTCGCCCGAAATCGAGTTGAAGAAGCCCTGCAGGTCGACGAACAGCACCTTGGTGCCGGAGTATTTGCCCACGGCCAGCTGCACGGTCTGGTTGAACTTGGTGACCGCGGTTTCCAGCACGTCGCTGGGCTTGGTGGTGGCGGTGGGGTAGATGTTGTTCAACTGGGCGGCCCACAGCGAACGGCCCACGTTGGGCGACTGCGACACCAGCACGTGCGGCGCACCGGCATTCACCAGGCGGTCGACCTGGCCGGCCAGTTGCTCGGCCGCGGTCACCATGTCGGCGGTGAACTGCTCCTGCGTCTTGGTGCCTGCCAGGTATTCGTTCATGCCGGCGACGATATCGCTCTGGCCGCCGCCGATGAAGACGAAGTCGGTGGAGGTGAAGCCGCCGCCGGCCAGGTAGGCATCGACCTGCTGGGTGACGGAAGGCGCGTTGGTCACGCCGGTGGCGTCCGCCAGGCTCACGCGGGCATTGCCCCGGGCGTAGCCGGCGCCGCCGGCATTGGCTGCGGCCACGCTGATGCCGTAGCGGTCGGCCACTTCGGCGATCCAGTTGTTGATGCTGCCGTTGTTGACCGAATAGCGCGAGCCGGAAGGCCCCTGGCCCAGGTCGCTCACCGTGTCGCCGAAGCTGATGATGCGGGTGGGTGTCACCGAGTCCGCCGTCGAGCTGCCGCCGCAGGCCGCCAGCAGCGTGGCGGAGGCGCAGGCCGCGATTGCAAAGGTTCGGCGCATCCAGGTTGCTGCCATATTCATCTCCAGATCCATGAAAGTAGGTGGGTAGTGTAGCGACTGCCCGCGCGGCTTCTGGTAAACACGTGCATCCGGTGTCAAGCTGCCGCAGCGCGTTGCAACCGATCGTAAACCCCTTCCCAGTCGGGGCTGCCCGGCGGTGTCTCGATCCAGATGAGCTTGACGCCCAGGGCATCGAGGTCGCGCAGCGTGCCGAACAGCTCGCGGGCCGCGGCCAGCGCGTCGCCGGGCATGGTGCGCTGCACGATGTGGCGCGAGGCCGTGGTGAGCGGCGCGCGGTGGTACAGCGCGATGTGCCGGGCGTCCGGGCCCAGTACGTCCAGCGCCGACTGCAACTGCTTCGCATCCATCAGCCGCACCTTGGCATTGGGCGCATAGTGAGCCAAAAGTGTTCCTGAGGCACGCGGGGTATGCGCGGGCAGCTCTTCTTTCGAGAGCGGTCGCAGGCCGCAGGCGCGCTCGATGTCGGCACGCGTGATGGCGCCGGGGCGCAGCAGCACGGGCATGCCGCGCGTGCAGTCGACGATGGTCGACTCGATGCCCACGGCGCAGGCGCCGCCATCGAGCACCAGCAGGTCGTCGCCGAACTCGGCCGCCACGTGCTGCGCCGTGGTGGGGCTGACGCGGCCGAACTTGTTGGCGCTGGGCGCCGAGACGCCCCAGACCGGCGGCGCGAGCCGCTGGCAGGCCGCCAGCACCGCATGCGCCACCGGGTGCGCGGGGCAGCGCAGGCCCACGCTGTCCTGCCCGCCGGTCGAGGCCACGGCGGCCTGCGCGAGGCGCGGCAGGATGACGGTGAGCGGGCCGGGCCAGAAGGCATCGATCAGCTGCTGCGCGAACAGCGGCACCTCCTTGGCGTAGCGCGTGATGGCGGCGCTGTCGGCCACGTGCACGATCAGCGGGTGGTTGCTGGGGCGGCCCTTGGCGGCAAAGATCTGCGCCACGGCGGCGTCGTTGTCGGCATCGGCCGCGAGGCCGTAGACGGTCTCGGTCGGCAGGCCCAGCAGTTCGCCGCGTGCGAGCGCCTCGGCGGCGGCCTGTACCGATGCGGGCTGGTTTCCGTCCAGGACCATCGTCAGAACGCGGCGATGCCGAGGATTTCGGCGGCGCGCAGCGCGGTGGCGCGCACCTGCTCCACGGTGGCGCCGGTGACGTTGAGGTGGCCCATCTTGCGGCCGCGCTTGGCGTCGCGCTTGCCGTACAGGTGCAGGTGGCAGCCGGGCAGCGCGAGCACCTGGTCCCAGGCCGGGGCCACGGGCTGGTCGCTCTCCTTGCCGTCACGGGCGAACCACAGGTCGCCCAGCAGGTTGAGCATGATGGACGGGCTGTGCTGGCGCGGCTGCGTCAGCGGCAGGCCGGTCATGCAGCGCACCTGCAGCTCGAACTGCGAGACGTCGCAGGCGTTCTGGCTGTAGTGGCCGCTGTTGTGCGGGCGCGGCGCGATCTCATTGACCACGAGCATGCCGTCCTGCAGCACGAAGAACTCCACGCACAGCACGCCCACGTAGTCAAGGCCGTCTGCTACCGATTTTGCAGCTGCCAGCGCTTGTTCCACCTGGGCTGCAGGCAGATTTCCTTCATAAACCTCGGTCACGGCCAGGATGCCGTCGCGGTGCAGGTTGCGCTGCACCGGCAGGTTGACGATGCTGCCATCGCGGCCGCGCGCGACGATGACCGAGCACTCGTGCGCCAGCGGCAGCATCTTTTCGAGCACGCAGGCCACGCGGCCCAGCTGCTGCCAGGCGGTGGCCAGCTCGGCGGCGTCCTTCACGCGCACCTGGCCCTTGCCGTCGTAGCCCATGCGCGCGGTCTTCAGGATGCCGGGCAAGAGGCTCGGGCTCACGGCCGCCAGCTGTGCCTCGGTCTCGATCACCGCATAGGGCGCGCAGGGCACGCCGCAGCGCACGAAATGCGCCTTCTCGGCCGCGCGGTCCTGCGCGATGGAGACGGCGCTGCCGGCGGGCGACACCGGCATGTGCGCCGCCAGCTGGTTCAGCGACGCGGCGGGCACGTTCTCGAACTCGGTGGTCACGGCCGCGCACAGGCGGCGCAGGGCTTCGAGGCCCTCGCGGTCTTCGTAGCCGGTGCGGATGTGGTGGTGGCTGACGAGGCCGGCCGGGCTGGTCGGGTCGGCGTCGAGCACCGCGGTGAAGTAGCCCATGGCCTGGGCCGACTGCACGAACATGCGGCCGAGCTGGCCGCCGCCCAGCACGCCGAGCGTGGCGCCGGGCAGGATGGTGGCGGGCGCGCTCATGCGGACACCGGCGGAAGCGTCATCGCGCGCGCGGCGGCGGTCTGCTCGGCGCGGAAGGCCTCGAGCTTGCTGCGCAGCGCCGGGTCGGCATTGGCCAGCAGCGCCACGGCGAACAGCGCCGCGTTGGCCGCGCCGGCCGCGCCGATCGCGAAGGTGGCCACCGGCACGCCCTTGGGCATCTGCACGATGGAGTGCAGCGAATCCACGCCCTGCAGGTGGCGGCTGGCCACCGGCACGCCCAGCACGGGCACCGTGGTCTTGGCGGCGATCATGCCCGGCAGGTGGGCCGCGCCGCCCGCGCCGGCGATGATGGCCTGCAGGCCGCGGCCCGCGGCGGCTTCGGCATAGGCGAACATGTCGTCGGGCATGCGGTGCGCCGAAACGACCTGCGCTTCGTGGGAGATGCCGAATTGCTGGAGAATCGCTACCGCGTGCTGCATGGTGTCCCAGTCGCTGCTGGAACCCATGACCACGCCAATCTGGATGGGTGTCATAGATGATGTTGCTTGCGGGATCAGGCAACGTGCCATATCCACCGCCAAACTAGAATTTTACTTTTGCAGCGAAGCTGCCCGCCTCTACTGGGATTTTTGCGACATGATCGACGTCACCATTCAGAATTTCGAAGCCGAAGTGATCCACGCCTCGATGGAGGTGCCGGTGCTGGTGGACTTCTGGGCGCCGTGGTGCGGCCCCTGCAAGACCCTGGGGCCGATACTGGAGAAGCTCGAGCTCGAATACGCCGGCCGCTTCAAGCTGGTGAAGATCGACTCCGACCAGGAGCAGCAGCTCGCCTCCATGTTCGGCATCCGCAGCATCCCGACCTGCGTGATGATGGTGGGCGGCAAGCCGGTGGACGGCTTCATGGGCGTCCAGCCCGAGGGCCAGCTGCGCGCCTTCCTCGACAAGCACGTGCCCAGCGAGGGCGCGCTGCAGGCCGAGGAGCAGGCCGACGAAGCCCAGCAGCTGCTGGATGCCGGCGACACCGCGGCCGCGCTGCAGAAACTCGCCGAAGCCCTGGAGGTCGATCCTGCCAACGACGATGCCCGCTACGACTACGCCCGCCTGCTGGTCCAGACCGGTGCGGTGGACGAGGCCGAGGCGCTGATCGCCGAGCCGCTCAGGCGCGTGCAGCGCCCGCTGCGCTTCGAGGCGCTGCAGCAGTGGCTGCTGGCCACGCGCTTCGTGCTGACTGACGAGCGTGGCGACTGGCCCGTCGAGCAGTTCGACGCGCTGATCGCGCAGAACAAGCGCGACTTCGACACCCGTTTCGCCAAGGCCCAGGCGCTGATGGCCGAGGGCCAGTGGCCGGCGTCCATGGATGAGCTGCTCGAGATCATCATGCGCGACAAGGACTGGAACGGCCAGGCCGCGCGCAAGCTCTACGTCGCCATCCTGGAGCTGATGACCCCGCCCAAGCCCAAGGCCGACGCCGCAGCCGCCGGCAAGAGCGCCGGCGGCATCGAGTTGACCGGCAAGGCCGGCAAGCAGGAAGACGAGCTGACCCAGCTGCTCAACGGCTACCGCCGCCGGCTCAGCATGGCGCTGAACTGAGCGGATTCGCGGCGCGGCAGGGTCAACAGCCTGTTGCATCTGCAATAAGGGTGTGTGCGGAGTTGCAGTTGCTCGCGTTCTATACTGGTTCGCAATCACGCCGGCTGTGGCCGGCAGGCAACCAAGGAACCTAGACAATGGGCTTGTGGCAATCCTTGCTCCGCTGGTTCAGGCCATCGGAGCCCCCAACACTGGCGAACACGGCTGCGGCCGCGGCTGACGACCGCGTCGAGCCGGGCACGACCGCCGATCCCCTCGCGGCATTGGACCCGCTGCCGGAACCGGCACCCGCGCAGTCCGAGCTGCCTTTCGACAGCGAGCAACCGGCCGCTGAGGCCCTGGTGGCCGGCTCCGGCTGGGGCAGCGCGCGCCAGCGGCAGATGCTGGCGCTGTACGGCGGCATGGCCTGGGACCGGCAGATCGACTTCGCCGCACTGATCGGCGAGCACGACTGGACGGCCGACGCCGAGGCCGGCACCATCTCGTTCGGCAGCGAGCTGACCTTCCCGATGCAGGTGCTGGGCTCGTTCTCGGCGGTCTCGGGCACCTGGCGCTGGATCTGGGCCAACGAGCAGGCGCAGGTCAGCGAGGACAGCATGGTGGTCGCACGCCAGATGCGCGTGCATGGCGAGCAGGAGGCCATCGCCTTCCTGACCGAGCCGCAGTACCCGCTGGCGCAGCAGGACCTGCACCAGCTCGGCCTCATCGCTTGCGGTGCTGACGAAAGCGCCGGCTACTACCTGGCCGACTACGGCGAAGGCATCATGCTGGTGCTGATCGACCCGGGCCATGGCCTGCCCAAGGCCGAATTCAATCTGGCCCGCGTGCTGAGCGTGGTGCCGCAGGTCATCAGCCAGTACCCGATGAGCCATCGCCTGATGCTGCTGCACTACCTGCAGGCCAAGGGCATGGCGGTGCAGGAGTCGGCGCACGAGATCACCGCCACGCGCGGCAGTGACCGCCTCGTGGCGCAGCTTGATGCGCAGGGCCGCATCGCCAGCCTGAACGGGCAACTGGTGCCCGCCTAGGGCCTGGCCGATATGCTTGGCTCTTGGCCCAGGCCAGAGCCATTCGCGTGCCAGCGCTAGACGGCGCATTCAACAGGCCGCTCTCCCAACTTCACGATTCCCGACAGTCCCGATCAAGGCCGCTTGATCGGCACGCCGCCGTCTTCTCTCGCACGGGTTGGCTCTTGAGCGAGGCAAGGACTGCGCTTGCTTGATTCTTCAGTTTGATTTTTAAATAAAGTTAATAAATCAATTTGAAGTTGATATTAGTAAAAATAAATCATAAATTCGCCAGCCTGTGCAGCCGCATGTCGCGTGTCCTGCAGCAGGTTGGAGCGAAAACAATGAGAACGAAGACTTGGATCTGGGGCTTGTGTGCGGCTTCGGCGATGGGTGCCGCAGCCCATGCGCAAACGTCGGTGGCGGCCAACTCGCAATATTTCACCGGTTGGCAGATGGCCAAGTTCACCGCAACGGTGGCCAAGCCGGTGGCCGGCACGCCGATCAACGCCACGCTGGGTGGCGCGCCGTTCACTATCAATACGCTGGGAGCCACGCCGCGCACCTATGCCACCTGGGGTGGCGGACAAAACGGCGGACTCATGGGCTCCACCGACCTGCCGGCCAATATCGGCCTGCCGACCGATCCCGGCAATGTGTGGGAGCTGGGCGCCGGCGAGATCTCGGTCAAGTTCCCGGCGCCCATGGTGGCGGGCACCACGCTGTTCAGCCACGACTTCGATGGGACGGATGCGGTGGAGTACCGCTTCTACCGCTGCGATGGCTCGCAGGTCGATGCGACTTCGGTGGAGTTCCTGCAGATCGCCACGGCCAACAACCCGGCCCAGACGCCCCCCGTGGCAGGCGCGACGGATTCTTTCTGGAAGCTGGCCAGCGTGGCGAACGTCGCCCTGAACGGCACGACTTCCGGCCTGGTCGTGAAGGCCGCCGACGTCTGCGAGATCCGGACCCGCGAATCCGGCTCCAGCACCGTGGACTTCATGCTGGGCATTCCGCCGGTGCCCGCGCCCGCCAACGATACCGGCAGCACCACCCAGGGCCAGCCGGTCACCATCGACGTGCGGGCCAACGACTCCACTTCCTCTCCGGCGGCGAGCCTTGGCGTTCCCACCATCGTCCAGCAGCCCACCAACGGCAGCGTGGCGGTCGATGGCTCCGGCCAGGTGGTCTATACCCCGAGCCCCGGCTTCACGGGCACCGACACCTTCACCTACCAGGTCTGCATCCAGACGGCGCCGACACAGTGCAAGCAGGCCTCGGTCAGCGTGGGCGTGCTGGGCGCGACGGCAGGTGCCGATTCGGCCACCACCAAGCAGGACGTGCCGGTGACGATTGCCATCCTGGGCAACGATGCCTCCAGCGATCCCGCGAATGCGCCGCTGGCCGGGCCGGCAACCGAGGTGGCTGCCCCCGCCCACGGCCAGGTCGTCTACAACGCCGACGGCACGGCCACCTACACCCCGGCGGCCGGCTTCACGGGAACGGATGCCTTCCAGTACCAGATCTGCACCGCGCAAGGCCCGTATCCGAAGCCGGCCTGCGCGACGGCCCAGGTGACGGTGGTGGTCAGCGCAGTGAAGCCGCTGCCAGGACCGGGCGCCGCCAAGCCGGTGCCGGCGGACAACCCCTGGGCGCTGCTGCTGGCGTCGATGGGCCTGATCGGGCTGGCGGTGCGCCGCGCCAAGCGCTGATTCAGAACCAGCGCGCCACCAGCGGCATTAAGAGCGCGGCCAGCAGTACCTGCAGGCTCAGCGCGAGGCCGGCGTAGGCGCCGGCGTCCGCATTCACCTGCAGCGCCCGCGCGGCGCCCACGCCGTGCGAGGCCGTGCCCAGCGCAAAGCCCCGTGCCATCCAGTCCACGTCGCTGGTGCCCACGCCCAGCAGGCGGAACAAATAGCGTGCCGACAGCGCGCCGATCAGCCCGGTCAGCACCGTGAAGATGGCCGCCAGCGCCGGCACGCCGCCGATCTTCTCGGCCACGCCCATGGCCACCGGCGCGGTGACCGACTTGGGCGCCAGCGAGCGCAGCACCTCGGGCGACAGGCCCACGGCCCAGCCCAGGCTCACGGCGACGATGGCGGCGGTGGCGCCGCCCACCAGGGCCGCGAGCAGGAAGCGGCCCCAGCTGCGCCGCAGCTCGGCGCGCCGCTCCCACAGCGGAAAGCCCAGCGCGACCACCGCCGGGCCGAGCAGGAAGTGGATGAATTGCGCGCCGGCAAAGTAGGTGGGGTAGGGCACCTGCAGGATGAGCAGGCCCGAGCCCAGCGCCAGCACCGACCATAGCACCGGGTTGGCCCAGGGCTCCTGGCCGGCGCGCGCATACAGCGCCTGCGCCAGCACATAGACCACGAGCGTGGCCGTCAGCCCGAACAGCGGCGCGGACGAAAGGTAGACCCAGAGCTGGACGAAATCAGGCATCGGGGGCGTCCTTCGCGGGGGCGGTGTGGTTGCGCATCAGCGCCCGCACCAGCAGCACCGTGACGGCCATGCCGGCCCAGGTGGAGAGCGCGATCACCAGCATCAGCTTGAGCCCATAGTCGCGCAGCAGGTCGAGGTGGGTGATGACGCCCACGCCCACCGGCACGAACAGCAGCGACAGGTGCGACAGCAGGAAGCCCGCGGCGGTCTGCACCGGCTCGCGCACCAGCGGCCAGTGCAGGGCCAGCGCCAGCAGCAGCATGCCGACCACCGGGCCGGGAAAGGGCAGGCCCAGCAGCCGCGCCAGCGCCTCGCCGGCGAGCTGCAGCACCAGCAGCCAGGCCATGCCTTGCAGCGCCTGCATGGGTTCAGAACCTTTCGAGCTCAGGGTGCTTGATCGCCCCGGCGCGCACCAGCATCTTGCCGTACTCGGCACAGCGGTTCAGCGTGGGGATGACCTTGCCGGGGTTGAGCAGGCCCTGCGGATCGAACGCGGCTTTCAGTGCCAGCATCTGCGCGTTTTCCTCGGCCGAGAACTGCACGCACATGCTGTTGAGCTTCTCGACGCCCACGCCGTGCTCGCCGGTGACGGTGCCGCCCATGGCCACGCTGGTCTCCAGGATGTCGGCGCCGAACTTCTCGCAGCGCGCGAGCTGGTCGGGGTCGTTCGCATCGAACAGGATCAGCGGGTGCAGGTTGCCGTCGCCGGCATGGAAGACGTTGGCGCAGCGCAGGCCGTAGGTCTTCTCCATGTCCTGGATGGCGAGCAGGATGTCGGCCAGGCGCTTGCGCGGGATGGTCGAGTCCATGCACATGTAGTCGGGGCTGATGCGGCCGCTGGCGGGGAAGGCGTTCTTGCGCCCGCTCCAGAAGCGCAGGCGCTCTTCCTCGCTGGTGCTCACACTGATGGCGGTGGCGCCGGCGGCGCGCAGCACCTGGCTCATGTGGGCGATCTCTTCTTCAACCTCTTCAGGCGTGCCGTCGCTCTCGCACAGCAGGATGGCCTCGGCCGTGAGGTCGTAGCCGGCGCGCACGAAGTCCTCGACGGCGGCGGTCATGGGTTTGTCCATCATCTCCAGGCCCGCGGGGATGATGCCGGCCGCGATCACCGCGGCCACGGCGTCGCCGGCCTTGCGCACGTCGTCGAAGCTGGCCATGATGCAGCGCGCCAGCTGCGGCTTGGGGATGAGCTTGACGGTGACCTCGGTGGCCACGGCCAGCATGCCCTCGCTGCCGATCACCGCGGCCAGCAGGTCGTAGCCGGGCGCGTCCAGCGCCTCGGAGCCGAACTCGATAGGCTCGCCCTCGATGGTGAAGCCCTTGATCTGCAGCACGTTGTGCACGGTGAGGCCGTACTTGAGGCAGTGCACGCCGCCCGAGTTCTCGGCGATGTTGCCGCCGATGGTGCAGGCGATCTGGCTGCTCGGGTCGGGCGCGTAGTACAGGCCGTGCGGCGCGGCGGCCTCGCTGATGGCGAGGTTGCGCACGCCGCACTGCACGACGGCGGTGCAGGCGGCCGGGTCGATGCGCAGGATCTGGTTGAAGCGCGCCATCGACAGCGTGACGCCCAGCGCCAGCGGCAGCGCGCTGCCCGACAGCCCGGTGCCGGCGCCGCGCGCCACCACCGGCGCACCGATGGAGTGGCAGGCGCGCAGCACGGCCTGCACCTGCTCGTAGGTCTCGGGCAGGGCAACGACCAGCGGGCGCTGGCGGTAGGCGGTGAGGCCGTCGCATTCGTAAGGCACGGTGTCTTCGTCGTGCCACAGCAGGGCATGCTCGGGCAGGTGCTTGCGCAGCGCGGCCACCACTTCGCGCTGGCGCGCGGCGCGGTCGACGGCAGGCGCCGTGGCGGGGGATTCGGCGATGGAGGACATGGCCCCAACTGTACCGCCATTGGCGCCGGCCCCGGCGCGCCGCGCCCGTGAGAGTTTTTGCGGGCGGGGCGTGAATCGGCTGCAACCGGTGGCGGGTTCTGTCAAAAATGAGAGCTGCTGGCGCTTGCTATACAAGGTTTATCGATATGAATGGCATTGAAGCCATTGCACACCAAGCGCGAGAAGCTATGGTTTTTAGCGCATGGCCTGCTGCAGCCACTGCGCGAAGGCGCTGCACTCCCAGCGGTCCATGGTGCCGGTGTGCCAGCACAGGTAGTGCGCGTGCGGGCTGAGCGCGCTCTTGTCGTACAGGCGCACGAGCTTGCCTTCGTCCAGCCAGGGCGCGCCGAGCTTGAGGCGGATCAGCGCGATGCCCATGCCGGCGGCGGCGGCATCGCACATCAGGCCCACGTCGTTGAACTGCGAGCCCTCGTGCGGCTCGGGCCAGAGCAGGCCGCAGGCGGCGAACCAGGTGCGCCAGGGGTCGAGCGCGCTGCGCAGCAGCGGCAGCTCGGCGATGTCGTCGAACGACTCGAACGGCCCGTGCTCGCGCACGAAGGCGGGCGAGGCCATGGGCGTGACCTCGTCGCGCGCGAGCTCGAGGTGCTCCACGTCGGCGTAGCGGCCGGCGCCGTAGCGCACCATCAGGTCGGCGTCCTCGGCAATCACGTCGAGCAGCGGGATGGCGACGTGCAGCGACAGGTCGATCTCGGGGTAGGCATCGGTGAACTGGCGCAGCCGCGGGATGAGGATGGCGCGCGCGAAGGTGGGCGTGACGGCGATCTTCAGCCGCCGCTTGCCGGGCAGCGTGGCCGAGCCGGGAAAGCGCTGCAGCGAGTCCAGCCCCTCGCGCACATGGGCCAGGTAGGCGTGGCCCTCGGTGGTGAGCGAGAAGTCGGCGCGGCCGAAGAGCCGCACGCCCAGCACCTGCTCGAGTTGGCGGATGCGGTGGCTGACGGCGCTGGGCGTGACGCACAGCTCGTCGGCGGTCTGCGTCACGCTGCGCAGCCGCGCCAGCGCCTCGAAGGTCAGCAGGCACTGGATGGGCGGGATGCGCCGCGCGAGGCTGCTGGCGGGCGTTACGGGGGCGGGCTTGCCGGGTGGGGTGGACATGGCGGCGGGTTCAATCGGCGATGGTGGCCGGCAGGTAGAAGCTGTAGCCGGTGTTGCGCAGGGTCTTGACCGGCAGCTCCTGGCCGCTGGCCTCCAGCACTTTGCGGCGCAGGCGGCGCATCTGGGTGTCGAGGCGGCGCTGGTCGTAGTCGAGGTAGTCGGCGCCCAGCGCCTCGACGATGCGGCGCCGGCTGACCTGGGCGCCGGCCTCGCGCATCAGGCACTGCAGCACCTGCAGGTCCTGCTGCGACAGCGGCACCGGCGGCGCGCCGGGCGCCAGCAGGCGGCGCGGGCCCAGCTCGAGCCGCCACTGGGGCTGGCGCTGCTGCAGGCCCAGGCGGCGCGCCAGCGCGGCCAGCGTGGCTTCCAGCTCGTCCAGGTCGCAGCCCTTGCCCAGGTAGTGGTCGGCGCCGGCGGCCAGGCCGCGCACGCGGTCGGCGCTGGTGCTGCGCGCGCTGAACACCACGATGCCCAGATGCTGCCCATGGCTGCGCAGGCGCTGGATGAGCTGCAGGCCGTCGCCGTCGGGCAGGCCGATGTCGATGATGGCCAGGCGGTGGAGGGTGGGGTCGAACCGGCGCTCGAACTCCGCCAGGCTGGCGGTGGCGCAGGGCGTGTAGCCCAGCGTGCCCAGGAAATCGCCCAGCTCTTCGAGCAGCACGGGCTCGTCTTCGAGCAGGATGACGTGCGGCATGGGGGAGGGCAGGCGTTCCGAGTTACGCTCGCTGTCTGCCATGGATCCCGAACCATCAACCATGCGCCATTATTGCGCAACCCCGCTGCTGATCCGCCTGCTGGTGCTGCTCGCCTGGGTCTGGCCGCTGCTGGCCGGCGCGCAGGTGCTGCGGCTGGACGGCGAGGAGCCGATGCAGGCCACGGCAGGCCATCTGCAGCGGCTGGACGACCCCTCGCGCGGCTGGAGCGCCGCGCAGGCGGCCGAGGCGCCGGGCTGGCAGGCGCTGCCCGGCCACCTGAACGCGGGCTTCACCACGTCGGCCGTCTGGCTGCGCCTGCCGCTCGAGGTGGCCCAGCCCGGCGACTGGGTGCTGGTGCTCAGCAATGCGCTGCTGGACGACGTGCAGGTCTACGCGCGCCGACAGGAGGGCGGCTGGCGGTTGCTCGGGCGTAGCGGCGAGGATGTGCCGCGCCGCGCCTGGCCGGTGGACTACCGCAGCCCCGCCATCGTGTTCGACGCCGACACCGCCGGCGCGCACGAGCTGTTGGTGCGGCTGGAGTCCAAGAACGCGATCGCGCTGCGGCTCGATGTGTGGCAGCGCCTGGACTTTGACAACCACACGCGGCGCCAGGCCCTGGTCTTCGGCCTGTACTTCGGCGTGTACCTGCTGCTGATCTGCGTGCACGGCGTGTTCTGGTGGGCCACGCGCGCGGCGCTGAGCGGGCTGTTCCTGGCCTATGTCAGCAGCTGCGTGCTCAACGCCGTGCTGTGGCTGGGCCTGCTGCAGCAGCTGACGGGCATGCCCGTGGCCTGGAGCGACCGGCTGCTGGCCCTGGGCCTGTGCAGCGCCGTGGCGGTGGGCGTGCAGCTGGCCTGCCGGCAGCTCGCGCTGGCGCGGCGCTATCCGCACGCCGTGCCCGTGCTGGTGCGCAGCGTGTGGCTGTTCTGCATCGCCTGCGCCCTGGCGGCCCTGCTGCTGCGCTATGCCTGGGGCATCGTGCCGCTGCAGATGGTGTTCATGGCGCTGATGCTGGGCTTCCTGGGCCTGGCGCTGTGGCTGTGGCTGCGCCGCGGCCACCGGCCGGCGGGCTTCTTCCTGGTGGCGTTCGGCATCTTCGATGCCTGCGTGTTGGTGGCATTCCTGCGCAACCTGGGCGTGGTGCCGCTGCTGGCCGTGGTGTCCGAGCAGCTGGTGGCCAACGCCGCGGCGCTGGGCACGCTGGCGCACATGCTGCTGCTGAGCGTGTGGATCATCGGCGGGCACGAGCTGCGGCGCCAGGCGCGCGAGCGCCAGCAGGTGCAGCTCGAGGCCGAGCTGGCCCAGCGCCAGCGGCGCGAGAGCGAACTGAGCGAGGCGCTGGCGCTGGAGCGGCGCGTGCACCAGGAGCAGCGCGAGTTCGTGGCCATGGTGTCGCACGAGTTCCGCACGCCGCTGGCCATCATCACCACCTCGGCCCAGCAGCTGGGGCGCAATCTCGACGCGCCGCCCGAGAAGCAGCTGGCGCGCAGCCGCCACATCCGCGAGGCCGCGCAGCGCCTGCTGGCGCTGCTGGACGACTACCTGAGCGACGACCGGCTGCGGGCCTCGCTGTCCGAGCCGCAGCTCGTGGACTGCGACCTGCGCGCGCTGGCCGCCGAGCTGTGCGAGGGCTTTGCGCCCGGCCGCGTGGCCTGCGATTTCGGCGCGGGCGCCGACCGCCTGATGAGCGATGCCGGCCTGCTGAAGATCGCGCTGCGCAACCTGCTGGCCAATGCCGACCGCCATGCGCCCGCGGGCGCGGTGGTGCAGCTGCGCACGGCGCGCGCCGGGGCCGGGCTGCACATCGAGATCGCCAACCCGGCGCCGCGCATCGCGCCCGAGGACCAAACCCAGCTGTTCGACAAGTACTACCGCGGCCAGAACGCCCGCCACCAGCCGGGCGCGGGGCTGGGCCTGTACCTGGTGCGGCGCATCGCCGAGCGGTTGGGCGGCAGCGTGGCGCTGGCGGCCGCGGGCGGCGACGAGCCGGTGTGCCTGCGGCTGGTGTTGCCAATACGGTAATGCTCAGATTTGCTCAGATTCGGGGCGCCGGTTTGTCGCTACAGTCGATTGACAGATTTTTTCAATCGATTCATGCGGCATTTTTTCGTCCTGTGCCTGTGGGGCGCGGCCACTCTGGGGGCCAGCGCGCAGGCTCACGATCTTTCCAACTGCAGCCCCGCGACGGCGCAGCACTGCCAGGCCAGCACCACGGTGGCCGTGGTGCAGCTCGCCGATGCCTGCGCGGCCGGCGGTTGCAAGGTGGTGTCGGACAGCCCGGTGCGGGAGATGTCCGCCACCGCGATGCCCGAAGGATCGCCCGCGCCGAGCTGGGCCGACTACGGCAAGTTCCTGCTCGGCGGCGTGTTGGCGATCGGGCTGGTCAGCCTGCTGGGCCGCAGGCTGTATTGAGCTTTTAATATCAAAAAGATAGCTGCTAGCGCTTGTTGGACAAGCGCTAGAGGTCTTTTTTACTTGAAAACCACCGTCTTGTGCCCGTTCATCAGCACCCGGTGCTCCGAGTGCCACTTGACGGCGCGGGCCAGCACCTGGCTCTCGGTGTCCTGGCCGCGGGCGGTCAGGTCCTCGACGGTGTCGGTGTGGTCGGCGCGGGCCACGTCCTGCTCGATGATCGGGCCTTCGTCGAGGTCGGCCGTCACGTAGTGGGCGGTGGCGCCGATCAGCTTCACGCCGCGGTCGTGGGCCTGGTAGTAGGGCTTGGCGCCCTTGAAGCTGGGCAGGAAGCTGTGGTGGATGTTGATGGCGCGGCCCGAGAGCTTGCTGCACATGTCGTTGGACAGCACCTGCATGTAGCGCGCCAGCACCACCAGCTCGGCGCCCTCGGCCTGGATGATCTCGTACTGCTTGGCCTCGGCCTGGGCCTTGGTGGCCGCGGTGACCGGGATGTGGTGGAACGGGATGTTGTAGCTGGCCGCGAGCTGGTAAAAGTCGCGGTGGTTGCTGATGATGGCCCGGATGTCGATCGGCAGCAGGCCGCTCTTGAAGCGGAACAGCAGGTCGTTCAGGCAGTGGCCCTGGCGGCTGACCAGCAGCACGGTCTTCATCGCCTCGCTGGCGGGGTGCAGCTGCCAGCGCATCTCGTAGGGCGCGGCGAAGGCGGCGAGGTCGGTGCGCAACGAGGCGCAGTCGGCGTCGCAGGCAAAGCGCACGCGCATGAAGAACAGGCCGGTGGCCGGGTCGTTGAACTGCGCGGCCTCTTCGATGTTGCCGCCGTTGTCGAGCAAAAAGCCGGAAACCGCGTGCACCAGCCCCAGGCGGTCGGGGCACGAAAGCGTCAGAATGAATGCGTTGGTCATAAGCGCGCCATTGTCGCAGCTTGGGGACGGCCGCGCGGGCTGCGGCTCTTTCCCAAAGGGCATGGGGCGGCCAGGGTCTTTGTTCTCTGCGGGGCTTGATCAGGGGCAACACGCCGGCAGGCGGATGGCGCAGAATGCGATTTTGGACCAACGACCCAAGGAGCCCGCATGAAGCGTGACCACCTGGCGCAGCCCGCGCTCTCGCTTGCCCCGCAGGCCATCAGCCTCGACGTGCTGCAGGAGAAATATTTCAAGGGCGGCGAGACCCGCATCGAGGAGCTGTACACCCGCGTGGCACGCGCGCTGGCGTCGGTGGAAAAACCCGAGTTGCAGGCCGAATGGGAGGCGCGCTTCTTCACCAACCTGCAGGCCGGCGCGATCGGCGCGGGCCGCATCATGAGCGCGGCGGGCACCGACATCCAGGCCACGCTGATCAACTGCTTCGTGCAGCCGGTGGGCGACTGCATCCAGGGCGTGGACGACGAGGGCTACCCCGGCATCTACGAGGCGTTGCGCGAGGCCGCCGAAACCATGCGTCGCGGCGGCGGTGTGGGCTACGACTTCTCGCGCATCCGCCCGCGCGGCGCTGAGGTCAAGGGCACGGCCTCGATGGCCTCCGGCCCCTGCAGCTACATGAACGTCTTCGACCAGAGCTGCTCCACGGTGGAGAGCGCCGGCAGCCGCCGCGGCGCGCAGATGGGCGTGCTGCGCATCGACCACCCGGACGTGCTGGAATTCATCACCGCCAAGCGCACGCCGGGCCGCTGGAACAACTTCAACGTCTCGGTCGGCGTGCCCGACGCCTTCATGCAGGCCGTGGAGGCCGATGCCGACTGGCAGCTCGTGCACGGCGGCCGCCCCGGCGCCAAGCTGCTGGCCGCGGGCGCCTTCCAGCGTGCCGACGGCCAGTGGGTCTACCAGACGCTGCGCGCCCGCACGCTGTGGGACACGATCATGCAGTCGACCTACGACTTCGCCGAGCCCGGCATCCTGTTCCTCGACCGCATCAACCAGGACAACAACCTGCGCTACTGCGAAGGCATCGCGGCGACGAATCCCTGCGGTGAGCAGCCGCTTCCGTCCTACGGCTGCTGCGACCTCGGCCCTATCATCCTGACGCGCTTCGTGCGCAATCCCTTCGGCTTCGGCGGGTTGCCGGACTTCGACTTCGAGGCCTTCGCGCAGGTGGTGGCCACGCAGGTGCGGGCGCTCGACAACGTGCTCGACCTCACCTTCTGGCCGCTGCCGCAGCAGCTGGCCGAGTCGGCCGCCAAGCGCCGCATCGGCGTGGGCTTCACCGGCATGGGCAATACGTTGGCCATGCTCACGCTGCGCTACAGCGACCAGGCGGGCCGCGGCATGGCCCGGCGCATTGCCGAGAGCATGCGCGATGCGGCCTACCGCGCGTCGGTGGAGCTGGCGCGCGAGAAGGGCGCCTTTCCCAAGTTCGACGCCGACGGCTACCTCGCGCCGGGCACCTTCGCCAGCCGGCTGCCGCAGGACATCCAGGACCGCATCCGCGCGCACGGCATCCGCAACAGCCACCTGCTGTCGATCGCGCCCACCGGCACGGTGAGCCTGGCCTTTGCCGACAACGCCAGCAACGGCATCGAGCCGCCGTTCTCGTGGACCTACACGCGCAACAAGCGCGAGGCCGACGGCAGCAAGAGCCAGTACCAGGTCGAGGACCACAGCTGGCGCCTGTACCGCGAGCTGGGCGGCGACGTGAACGCGCTGCCGCCGTACTTCGTGTCGGCGCTCTCGATGACGGCCGGCGAGCACCTGGCGATGATGGAGACGGTGCAGCCCTTTGTGGACACGGCGATCTCCAAGACCGTCAACATCCCGGCCGACTACCCCTACGAGGACTTCAAGGGCCTGTACCTGCAGGCCTGGCGCGCCAGCCTGAAGGGACTGGCCACCTACCGCCCCAACAGCATCCTCGGCGCGGTGCTGGAGACCACGGCGCCGGCACCGGTCTCGGCGCCCGCTGCGGTGCCGGAAGCCGCGGCCGTGCCGCCCATCGACCCGATGAAGGTGGTGATCGAGCGCCGCCCCGAGGGCGAGCTGGCCGCCGTGGTCGACAAGGTGGAGTACTGGACGCAGGAAGGCGCACAGCGCCTCTACATCGTCATCTCCTTTTTGCCGATGGAAAGCGCCGACGGCAAGGGCCTAGTCGAGCGCGCGGTGGAGTTCTTCATGCCCGTGGGGCAGAGCGGCGAGTCGCAGCAGTGGATCACGTCGAGCATGCGCCTGCTGTCGCTGGCGGCGCGCGGCGGCTTCCTGGAGCGCGCGCTGGCCGACATGCGCAAGGTGGCCTGGGACCGCGGCCCGGTGCGCCTGGGCACCTACCAGAAGGCCGATGGCACGCGCGTGCCGATGTGGCACGACTCCGAGGTCGCCGCCATCGCCTACGCGGTGCAGCAGATCCTGGAGCGCCGGCGCCAGCACAGCCTGCCCGGCATGCAGGCCAGCCTGCTGGAGCCGGAGCCCGCGCCGGTGGTCTCCGCGCCGCTGATCCACACCATGGCGGGCAAGAAATGCCACGAATGCGGCGCCCACGCGGTGATCCGCAAGGACGGCTGCGACTACTGCACGGCCTGCGGGGCGCTGGGCTCCTGCGGCTGAGGGCCGCGCGGCCTACGGCCGCAGCAATTGCTCCAGTTCGTCGGCCCGGCGCGTGGTGGTGGCGCGCACGCATTCGTCGGCGGCCAGCGTGGCCATGCTGCCGCCGGTGGACGCGGCATAGAACACGCAATTGGCATCGCGGAACTTGAGCCACTGGCGCTGCGCAGCCTGCAGCTGCGCCTTCTGGCTGGCGGATGATTGCTGCGCGATCACGGCCCGGTAGAGGCGGTTGAGCCGCGCATCCTGCGTCTTGTTTTCCGAGGCCACGCAGTCCTGCATTCCGGCAGTGGTGGTGGCGCTGTCGAGGCAGGCACTCTGCGCGATGGCGGGCGGCTCGCCGGCGGCCTGGGCCAGGGTGCAGGCGGTGGCCAGGGCGAGGGCGAACGGAATGGAGCAGGGGCGGAGCATGGCGGCCTTTCCGAGTGGGTGTGGGTTTGCGGCAGCGGATGGGTTGCGGTCGCAATCGTTTCTTTCTATTATTCCATTCACTCATTCAATCAATCCCGGGAGACCGATCGCATGCCCTCAACCATACCCTTGCTGCGCCTGTTGGGCGGCTGCCTGCTGGCGGCTGCGGCGCTGTCCGGCTGCGCCTCGCTGGACCAGATGGCGGCCGACAACTACCGGCGCCAGTGCGACGGGCTGGGCATTGCCCGCGGCACGCCCACCTACGACCAATGCATGCTGCAGCAGCAGGCGATCGAGGAGCAGGGTGTGCAGCGCTCGATGGACCGTGCGGCCATGCGCAAGCATGCCTACTGACCGGGCGCGGCTGCCTGCGGTATGGCCAAGCTGATCCTGCTGTTGCTCGGCGTGGAGTTCCTGCGCGAGCGCTCGCGCGGCCTGTTCGTTGCCGGTGTGCTGCTGCTGGTGGCGGGGGCCGCGGTCTTCATCGACGCGCTGGATGGCGCGCTCTTTTTCCCGCTGCATTTCTTCGGCCTGCTGTTCGTGCTGGAGGGCATGGCGACGCTGCTGGTGGCCCGCTCCGGCGTGGGCGGGCAGCGCCTGCTGCGGCTGGGCAAGGGCCTGTTCGCGGTGCTGGTGGGGGCGCTGGTGCTGGCCGGGCACCACCATGGGCATTTCCTGCTGTCCATGCTGTTCGGCGCGCTGTTCCTGGTCGATGGGCTGCTGCAGTGCATGGCCAGCTCGGTGGTGCGCTACCAGCGCTGGAAATACGTGTTCGCGGCCGGCGTGGCCGAGATCCTGATCGCCATCTTCTTCTTCCAGCCCTATCCCACGCACTACGTGGGCACGCTGCCCTACGGGCTGGGCCTGTTCCTGTGCTTTGCCGGGCTCAAGCTGGTGGCGCTGGCGCGGCGCGCGCGCCGGCTGGTGGTCAATCCGGTGGTGCTGGACGGCGTGCCCACGGCAGCCGCTGCGCTCGATGCCGCCATTCCCCGTGCCGTGCTGTTCGACGGCCCGCCGGCGCCCGGTGAACCCGCGCTGACGGTGCATGTGTGGACGCCCTCCGGCTCGGCGAAGGCCGACACGCGCAGCTACCCGCTGGTGGACCGCTACATCGCCGCGATGGATGTCAATGGCGTGGTCTCCACCGGCCACGCGGCGCTGGAGTCGCCCGAGGGCGTGTACATCAGCCTCTACCCCGCGACCGAGATCGACCGCTCGCCCGACCAGTTCGGCGCCACGCTGCGCGCCTCGCCCGACAACCATGTGCCGGGCGTGTTCCAGCCCGACTACGCCACCGAGGCCGCGGCCTGGCAGCCGTCGACCGCGCAGGTGCGCATCCGCAACTACGACCCGGCGCAGCTGCGGGCCTTTTGGCAGGAATATCGGCGCGACGCGACCTACAACCTGACCTACCGCAACTGCTCGACCTCGGTGGCCCGGGCGCTGGAGGCGGCGCTCGACGGCGCCGCGCGCCGCCTGCATGGCGAGCGGCTCGGCTGGCTCGTGCTGCTGCGCCTGCTGCTCACGCCCGAGCTGTGGGTGGCCGCGCAGATCCGCAAGCGCGCGATGACCATGGCCTGGACGCCGGGCCTGATGCTGGACTACGCGCGCGCCATGAGCATGCTGGCCGATCCGCGGCCCTTCGGCTGGTGGACCATGGCGCAGGCCGCACTGCGGCACATGGCCGAGCTGCGCCGGTCCTGGCGCGAAGGGGACCGCGAGGCGACGGCCGACCGCTCGGTGTAGGGTGAGGATTTAATAAAAAGAAGAGCGGCTAGCGCTTGCTCCTGCTGGATTTCAATGTGAAAAGCATTTGAAACCCAGCAACAATAAGCGCTAGCCGCTCCTGTTTTTGAGCCGGCAGCGGGGCGGAAAAGACTCAGGCCGCTTCGTGGCCGGTCACGCCGGCGGCATGGGCCTGCTGGTCCGCGTGGTACGAGCTGCGCACCATCGCGCCCACGGCGGCGTGGGTGAAGCCCATCTTGTAGGCCTCTTCCTCGAACATCTTGAAGGTGTCGGGGTGCACGTAGCGGCGCACCGGCAGGTGGCTGTTGCTGGGTGCGAGGTACTGGCCGATGGTCAGCATGTCGATGTCGTGCGCGCGCATGTCGCGCATCACCTGCAGGATTTCCTCGTCGGTCTCGCCCAGGCCGACCATGATGCCGCTCTTGGTCGGCACCGTGGGGTGCAGTGCCTTGAACTTCTTCAGCAGGTTCAGCGAGAACTGGTAGTCCGAGCCCGGGCGCGCTTCCTTGTACAGGCGCGGCGCGGTCTCGAGGTTGTGGTTCATCACATCGGGCGGCGCGGCCTTGAGGATCTCGAGCGCGCGGTCGTCGCGGCCGCGGAAGTCGGGCACCAGGATCTCGATCTGCGTGCGCGGCGACAGCTCGCGGATGTTCTTGATGCACTCGACGAAATGGCCCGAGCCGCCGTCGCGCAGGTCGTCGCGGTCCACGCTGGTGATCACCACGTAGTTCAGCTTCAGCGCGGCGATGGTGCGCGCCAGGTTCAGCGGCTCGTCCACGTCCAGCGGGTCGGGCCGGCCGTGGCCCACGTCGCAGAACGGGCAGCGGCGCGTGCACTTGTCGCCCATGATCATGAAGGTCGCCGTGCCCTTGCCGAAGCACTCGCCGATGTTGGGGCACGAGGCTTCCTCGCACACCGTGTGCAGCTTGTTCTCGCGCAGGATGTCCTTGATCTCGTAGAAGCGCGTGGTGGGCGAGCCCGCCTTCACGCGGATCCACTCGGGCTTCTTCAGCACCTCGGCCTGCTCCACCTTCACGGGGATGCGCGACAGCTTGGCGGCGGCCTTCTGCTTGGCCAGCGGGTTGTAGGTGGCGGCAGACTGGGCTTCGCGGACGACTTCAGAGGAGCTCATGGTGGGGACTCACGGCGGGTATTCAGGGGGCTAGGCGGGATGCCAACTCGGCCGCGAACACGTCGGCCACGGCTTCCCAGCTGGTATGGACGCCCATTGTAGAAAGATCGACCGTCTGCAGCCCGGCATAACCGCATGGGTTGATGCGGCGGTAGGGTTCGAGGTCCATGTGCACGTTGAGCGCCACTCCGTGGTAGGTGCAGTGCCGGCTCACCTTGATGCCCAGCGCCGCGATCTTGCCCAGGCCGTCGAAGCTCGGCTCCGGCGGCGCGCTGCCGGCCGGGCGGAACTGCGGGCGCTGCGGCAGCAGCGCATGGCTGCCGGGGTCATCCAGGCGCACGTAGATGCCCGGCGCGCCCGCCACGCGGTGGCCCACCACGTCCCAGTGCGCCAGCGTGCGGATCGTTGCTTCCTCAAGTCGATAGACATATTCCTTGACGAAATAGCCGGCGCGGCGCAGGTCCAGCAGCGGATAGGCCACCACTTGCCCTGGGCCGTGGTAGGTTATTTGCCCGCCGCGGTTGGTTTGCACCACCGGAATGTTGTCTGCCTGCAACAGATGCGAGGCCTGGCCCGCCAACCCCTGGGTAAAAGTGGGCGCGTGCTCGCAAATCCATAGCTCGTCCTCTACATCCGGTGCGCGGGACTCGGTGAAACTTTGCATCGCGGACATGGTGGCGACATAGTCCGCGCGGCCCAGAAAGCGCGTGCGCATGGGCCGGTCCTTACAGCACGATCTTCACCATCGGGTGCGCGGTGAGCGCCCGGTACAGGTTGTCGAGCTGCTCGCGGCTGGTGGCCGTCACCGTGATGGTGATGCCCAGGTATTTGTCTTCCTTGCTGGGCCGCAGCTCGATGGTGGCGGCGTCGAAGCCGGGGTCATATTCCTTGGCCAGCTGCGTGATCGCGTGCACGAAACCGTCCTGGTTCAGCCCCATCACCTTGATGGGAAACTGCGATGGATACTCGATGAGGGAGTCCTTGCGGGGGTCCGATGCGGTGCTGGAGGTGTCGCTCATATTGCTGTACTGCAGGTTGGTTATGGACTGGCAGGTTTTTGGAAGCTGTTAGGATCGCGGCTGCGTCGTGCAGGGGCCGGGAAGGGCTGCGTCCGCCAGGAAATGCAGCCAATATACGCGGTCACGGCAGCGACGCAGGGTCGGTTGAAAAAGGAACGGGCGCAAAAACGCCTTCCGATTGCAACGGGTTTTTACTTATAATGGGAGGCTTTGTGTCGTTCCAAGGAGCCTGGGTCAGATGAATCGTGCTCCCGAGAATGAACATGAGGTCGAGGAACCGGATTTCAAGCCCCTCACCGCGCAAGAAGCGCAAGAGTGGCGTAAGCGGCATCCCCCAATATCGGTGATGCGCGTGGTGTGGTGGCAGGTGGCGGTTGGATTGGCGCTGGCATTGTTGGCCGGGCTGGTCTGGCAGCAGCAGGCGATTGCGCTGTCGGCCGGCTACGGAGCCTTGGCGGTAGTGATCCCGTCGGCGATGTTTGCCAGGGGACTGCGGATGCGTCTGGCCCCTGGGCATGCCTCTGCCGCGATGGTCCGGTTCTTTGGCCTGGAGATCGCGAAACTCGCATTGACGGTGGTGCTGCTGGCAGTGGCGCCCAAGCTGGTGCGAGACCTCAACTGGCTGGCCCTGGTGATAGGGCTGGTGGTAGTGATGAAAACGTACTGGTTGGCACTATGGATGTCGACCAGATCCAAATAACTGTTTGTGAATAGAGAAGAGTTGTCCGATGGCCGCAGAAGCGAACGCTCCAACTGCAAGTGAATACATCGTTCACCACCTGCAGCATCTCCAGAACATCAAGCAAAAGACCATCATTGACTTCTCCGTGGTCAATCTGGACTCGATCGTGGTCGCCTCGATCATCGGTCTGCTGGGTATCTTCGTGATGTGGCTGGCTGCCCGCAAGGCAACGTCCGGCGTGCCCGGCCGCTTCCAGGCCGCGGTGGAAATCCTGGTCGAGATGGTGGACAACCAGGCCAAGGCCAACATCCACAACGCCCAGAGCCGCAAGTTCATCGCTCCGCTGGCCCTGACCGTGTTCGTCTGGATCTTCCTGATGAACGCGATGGACATGCTGCCCGTCGACCTGCTGCCCTGGCTGTGGCAGCACGCCCAGGGCGACCACCACGCCGTCCTGCGCGTCGTGCCCACGGCCGACCTGTCGACCACGCTGGGCCTGGCCTTCGCCGTGCTGATGCTGTGCTTCTACTACAGCGTCAAGATCAAGGGCGCTGGCGGCTGGGCGCACGAACTGGTGACCGCGCCTTTCGGCACCAGCAAGAATCCCATCTTCGCCCTGATCCTGGGCGTTGTGAATCTGCTGATGCAGATCATCGAATACGTTGCCAAGACCGTGTCGCATGGCATGCGACTGTTCGGCAACATGTACGCTGGTGAGTTGGTGTTCATGCTGATCGCCCTGATGGGTGGGGCAGCAGCTATGTCACTCTCTGGTGTGTTGCTCCCCGTGGGGCACATCATTGCGGGTGCGATCTGGGCGATCTTCCACATTCTGGTGATCACCCTGCAAGCCTTCATTTTCATGATGCTGACGCTGATCTACCTCGGCCAGGCGCATGAAGCTCACTGACCTTTCCCTTTTCTCTTAACCTTTCTCTCTTTTTATCTCAGGAGTCATCATGGAAAACATTCTCGGTCTCGTCGCTCTGGCTTGTGGTCTGATCGTTGGTCTGGGTGCTATCGGCGCTTCGATCGGTATTGCTCTGATGGGCGGCAAGTTCCTGGAATCCTCGGCTCGCCAGCCTGAGCTGATCAACGAACTGCAAACCAAGATGTTCATCTTGGCCGGTCTGATCGACGCTGCATTCCTGATCGGTGTGGCTATCGCTCTGCTGTTCGCTTTCGCCAACCCCTTCGCACTGGCCTAAGCTCCGATCAACGCCCTAGATAGAAAGGTGTTGCCGTGAGTATTAACGCGACCCTGTTCGTTCAGGCCATAGTCTTCTTGATTCTGGTGTGGTTCACGATGAAGTTCGTGTGGCCACCTATTGCCAAGGCGTTGGATGAGCGAGCAAAGAAAATCGCCGATGGTCTAGCTGCTGCTGATAAGGCAAAGTCGGAGTTGACGGCTGTGAACAAGCGTGTGGAGTCCGAGCTGGCCCAGACGCGCAATGAAACAGCGTCGCGCATCGCGGATGCCGACCGTCGTGCCCAAGCCATCGTGGAAGAAGCCAAGGCCCGCGCCACCGATGAAGGCAACAAGATCATTGCCGCCGCCCGTGCCGAAGCCCAGCAACAAGCCGTCCAGGCGCGTGAAGCCCTGCGCGAGCAAGTGGCTGCCCTCGCCGTGAAGGGTGCCGAGCAGATTCTGCGCAAGGAAGTGAATCCCGCTGTTCACAGCGATTTGCTCAGCCGCCTGAAGACCGAGCTGTAAGGAAGCAAGATATGGCAGAAATCGCCACCATTGCCCGCCCTTACGCCGAAGCCTTGTTCAAGGCCTGCGCCGACAAGGGCGCAAGCCTGGACGACGCCGTGTCGTGGGTGGACGTATTGGCGGCGGTTGCCGCCGACCCCCAAATGCGCCAGCTGGCCGACAGCCCCAAGACCACGGACGATCAGGTGATCGACGTGGTGGCCGGGGTGGTGCAGGCTCGTGGCGCGGCACTGTCCGATCTGGCACGCAACTTCCTGCGCACGCTGGTGGAAAACCGCCGTCTGGAAGTGCTGCCCGAAGTGGCTGTGCAGTTCCGCACGCTGGTGAACCAGCGCAATGGCTCCTCGGATGCGCTGGTGTACAGCGCATTCCCGCTGGATCAGGCCGCGCTCCAGGCTCTGGAGCCCGTGCTGGCAAAGCGCTTCGGCCGCAAGCTCAACCTGACAGCCCAACTGGACGATTCGCTGATTGGCGGTATCCGCGTGGTGGTGGGCGACGAGGTGTTGGACACGTCCGTCAAGGCCCGTCTGGAACAAATGAAAGCGACCCTCACTGCCTAAAGCAGTTGAAGGATTCGGCTAAACAATGAAAAGGAAAGAGTGATGCAACTCAATCCCGCAGAAATTTCTGAACTGATCAAGAGCCGCATTGAGGGTCTGTCAGGCAGCGCTGATGTCCGTAACGAAGGTACGGTGGTGTCGGTGACGGACGGTATCGTGCGCGTGCACGGCCTGTCCGACGTGATGCAGGGCGAAATGCTGGAATTCCCGGCAACCGCCGATGGCCAGCCGACTTATGGCCTGGCACTGAACCTCGAGCGCGACTCCGTCGGCGCCGTGATTCTGGGCGAATACGAGCACATCTCCGAAGGCAACACCGTCAAGTGCACGGGCCGCATTCTGGAAGTGCCCGTGGGCCCCGAACTCGTGGGCCGCGTGGTGAACGCCCTGGGCCAGCCGATCGACGGCAAGGGTCCGATCAACGCCAAGATGACGGACGTGATCGAGAAGGTCGCTCCTGGCGTGATCGCACGCCAGTCCGTGGACCAGCCGCTGCAATCGGGTATCAAGTCGATCGACGCCATGGTGCCCGTGGGCCGTGGCCAGCGCGAGCTGATCATCGGTGACCGCCAGACCGGCAAGACCGCTGTGGCCATCGACACCATCCTGGCCCAGAAGGGCCAGGGCGTGACCTGTATCTACGTTGCCATCGGCCAGAAGGCTTCGTCGGTCAAGAACGTGGTGCGCTCCCTGGAGCAGGCCGGCGCGATGGAATACACCATCGTCGTGGCTGCCACCGCTTCCGAATCCGCTGCCATGCAGTACGTGTCGGCCTACTCCGGCTGCACGATGGGCGAATACTTCCGCGACCGCGGCGAGGACGCCCTGATCGTTTATGACGACCTGTCCAAGCAGGCCGTGGCCTACCGCCAGGTTTCGCTGCTGCTGCGCCGTCCCCCGGGACGCGAAGCCTTCCCCGGCGACGTGTTCTATCTCCACAGCCGTCTGCTCGAGCGTGCAGCTCGCGTGAACGCCGACTACGTGGAAGCCTTCACCAAGGGTGAAGTCAAGGGCAAGACCGGTTCGCTGACGGCGCTGCCGATCATCGAAACGCAGGCCGGCGACGTGTCCGCCTTCGTTCCGACCAACGTGATCTCGATCACGGACGGCCAGATCTTCCTGGAAACCAACCTGTTCAACGCTGGTATCCGCCCCGCTATCAACGCCGGTATCTCGGTGTCGCGCGTCGGTGGTGCTGCCCAGACCAAGCTGGTGAAGGGCCTGTCCGGCGGTATCCGTACCGACCTGGCACAGTACCGTGAACTGGCTGCGTTCGCGCAGTTCGCTTCCGACCTGGACGAAGCCACCCGCAAGCAGCTGGACCGCGGTGCCCGCGTGACCGAACTGCTCAAGCAGGCGCAGTACAGCCCGCTGTCCACCGCGCTGATGGGAGCTTCGCTGTTCGCAGTGAACAAGGGTTTCATGGACGACATCGAAGTCAAGCAAGTGCTGCCCTTCGAATCGGGCCTGCACCAGTTCCTGAAGACCAGCCACGGTGCCCTGCTGGACCGCCTGAACCAGAACCGTGCCTTCGACAAGGAAGGCAAGGACGAAGCTGAACTGACTGCAGCCATCACTGCATTCAAGAAGTCCTTCGCTTAATTCAGGCGAGGAGTCATCATGGCAGCAGGCAAGGAAATACGCGGCAAGATCAAATCGGTGGAAAACACCAAGAAGATCACCAAGGCCATGGAAATGGTTGCCGCATCCAAAATGCGCAAGGCGCAGGAACGGATGCTGGCGGCCCGTCCATACAGCGACAAGATTCGCGCAATTGCGGCTCATCTGAGCCAGGCGAACCCCGAGTATGTCCACCCCTTCATGGTGTCGCATGACGCCAAGAAGGTGGGCATGATCGTGGTGTCCACCGACAAGGGCCTGTGCGGCGGCATGAACACCAACGTGCTGCGTGCCGTGACGAACAAGCTCAAGGATCTGCAGTCCGCAGGTGTCAGTGCCGAGGCCGTCGCCATTGGCGGCAAGGGCCTGAGCTTCCTGACGCGCGTGGGCGCCAAGGTGGTGGCCAACGCCACCGCGCTGGGCGACACGCCTCATCTCGAGTCGCTGATCGGACCGGTCAAGGTGCTGCTGGACGCCTATGCGGAAGGCAAGCTCCAGGCGGTTTACCTGTGCTACACCAAGTTCATCAACACGATGAAGCAGGAATCGGTGGTGGAGCAGCTGTTGCCCCTGTCCACCGAGGCGATGCAGGGATCCGCGCCGGCTCACGGCTGGGACTACATCTACGAGCCCGATGCGCAAAGCGTGATCGACGAGCTGCTGGTGCGCTACGTGGAGTCGGTGATCTACTCCGCAGTGGCCGACAACATGGCCTCCGAGCAGTCCGCGCGCATGGTCGCGATGAAGGCTGCGACGGACAACGCCGGCAACGTGATCAACGAGCTGAAGCTGGTCTACAACAAGACGCGTCAAGCGGCGATCACGACCGAGTTGTCGGAAATCGTGGCTGGCGCCGCCGCTGTGTAAGCAGCTTCGCTGAAATCAATATTGGAGCGACGAAATGGCTCAAGTACAAGGCAAGATTGTTCAATGTATCGGCGCTGTGGTGGACGTTGAGTTCCCACGCGACAAGATGCCCAAGGTGTTCGATGCACTGAAGCTCGAAGGCTCCGCGCTGACGCTCGAAGTGCAGCAGCAGCTGGGCGACGGCGTGGTGCGTACCATTGCGCTGGGTTCTTCCGACGGCCTCAAGCGCGGCCTGATGGTGACCAACACCGGCAACTCCATCACCGTGCCCGTGGGCAAGGCCACTCTGGGCCGCATCATGGACGTGCTGGGCAACCCCATCGACGAGCGCGGCCCCGTGGACCAGGCCCTGACGGCCTCCATCCACCGCAAGGCTCCTGCATACGACGAACTGTCGCCTTCGCAGGAACTGCTGGAAACCGGCATCAAGGTGATCGACCTGGTGTGCCCGTTCGCCAAGGGCGGCAAGGTGGGTCTGTTCGGTGGCGCCGGCGTGGGCAAGACCGTGAACATGATGGAACTCATCAACAACATCGCCAAGGCCCACAGCGGTCTGTCGGTGTTCGCTGGTGTGGGCGAGCGTACCCGTGAAGGCAACGACTTCTACCATGAAATGTCGGACGCCGGCGTGGTGAACCAGGAGAACCTGGGCGAGTCCAAGGTGGCCATGGTCTACGGCCAGATGAACGAGCCGCCGGGCAACCGTCTGCGCGTGGCGCTGACTGGCCTGACGATGGCTGAAGCCTTCCGTGACGAAGGTCGTGACGTGCTGTTCTTCGTGGACAACATCTACCGCTACACGCTGGCCGGTACCGAAGTGTCCGCTCTGCTGGGCCGTATGCCTTCCGCCGTGGGCTACCAGCCTACGCTGGCCGAGGAAATGGGCCGCCTGCAAGAGCGTATCACCTCGACCAAGGTCGGCTCGATCACCTCGATCCAGGCCGTGTACGTGCCTGCGGACGATTTGACCGATCCGTCGCCTGCCACGACCTTCGCCCACTTGGACTCCACCGTGGTGCTGTCGCGTGACATCGCCGCCCTGGGTATCTACCCCGCCGTGGACCCGCTGGACTCCACCAGCCGCCAGCTCGACCCGCAGGTCGTCGGCGAAGAGCACTACAAGGTGGCCCGCGCCGTGCAGGGCACGCTGCAGCGCTACAAGGAACTGCGCGACATCATCGCGATTCTGGGCATGGACGAGCTGGCTCCCGAAGACAAGCTCACCGTGGCTCGCGCTCGCAAGATCCAGCGTTTCCTGTCGCAGCCGTTCCACGTGGCCGAAGTGTTCACGGGCGCGCCCGGCAAGTACGTGCCGCTGGCCGAAACCATCCGTGGTTTCAAGATGATCGTGAACGGCGAGTGCGACCACCTGCCCGAGCAGGCCTTCTACATGGTCGGCACCATCGACGAAGCGATGGAAAAGGCCAAGAAGGTGGGTTGATGCGTACGAGGCGCTTCCGCTCGGTAGTGGCGGCGCCTGTTCGATGACCCACTGTTTCTAGGAGCAAAGATGAACACCATCCACGTTGACGTGGTCAGTGCAGAAGAGTCCCTCTTTTCCGGCGAGGCGCGTTTTGTCGCGCTGCCCGGCGAGATGGGCGAGCTGGGCATCTACCCACGCCACATTCCGCTGATCACCCGCATCAAGCCGGGTTCGGTGCGTATCGAGAAACCCGATGGCGGCGAGGAATTCATCTTCGTGGCCGGGGGGATCTTGGAAGTGCAGCCGGACCGTGTCACGGTGCTGTCCGACACCGCCGTGCGCGGCAAGGATCTGGACGAGAAGAAAGCCCAGGAAGCCAAGAAGAAGGCTGAAGAAGCCGTCAAGCTGGCCAAGAGCGATCTGGACCTGGCCAAGGCCCAGTCCGAGCTGGCTGTGCTGGCCGCCCAGGTTGCCGCCCTGCAGAAGTACCGCCAGAAGCGCTGATCCTTTCAGCGCCTCGTGCGACCCAAAAGCCACCCGCGAGGGTCAATGCCAGTCAGTTAAGCCAGAAAGCCAATTGATGCAGTAAAAGGGAACGTGTTCAACACGTTC
>NZ_BAAGSH010000020.1:0-7937 GCF_054782535.1 Comamonas humi | reverse complement strand
CAGCTGATCGGCGGCTTGACCGATGGCCTGGGCGGTGAAGGCGGCCTGGGTGGTGGCGTGATCGGTGGCATCGTCGACGGTGTGCTCGGCGGCCTGCTGGGCGGTGACGGAGGCTTGCTGGGTGGCTTGACTGGAGAAGGTGGCCTGCTGGGCGGCGTCACCGGTGAAGGCGGTTTGCTCGGAGGCCTGACCGGCGAAGGCGGGCTGCTGGGCGGCCTGCTCGGTGGTGGCAACGGCGGCACCCCTGGCACGCCAGGCGGCACCGGCGTCGTAACCTCGGTTCAGGATGTGGTGGACAACCTGCTGGGTGGCACCGTGGCCGATCCTGTCCATCAGTTGCTGGACGCGCTGATTGATCCCACTGACGGCACGCTCGCTGCCGTCACCGGCGCCCTGGAAGACCTGACCAATGTCAACGGTGGCCCGCTGGGCGTGCTGACAGAGCTGGCCAATGGTCTGACCCTGGTCCAGGACCAGGCACTGGAACCCGTAATAGACACCCTGCATGACCTCATTGCAGGGCTATCCAACCCTGGCGACCCCACCAACGGCGGACTCGCCGGACTGGGGAGCCTTGTCGAAAGTGTGCTCGGTGGTGACGGCGGACTCCTGTCTGGCGTGATCGGCGAGGACAGCCTGGTGAACGGCCTACTGGGCGGTAATGAAGAAGGCCTGCTTAGCAACATCATTGGAGAGGATGGACTTATGCATACGGTTATCGGGAATAACGGTCTGGTCAACAACCTGGTTGGAGGCATCAGTGCGGGAGGTTTGATCGGCGACGTCAACGGCGGCGGTCTGGTCAATGGTGTGGTGAACACCGTGGTCGGTGAGCACGGCCTGGTCAACAACCTGGTTGGCGGCGTCAGCGCCGGGGGGCTCATCGGCAACATCGTGGGCGATGTCAACGGTGGTGGCTTGGTCAACGGCACCGTGAGTGCCGTGATCGGCCAGAACGGTCTGGTCAACGGCCTGATCGGTGGTGTCAGCGCCGGTGGCCTGATCGGTAATATCGTCGGCGATGTGAATGGCGGCGGTCTGCTCAACGGTACCGTGAATGCAGTGGTTGGTGAGAACGGTGTGCTCAGCGACTTGATCGGTGACGTCAGCGCTGGTGGCCTGATTGGCAATATCGTTGGGAACGTCAATGGAGGTGGCCTGGTCAATGGTGTGGTGAATACCGTGGTTGGGCAGAACGGCCTGGTCAATGGCGTGATCGGTAGCGTCAATGCCGGCGGCCTGCTGGGCGGCGTGGTCGGAGGCGTGGATCCCGGCGGCCTGATCGGTGGCATTGTGGGCGCGGCCAATGCCAGCGGTCTGGTCACCGGGGTAGTCAACACCGTGGTTGGCGAAAACGGCCTGGTCAATGGCCTCGTTGGCGGTGTCGATGCAGGCGGCCTGGTTGGTGGGGTCGTTGGCGGAATTGATGCCGGCGGCTTGCTGGGTGGCGTTATCGGCGGCGCAGACGGCAGCGGCTTGGTCAACGGCGTGGTGAACACCGTGGTTGGCGAAAACGGCCTGGTCAATGGCCTGATCGGCGGCGTCAATGCGGGCGGCTTGATCGGTGGTGTCGTTGGCGGAATTGATGCCGGCGGCCTGCTGGGTGGCGTTGTCGGCGGCGCAGACGGCAGCGGCCTGGTCAACGGCGTGGTGAATACCGTGGTCGGCGAAAACGGCCTGATCAATGGCCTCGTTGGCGGCGTCGATGCTGGTGGGCTGCTGGGCGGCATCGTTGGTGGCGCCAACGGCGATGGTTTGGTTGGCAGCATCATCGGTGGCGTTGATGCAGGCGGCCTGATTGGCGGCGTCGTCGGCGGCGGCCTGGTCAATGGTGTGGTTAACACTGTGGTCGGCCAGAACGGGCTGGTCGGCAGCGTGATTGGTGGCGTCAATGCCGGAGGTCTGCTCGGCGGCATCGTTGGTGGTGTCGACGCAGGCGGCCTGCTGGGAGGTATCGTCGGCGGCACCGATGGCAGCGGCTTGGTCAACGGTGTAGTGGACACCGTGGTTGGCGAGGACGGCCTGGTTCAAGGCGTGATCGGCGGCGTCGTCGGTGGTGTTGACGCAGGTGGTCTGCTCGGTGGCATCGTTGGTGGTGTCGATGGCGGTGGCCTGATCGATGGTGTCATTGGTGGCGTTGACGCAGGTGGTCTGCTGGGCGGCATCGTTGGTGGTGTTGACGGTGGCGGCCTGATCGGCGGTGTCATTGGCGGCGTTGATGCCGGTGGTCTGCTGGGAGGCATCGTTGGTGGTGTCGACGGCGGTGGCCTGGTCGGTGGTGTTGTGAACACCGTGATCGGCGAAGACGGCCTGGTCGACAACCTGCTTGGCGGTGTTGTTGGTGGCGTTGACGCAGGTGGTTTGCTGGGAGGTATCGTTGGCGGTACCGACGGCAGCGGCCTGATCGGTGGCGTCATTGGCGGTGTCGATGCCGGTGGCTTGCTGGGCGGTATCGTCGGCGGTGCCGACGGCACTGGCCTGGTCAACGGCGTGGTGAACACCGTGGTCGGCGAAAACGGTCTGGTCAACGGCCTGATCGGTGGCGTCATTGGTGGTGTTGACGCAGGTGGCTTGCTGGGTGGCATCGTTGGCGGTGTCGACGGTGATGGCCTGATTGGCAGCATCGTCGGTGGTGTCGACGCAGGTGGCTTGCTGGGCGGCATCGTGGGTGATGTCGACGGCGGCGGCCTGCTGGGCGGCGTTATTGGCGGTGTTGATGCAGGCGGTCTGCTGGGCAACATCGTTGGCGGTGTTGACGGTGGCGGCCTGATCGGAGGCGTCATTGGCGGTGTCGACGGTGGCGGCCTGATCGGTGGCGTCATTGGCGGCGTGGATGCCGGTGGTTTGCTGGGCGGCATCGTCGGCGGTGCCGACGGCACGGGCTTGGTCAACGGTGTGGTGAACACCGTGGTTGGCGAAAACGGTCTGGTCAACGGCCTGATCGGTGGTGTTGACGGCGGCGGTCTGATCGGCGGCGTCATTGGCGGCGTTGACGCAGGTGGTCTGCTGGGTGGCATCGTTGGTGGTGTCGATGGCGGCGGCCTGATTGGCGGTGTCATTGGCGGCGTCGATGCAGGTGGCCTGCTGGGTGGCATCGTCGGTGGAGCCGACGGCGCTGGCCTGGTCAACGGTGTGGTGAACACCGTGGTTGGCGAAAACGGTCTGGTCAATGGCCTGATCGGTGATGTCGACGGCGGTGGCCTGATCGGAGGCGTCATTGGCAGTGTTGATGCCGGTGGCTTGCTGGGTGGCGTCATCGGTGGAGCCGACGGCACTGGCCTGGTCAACGGTGTGGTGAACACCGTGGTCGGCGAGAACGGTCTGGTCAATGGCCTGATCGGTGGTGTTGATGCTGGCGGTCTGCTGGGCAGCGTCATCGGTGGCGTTGACGGTGGCGGCCTGATTGGCGGTGTCATTGGCGGCGTCGATGCCGGTGGTTTGCTGGGCGGTATCGTCGGCGGTGCTGACGGCACGGGCCTGGTCAACGGTGTGGTGAATACCGTGGTTGGCGAAAACGGTCTGGTCAACGGCCTGATCGGTGGAGTCGACGCTGGCGGTCTGCTGGGAGGCATCGTTGGCGGTGTCGACGGCGGCGGTCTGCTGGGCGGCGTTATTGGCGGTGTTGATGCAGGCGGCTTGCTGGGCGGCATCGTTGGCGGTGTTGACGGTGATGGCCTGATTGGCAGCATCGTCGGTGGTGTCGATGGCGGCGGTCTGATCGGTGGTGTCATTGGCGGCGTCGATGCCGGTGGCCTGCTGGGTGGCATCGTTGGTGGTGTCGATGGCGGCGGCCTGATAGGAGGAGTCATTGGTGGCGTCGATGCAGGTGGTCTGCTGGGTGGCGTCATCGGTGGAGCCGACGGCACTGGCCTGGTCAACGGTGTGGTGAACACCGTGGTTGGCGAAAACGGTCTGGTTAATGGCCTAATCGGTGGCGTCGACGCGGGCGGTCTGCTGGGCGGCATCGTTGGCGGTGTCGACGGTGATGGCCTGATTGGCAGCATCGTCGGTGGTGTCGATGGCGGCGGCTTGATTGGTGGCGTCATTGGTGGCGTTGACGCAGGTGGTCTGCTGGGTGGCGTCATCGGTGGAGCCGACGGCACTGGCCTGGTCAACGGTGTGGTGAACACCATGGTTGGCGAAAACGGTCTGGTTAATGGCCTAATCGGTGGCGTCGACGCGGGCGGTCTGCTGGGCGGCATCGTTGGCGGTGTCGACGGTGATGGCCTGATTGGCAGCATCGTCGGTGGTGTCGATGGCGGCGGCTTGATTGGTGGCGTCATTGGTGGCGTTGACGCAGGTGGTCTGCTGGGGGGCCTCGTCGGTGGTGTCGATGGCGGTGGCCTGATCGGTGGTGTCATTGGCGGCGTCGATGCAGGCGGTCTGCTGGGCAACATCGTTGGCGGTGTCGACGGTGGCGGCCTGATCGGCGGTGTCATTGGCGGCGTCGATGCAGGTGGCCTGCTGGGTGGTGTCATCGGTGGTACCGATGGCACGGGCCTGGTCAACGGTGTGGTGAACACCGTAGTCGGCGAAAACGGTCTGGTCAACGGCCTGATCGGTGGTGTCATTGGCGGCGTTGATGCCGGTGGTTTGCTGGGCGGCATCGTTGGCGGTGTTGACGGTGGTGGCCTGATCGGAGGCGTCATTGGCGGCGTCGATGCAGGCGGCCTGCTGGGTGGTGTCATCGGTGGTACCGATGGCTCGGGCCTGGTCAACGGCGTGGTGAACACCGTGGTTGGCGAGAACGGTCTGGTCAACGGCCTGATTGGCGGCGTCGATGCAGGCGGCCTGCTTGGCGGCATCGTTGGCGGTGTTGACGGTGATGGCCTGATTGGCAGCATCGTCGGTGGTGTCGACGGCGGCGGCCTGATCGGTGGTGTCATTGGTGGCGTCGATGCAGGTGGCCTGTTGGGTGGCGTCATCGGTGGAGCCGACGGCACCGGCCTGGTCAACGGTGTGGTGAATACCGTGGTCGGCGAGGACGGTCTGGTCAACGGCCTGATCGGCGGCGTCGATGGTGGCGGTCTGCTGGGAGGCGTCATTGGCGGCGTAGATGCAGGTGGCCTGCTGGGCGGCATCGTCGGCGGCGTCGATGCAGGTGGCCTGCTGGGTGGTGTCATCGGTGGTACCGATGGCACGGGCCTGGTCAACGGTGTGGTGAACACCGTGGTCGGCGAGAACGGTCTGGTCAACGGCCTGATCGGTGGAGTCGACGCTGGCGGTCTGCTGGGCGGCATCGTCGGTGGTGTCGATGGCGGCGGCCTGATTGGTGGCGTCATTGGCGGTGTCGACGGCGGCGGCCTGATCGGTGGTGTCATTGGTGGCGTCGATGCAGGTGGCCTGTTGGGTGGCGTCATCGGTGGAGCCGACGGCACCGGCCTGGTCAACGGTGTGGTGAACACCGTGGTCGGCGAGAACGGTCTGGTCAACGGCCTGATCGGTGGAGTCGACGCTGGCGGTCTGCTGGGCGGCATCGTTGGCGGTGTTGACGGTGGTGGCCTGATCGGAGGCGTCATTGGCGGCGTCGACGCGGGCGGTCTGCTGGGCGGCGTCATTGGCGGTGTCGATGGCGGCGGCCTGATTGGTGGCGTCATTGGTGGTGTTGATGCAGGTGGTCTGCTGGGTGGCATCGTTGGTGGTGTCGACGGCGGTGGCTTGCTCGGAGGCGTCATTGGTGGCGTTGACGCAGGCGGCTTGCTGGGTGACATCGTCGGCGGCGCTGACAGCACTGGCCTGGTCAATGGTGTGGTGAATACCGTGGTCGGCGAGGACGGTCTGGTCAACGGCCTGATCGGCGGCGTCGATGGTGGCGGTCTGCTGGGAGGCGTCATTGGCGGCGTTGATGCCGGTGGCTTGCTGGGTGGCATCGTTGGCGGTGTCGACGGCGGCGGCCTGATTGGTGGCGTCATTGGCGGCGTCGATGCAGGTGGCCTGCTGGGTGGCGTCATCGGTGGAGCCGACGGCACGGGCCTGGTCAATGGAGTGGTCAACACCGTGGTTGGCGAGAACGGTCTGGTCAACGGCCTGATCGGTGGCGTCGACGCGGGCGGTCTGCTGGGCGGCATCGTTGGCGGTGTCGACGGTGGCGGCCTGATTGGTGGCGTCATTGGCGGTGTCGACGCAGGTGGCTTGCTGGGTGGCATCGTTGGTGCTGTCGATGGCGGCGGCCTGCTGGGTGGTGTCATCGGCGGCGCCGACGGCACTGGCCTGGTCAATGGAGTGGTCAACACCGTGGTCGGCGAGAACGGTCTGGTCAATGGCCTGATCGGTGGCGTCGATGCGGGTGGTCTGCTGGGCGGCATCGTTGGCGGTGTCGACGGTGGCGGCCTGATTGGTGGCGTCATTGGCGGCGTCGATGCAGGTGGCCTGCTGGGTGGTGTCATCGGTGGTACCGATGGCACGGGCCTGGTCAACGGTGTGGTGAACACCGTAGTCGGCGAAAACGGTCTGGTCAATGGCCTGATCGGTGGCGTCGACGGTGGCGGCCTGATTGGTGGCGTCATTGGCGGCGTCGATGCAGGTGGCCTGCTGGGTGGCATCGTCGGCGGTGTCGACGGAGGCGGCTTGATCGACAACATCGTCGGTGGTGTTGATGCAGGCGGACTGCTTGACGGCATCGTCGGTGGCGCGAACGGCATCGGCCTGGTCAACGGCGTGGTGAACACCGTGGTTGGCGAGAACGGTCTGGTCAACGGCCTGATCGGTGGCGTCAATGCAGGCGGCCTGCTGGGCGGCATCGTTGGTGGTGTCAACGGCGGTGGCCTGGTTAATGGTGTGGTGAACACCGTGGTTGGCGAACATGGTCTGGTCAATGGGTTGATTGGTGGCGTCAACGCAGGTGGTCTGCTGGGTGGCATCGTTGGTGGTGTCAATGGTGGCGGCCTGGTCAATGGTGTGGTGAACACCGTGGTTGGCGAAAACGGTCTGCTCAATGGTCTGATCGGTGGTGCCAACGCGGGCGGCCTGCTCGACAACATCCTTGGCAATGTGAATGGCGGTGGCTTGGTCAACGGTGCTGTGAATACCGTGGTCGGTGAACACGGCTTGGTCAACGGCCTGATTGGCGGTGTCGATGCAGGTGGCCTGCTGGGTGGCGTCGTTGGCGGTGTTGATGCCGGTGGCCTGGTCGGTGGCATCGTTGGTGGCGTTGACGCAGGTGGGCTGCTGGGCGGCATCGTCGGCGGCGCTAACGGTACAGGCCTGGTCAATGGCGTCGTGAATACCGTGGCCGGCGACCATGGGTTGCTCAACGGCGTGATCGGCGGAGCCAATGCCGGCGGTTTGCTGGGCAACATCGTCGGCGATGTGAACGGTGGTGGCCTGGTCAACGGTGTGGTGAATACCGTTACCGGCGAGCACGGTCTGCTCAATGGCGTGATCGGCGGCGCCAATGCCGGTGGCCTGCTCGACAACATTGTCGGCAGTGTGAACGGTGGCGGCCTGGTCAACGGTGTCGTGAACGTTGTTGCCGGCGACCATGGTCTGCTCAACGGCGTGATTGGCGGAGCCAACGCAGGCGGTCTGCTGGGCAACATCGTCGGCGATGTGAACGGTGGTGGCCTGGTCAACGGTGTGGTGAATACCGTTACCGGCGAGCATGGTCTGCTCAACGGCGTGGTCGGCGGCGCCAATGCCGGTGGCCTGCTCGACAACATCGTCGGCGATGTGAACGGTGGCGGCCTGGTCAATGGCGTAGTGAATGCCGCTGCCGGCGAGCATGGTCTGCTCAACGGGCTGATCGGCGGCGCCAATGCTGGCGGCCTGCTGGGCAACATCGTTGGTGACGTGAATGGCGGTGGGCTGGTCAACGGTCTGATTGGCGGCGTGAATGCCGGCGGTCTGGTCGGTGGCCTGTTGGGCAGCGGCGGTGGTTTGCTGGGTGGCCTGTTGGGCGGCGTCTCGACGGCTGCGCACGGCATCACGGCCGATACGCA